>NZ_DOED01000014.1:0-174570 GCF_003524185.1 Culturomica sp.
ACACACTTTTTGAAACACTATCCGTGGCCATTTTTAGCTGTCCGAAAAATGGCCACGCGAAGTCCCGGAATGGCTGATTTCAGGCCCCTATTGTCCATCCTATAAACATTCTCATTTACAGGCTTTAGCCTAAGTTTGTAATAAAAAATGAGAGCATGAAAAGTACTTTTTCATTATCGTTTTTCTTAAAGCGGACAGCGGCGCGTAAAACCGGGGAAATGCCTGTTATCGGACGTATTACGGTGAACGGGAAAGCCGTGGAGTTTCGGCCCGGTCTATCGGTGAGGCCAGAGGACTGGAGTGTGGAGAAGGGGCGTGCTATCGGGCGGACGCCTGAGATTATCCGGCTGAATGCGATGCTCGATGCTGCGCGTCATGCTATTACACAGCATTATCAGCGGCTGCTCACCGAAGACGGTTATGTAACTGCGGAAAAGGTGCGGGATGCTTATCTGGGAAGGGATGAGTGAGCGCTGAAAAAGAAGGAGGAGGAAAGGAGAAACAATACCACTTTACTGGACTTTTTCGACCGTTTCAACCGGGAATACCGGTTAAAGGCAGAGGCAGGAACTACTACGCAGAAGACTTACAGCCGTTATATCCTTACCCGAAACCGTCTGCTTGCCTTTATGACGGATAAATACGGCGTAACAGATATATGTCTGAATAAAGTAGATTTGTTTTTCATCAAGAATTTTTATCTGTATCTGCGGAAAGTATGTGAATGTACCAACAATACTTCGATGAAGTTTATACAGCGTTTCGGTAAAGTGGTATCGGTGGCAAGGGATTTGGGAATAGTGAAAAGCGATCCGTTTGTGAAGTTTGATTTTCATTTTGATGAGGTAGACCGTGGCTATTTGACAGAGGAGGAGCTCGGGCGGATAGAAACGAAGGAATTCATTTCGGAACGTCTTGGGCAGGTGCGGGACATTTTTGTGTTCAGTTGCTATACGGGTTTATCTTATATTGACATAGCTAATTTGAAGGGGGAGAACCTTCAGACTTCTTTTGACGGTCATGAATGGATAAAGATCCGCAGGCAAAAGACACAGGTCGTTTCCAGTGTCCGTTTATTGGAGATTCCCAAAGCTATTCTGGCGAAATATAAGGGAAAACAGCCCGACGGGAAGTTACTTCCGGTAATCAGTAACCAAAAGATGAATGAATACCTGAATGAAATCGCTACGCTTTGTAATATCGGCAAACACATTACTTTCCATTTGGCAAGACATTATTATTCTCATTACCACCTGATAATGAGTAGTTTGCAAGAATATCTTTCTTAACAGGTAACGATTTAGAAACGAGCGAAATGCTTTATTCTGCTATGTTTCTACACACATCTCAAAGAGCGACTTGATGGATGCAAAAATACAGAATTTATCTCAATAAACAACACTATCTTATGCAAAAGTTACTCTATTCCTTATTTTATCAGAATACTACTTCCGTTTCTGTTCCTTATCATCGTCCTGCTCCATCCTTTTGTTCAACCGTTCCTGCATCTTGTCCAGAAAGTATGTGCGACTTACGTTCTTGCGGCGTTTCATATCCGTGTAGGCACTGTAACAATCCCGGATGTCGATGTTCAGCAGTGTTCCTATAAAGGCGGCTAATTCGTGTATCGGGGTTTCACCGTTGTTGATGCTATCCATTTCACTGAGTCCGTACACTATTTCCACCAATTCGATAGCAGTACCAGTCCACTTGTAGAAACCTTTAACTTTCAGAAGTTCGGTAGACATATTTTCACCTCCATTTCGCAGGTTAGTACGTTTCACCGAAAGGAAAGCATACAACATCTCCATAGCCATGATGCGGGCGACAAGATGGTCATATCCCGTCGAAAACGCCGAATCATCATCCAGATGGCATACATCCATATTGACAATATTCTCTTGCTTTCCTCGCAGAAAATAGTACTTATCCATATAAGTTGCCCCGCTGCGGTAATATTGAAAGAATGCTACATGGCGATCAAAGAACAGTTTTTGTTCTTCCTGTCTCTTTTCGTAATAAGTATCCAACTCATCATCCCCGATGGGACGTTGGCTTTCGATGCGCAGTATCTCATGGAAATAAATCAACTGTCCTAAAAGTGTCGGTTTATGATGCTTAAAAAAGGAAATTTCTTCTGCTTCATCACGGAAAAGGGTAGATTCCGTTAATGCTTTTAATTCTATTAGCTGCTTTCTCAGGAAGACAAGCATCGCTTTACAATCCCGGATAATATGACTCCCGTTCAGGTCGATGGCTGCTATCCGGCTATCCATTTCCCGTATCATCTCTTTACATTTTATCTGCATTGAATATTCTCTTTAGTTTCGGGTGCAAAGTTAAGAATATCAACAATATAGCTAATCATATAAATTTATCATATACTAACAGAAAATGACCACAGATACTTTATTTTGTAAAAGAAGTATTCTCTTTTCGCAAATTACCCGGTGTATCACCCAGATATTGTTTACAGAAGCTGTTGAAGTGTTGAGCGGAAGAAAAGTTAAACTCGTCAATAATGTCGGAAAAGGGGATGTATGGCATTGACAAGCGGTGTTTAATGTGTTCTGCCCGCTTTTGAATCAGCCAGCGGTACACAGGTATTCCAAACTCATTTTTGAATATTCGCCGGAAGGTATGTAACCCATAGCCACATAATTCCGCCAGTTCCTTCGTACAATTGGCTTTACGGTAGTGTGTCAGTACAAGGCTTTTGAATGGGATTTGCTCATCGGTCATCGGATGGAAGAAAAGTTGCAACTCTTCAGGTGTGTAATATTTGCTGAATAGCCAAATCAATTCCTTATGTTTCAGTTTCCATAAATTCGGCTCGTGCGTTTTATCATCTATATAGCCATTTATTCCGTCCAGTAGGTGTAGCAGTTGTTTACAGACAGTGAGTTTACTGTAAAAATAGCTTTTTCCTTCCTTTGGCTCTATATGCTTATGCGTATAGAGATAAGAGAGAATACAATTCTCTGCATGGCATACTGTGTTATTAAAGTAATGGATAAATAATATTGTATTACTCAACGCTACTCCGTAATAGTCACTACCACGAGGCACAAATAATATTTCTCCTGCACACAAAAACTCTTCCTTGAACTTATTACTCGTGATGCGTATGTGTCCGCTTTGACAGAACAGCAGCACGTGCTGTCCCAAATTTACACTGCTACGTTCTGTGTTTCGCGAATAATTCATTATCTGAAAAGAACAGCCTAAAGGGTTTTCTTCGCAAACAGTTTCTTTATTACATTTATATGGCATTTCCTTCATATCATCTAAAAGTTCAATTTCTTCCCCCTCCCAGCGCACGGTAAAGTGTTATAACTCCTTGTATGGCATCAAAGCGGTTCGATATTTGGTTAAGTTGGGCTTGCAATAAAGTTTGTTGTGAAGTGAGGACTTCAAGATAAGAAGTCGTGTTGCCGTGTTGCATCAACAATTGTGTATTATGTACGGCGGATTTTAACAAAGTAACCTGTTGGTCATACAAGCTCACTTTCTCTTTGGTCGATTGACATTGTGCCAAAGCGTTGTTTACTTCGCTTCCGGCATTCAATAAAGTTTGTTGAAAATTCAACTTAGCTTCTTCTTGCTGTACCTTTGCCATATCCAAACGAGCTTTGTTTACTCCCTTGTTAAAAATAGGCTGTGACAGATTTCCGATAACTTGCCAAAGAATTGCTCCCGGATTGCTGATACCGCCTCCACCGCTATTTGTCCATCCGATATTTCCGCTAAGCGTAATGGATGGATAGAAATATGAACGGGCTTCATTAGTTGCATAATAAGCCTGCATCAGTGCCGCTTCGGCGCTTTGGACATCCGGACGATTGGATAACAATTGTAATGGGATTCCAATCGATAGTGTTTCAGGAAGCACTTGTTCCTCAAATTTTCCTCGTTCAATCGCACGGGGCGTTTCGCCTAAAGTAACGCATAAGGCATTCTCTACTTCCGTGATTTGGCGGCGCAGGTTTATCACGGAAGCATCGGCGGAACGTTTATTTGCATCTGCCTGTGCGATGGCTGCTTCGGTTGTTTGCCCTGCTTGTTTTAAAGCACGCATGACATTGACGTTCTTTTCCCAGAGAACAGAAGTTTGCAACGTAATTTCTAATTGTTTGTCCAGCATCAGCAAGGTATAATATGAATTGGCAATATTTGCAATCAGTTGTGTCCGGACTGTTTGCTGATAAGCCTTGCTCTGCTCCAATGCCGCCTTTTTTTGATGCTTCACATTGGTCACTTTCCCGAAAATGTCCAATTCCCAACTGGCTGCAACAGGCAACTGATAGGTCTTTGCTACATCACTGCCATCAAAACTGTTTAGATTTCCTTGCGGATTGAACGATACGGCAGGAAAATAAGAGAGCCGTGCAGACTTCAACGACGTTTCCGCTTGAGTTATACGCAAGTGTGCAATCCTCAAATCGACGTTATTACCCAAGCCATTGCGAATCAGTCTTTGCAAGTCGCTATCGGTAAACACCTGTTCCCATTTCAGACTTGCAATAGTTGTTGTATCTGTCGTTTCAACAGTTTCCCCGAAAAGTTTATCTGTTTTAGTTTCAGGACGCAAGTAAGGTTTGTATATGCCGCAGCTGCTTATTAAAAGTGGCAAGGCAAAAATTATTGATATTATTATTATTCTCTTCATTGGACATGTTTTTAATTGTTTTCTTCTTCTTGACTTTTCTTTTTGGGCGCTAATTTCTCTTGTAATTGTTGCATCAGCATAAATAATGCAGGAGTGATGAACAACAAAGCCAATGTGCCGACAAACATTCCTCCGACGGCTCCCACTCCTAAAGAAATATCTCCGTTGGCTCCCACACCTGTTGAGAACAGAAGCGGGAGTAAACCGACAATCATTGTCAATGCGGTCATCAGAATAGGACGAAGCCGCACGGTAGCGGCATTAAGAGCCGCACGAGGGATACTCATACCTCGTTTACGGGCTTTTTGGGCGTATTCTGTAATCAGAATAGCCGTTTTAGCCAATAACCCGATAAGCATGATGATTCCCATTTGCAAGTAGATATTATTCTCCAACCCCATGATTTTAGTAAACAGGAAACTTCCCATCAGTCCGACAGGAACAGATACAATCACGGCAAGAGGAATAAGAAAACTCTCGTACAAGGCGCAAAGTATCAGATAGATAAAAATAAGGCAAACAGCAAATATAATAACCATATTATTTGACAAGCCCGATTCTTCACGTGTCATGCCTCCGAATTCGTAGCCATATCCAGTCGGCATAAAGGTATTTGCCGTTTCCCGAACGGCATTGATGGCATCGCCCGAACTATAACCTTCGGCAATCCTCACATTGACGGATATGGAGTTGAACATATTGAAACGTGTCAATGATTCCGACCCATAAGTACGTGTCAGGGTTACAAACTGGCTGACAGGAGCCATGCCTCCGCTTGTACGGACATATATATTATGAAGTGACTGTTCGTTCAAATGGTCTTCGGGGGTAGCTTGTATCATTACCCGGTATACTTTTGAGAAACGGTTCAAATCAGTTACATACTGTCCTCCGCAATAACCGGAAAGGACGGTAAGTACTTCTTTCGGTGAAATACCGACCGAACTGCATTTATCAGCATCCACATCAACCATATACTGCGGAAAATTAGTATTAAAAGAAGTATAAGCCATCGCTATTTCCGGTCGTTTATTCAGTTCCCCTATGTAATTTTGTGAAACAGCAAAGAAATCCGATACGCTGCCTCCCTTTTTGTCCTGCAAATAGAGTTCAACGCCGCTCGCACTGCCATAGCCAAGTACCATAGGCAATGAGAACATAAATATCTTTGCATCCGTAATGGGTGTTGTCAGGTGTTTTATTTTCGCTGTTACGGCATCTATGCTATTTTCTTCTCCTCTGCGCTCATTCCACGGTTTAAGAGACATGATAAAGGTTCCTGCTGAAGCACTTTGACCGGAAATCTGGCTGAATCCCGAAATCTTGGCGTATGATTCTATCTGCGGAATATCTTTTAGCACCTTTTCGACTTTACCAACGATTTCTTCGGTTTGTTGCAGGGTATTGCCGGGAGCCGTGGCAACATTGACATACAACAACCCCTGATCTTCCTGAGGTATAAATCCGGATTTGGTGGTACTCATCAAAACAACAAGCAAAGCGATAGCACCGAAAAGAATAGTTCCCGTAATCCATTTGTACCGGACAAAAAATCTCACTCCCCCTTTATACTTGTTTGTAATGGCAGAGAACGAGGTATTAAATGCGGTACGGAAACGTTGCTCGAATGTTTTGCCACCATTTGCCTTTTTATCAGGTTTCATAAGCAAACTGCAAAGAGCAGGACTCAACGTCAGCGCATTAAGGGTTGAAAGAGCTATCGCAGCTGCCATCGTAAGACCGAATTGCGTGAAAAACACACCCGAAGTGCCTCCCATAAACGATACGGGAATAAATACAGCCATAAATACAAGCGTGCTGGTTATAATGGCTCCCGTAATATTACTCATTCCATCTACCGCAGCTTTATAGGACGAACGGTAACCTCTGTCAAACTTGGTTTGTACGGCTTCGACAACGATAATTGCATCATCAACCACAGAGCCGATAGCTAAAACGAGAGCGAATAAAGTCAGAAGGTTAATACTGAATCCAAGCAGGGATAAAATGCCGAATGTACCCAATATCGAAACTATAATAGACACCAACGGAATAAGTGTGGAACGAATACTTTGCAGAAAAACATACACCACAGTAATAACTAACAAAATGGCAAGCAACAATGTGATAACGATATTTTTGATTGAAGCATCCAAAAAGTCATTGACATCCAATAGTTTCTTTACTTCCATACCGGGAGGTAAACTCGGAACCACCTCGTCCAACAACTTGTCGAGAGCCTGGGAAATTTCGGTCGCATTGGAACCGGCAGACTGTTGTATCGTAAGAACTGTTCCGGGGTGTCCGTTCGACTGCACATTCATCGCATAGTTCAACGCCCCAAGTTCAACCGTAGCTACATCTTTCAGCCGGAGTATCTCTCCATCCGATAAAGAACGGATAATAATATTTTCGTATTCTTCAGGGGTTTCAAACCGTCCACGATATTTCATGGTGTATTGAAACGTATTGCCCGAATTGTCGCCAAGAATACCTGTAGGAGACTCGATGCTTTGTTCTCCGATAGCCGTTGTTATATCTGAGGGTTTTAAGCTGTACTGTGCCATTACATCCGGTTTGAGCCAGACACGGATGGAATATTCCGAACCAAGTACGCTTACACCGCCAACTCCGTTGATACGCAATACCTGCGGCAATAGATTGATTCTTGTATAATTTGATACAAAATCCTGATCGAATTTATCATCACTGCTATACAGTGTGAACACGGCGACAATAGAGGCTTGTTGCTTACTCACGGAAACACCTCCCCGTGTAACATCGGAAGGAAGTTGTGCGGTTACTTTGGACACACGATTCTGCACGTTCACCGTTGCCATATCCGGATCAGTCCCTTGCTTGAAATAGACCCTTATAGTCGCACTTCCGTTGTTAGTGGCTTCCGAAGTCATGTAAAGCATATTTTCAACCCCGTTGATAGCTTCTTCCAATGGAACAAGGACACTCTTTTGTACAGTTTCGGCATTGGCTCCGGTGTAAGCGGCTGTAATGGTAACAGTAGGTGTAGCAATATTCGGGTAGCGTTCAATCGGGAGTGTATTAATCCCGATGATACCCAAAAATACGATTAATATAGAAATGACAGCCGAAAGTATCGGTCTGTCGATAAATATCTTTAGCATATCAGTCTGTTTATTAGTTTTTTATTGTTATTGGAGTTCCATTGCGTAAAAGAGCAGCACCTTCTGCTACGATTATATCGCCGGTGTTCAACCCTGATTCAACTACAAAGGTTTTCCCGTCATTCACAGGAAGAATTGTTATTTCGGCCGATTGCGCTTTACCTTCCAATACTTTATAAACGAATACTTTGTTCTGTAATTCAAATGTGGCGCTTTGCGGAATGACAATACACGATTTTATGGTCTCAGGAAAAATAATTTTGCCTACTCCACCGCTTAAAAGAATACGCTCCGTATTCGGAAATACGGCACGCACACTTACAGTTCCCGTACTACGATCTATAACACCGCTAATCGTTTCCACATGACCGTTTTCGGAATAAAGATTTCCATCGCCCAACTGCAATTTTACTTCGGGCATAGACGCAAGCGTGTTTTTCATCGAACCATTTTCACGTATATAAGATAATGCCTGCTTTTCGGTCATCGAAAAATAAACATACATTTCGCTGTTATCGGAAACTGTCGTCAACGGAGTAGATATGCTTGAATTTACCAACGCACCTATTCTATAAGGAAGTATGCCGACAACACCGTCAGACGGACTCTTTACCACCGTAAAAGAGAAGTTGTTCCGGGCATTCTTTTCTTGTGCTTTTGCCTGCGCAAGTGAGGCTTCCGCACTTCTCAATGAGTTGTTAGCTGTTTTCAGATCATACTCCGAAATTACTTGCTGCCCAAATAATTCCTGTTTACTTTGGGCATTCAAACGAGCTGTTTCGACACTTGCCTGTGCCATTTCCACATTAGCAATAGCCGTTTCTAATGCCGCCTTGCAAGCTACTTGGTCTATGATAAACAAAGGCTGTCCTTTTTTTACGCTTTGCCCTTCTTGTACACAGACTTCAGTGATAAGCCCCGAAATTTGCGGACGAATTTCAATATCCTGACGACCTTTTATCGTAGCCGGATAGTTGTTTGAATAATCTTTATCACCGAGGGAAATTGTCATTACCTTATACTCGTTCTTACTGGTCTGTACCGGAGCATTGTTTTTACAAGAAATTGCCATCATTCCACTCAGAAAGCAACATCCATACACCATAATTGATTTAATCTTCATTGATCTCATTTTATTTTCATTTATTATATTCTATTGCTGATATTACAATCATCTTCATCCGAAGAATCATTTGAAAGTGCAAAGTTCGGTATAAGCCAAAAAAGTTTCAATGGTTTTTCTTGATCTAAATTTGTCAATTATAGACTTTTATATATCTTCGTGCAGCATTTTTAGCTTAATACGCAATTCAATGTTGTATATTTTAAACATTTTACTTCATCATATTTCAGAATGGAAAGAATAGAAGAGTTAAGATTTGCCGATTTTATAGAAAGGATTGATTTATCTGCTGCAACACACTATCAACGGCAGGTTGTAATTGTCGATATACAGGGGCTTCCTGAAGAAACTCTGAACAAAAAAAGATTTCCTTTGAAATTGGAAACTATTGCCATTGTCTTAGTCGAAAGGGGGGGACTCAAAATGAATATTGATTATATTCCTTATAATATAAGAGAAAATATGCTCTTGATTCTATCACAAAGGCATATTATGCAAATAGTTTCGCTTTCGGAAGATTTCAAAGGATACTTCCTCCTTGCAAAGCCTAATTATCTTAGAAGCCTGATCGACAGCGAAAGACCGCCTTTGACAACAGGAACTAATTCTCCGCTGAGAACTCCTGTTACACAACTGGACAAAGCCGAGTTTGAAATTCTGCACAACAATCTAAAGCGGTTGCAATGGAATATGCAGCGCAGTGAACATCCCTATCAGGCGAAGCTGATAGCGCATGGCTTGGCGGATCTGATTTTTGAGACATGGAATATTCGTATTCATAAATCGGGCAGAGAGCAGGTCGGTCATAAATCGAGTAATCGTGAAAATATCGTTGCTGCATTTTTTAAGCTGCTTCTGACAAATAGCCGGAAAGAGCGTGAGGTTGCCTTCTATGCCAACCGACTTCATGTTACTCCTGTATATCTATCTCGTGCGGTAAAGTGTGTCCTCGGAATGCCCGCCATTAAAATTATCCATGACATGGTTCTGTCAGATGCCGAGTTGCTTCTCCGCAGAAAAGAGACAACCATTCAGCAAATCAGCGAAGAGCTGAACTTCCCCGATCAGGCGGCATTCAGTAAATTCTTCAAAAAGAACATGGATGTATCACCTTTAGAATATCGAAAGAGGTATTTGAGTTAGTACCACCTTAATTAATTTGTTCAGTTAAAACGAAATAACTCACAGGAATTAATACTACAATCACCCGACTTCGGAGGGTGATTACTCCCACAGGGCAAGGCTTTTGAGAGTAGCTCAAAAGGTATCGAGTAACTCGATACACACCTTGCTGTGGGAGTAACCCACAAGCCTTTGAGTAACTCAAAGGACACCTTGCTGAGTTCTGGTGAACTCAAAAATCCTCCGAATGTCGGATTAAAAATTAGCTTTATTATCAAAATGGGCACAGTAAACCGAGTGGATATACTGTGCCCATTTATTTCATTGAATGGCAGTAATTATAATTTTCTCCACTGTTCAATGTCCTGCCCATAGAGTTCCAGATGATGCCGTGCCAGATTCTCCAAGAATCCCGACACGCTCATTTTTCGTTCACCGAGTCTGCGCACGACATCGTCAATGCGGTCACGGGTGGCACGGCTGACAAATACGGGTTGTCGGTCGGTAATCTTCGGGATGCGGAGAAACTGCTCCCGGTACTCATCCAACGATGCCTTGCGCTGTTTGGTGGTGGCTCGTCGGGGAGTTCCACTCTGTACATCCGGTTCACCTCCCTTTAGAGGTAATTCATCGGATGAGGGTGGCAATGTGCAAGCATCGCTCTCTGTTTGCCGATTCTCACTCTCAACCGGTGTATTCCTGCTGTAATAACTTGAACCGCTGATAAAATCCCGGATGTCGATAGGCTCGTCTGTCTTTTCTTTCATTGTCTGATTGGATTAAAAATGAATACTATGTGTATAGACAGTCAGTGTACTTGGCTGACTAAACACTGCAAAGAAAGAGGATTTATTTTGTATAATCCAACAAGTCAGTGTATTACGATACTTATACGGAGTAATGCGCCAAACTTCTCTTTGCCAACTATATCAAGTAGGGTTAGTTTGCCGGGTTCTGCCGGTGGGCTATTTATCATCAGCTAACCGAGAATAACCAATGGGTGCAGTGTGTTATTTGAACCGACTTGAACGCCACACACTTCCATCCCGGCGCAACAAGCTGCCACTTCGCTGAAATCCATTGAGATACGGAAAAATTATCATTTATTTGCCGGTGAAATAAGAGAAAACATTTTAAAAAGATAGAATCATGGAAATAATCAATGTAGAATCCCGAACATGGGAAATGATGATGGCAAGGCTTGAAAACTTTGCCGAAAAAGTAGAAGCACTGTGCTGTGTCAGTGGCGATAAAGCCCTGCAAAAGTGGCTCGACAATCAGGAAGTGTGCGAGATATTGGGTATCTCGAAGCGGACACTTCAAACGTATCGGGATAATGGTACGCTATCCTACACCCAAATCGGACACAAGATGTATTATCGTCCCGAAGATATAGAGTCGCTAATCAATAAACTTAAAACGAAGTAAGCATGAGCGGGATTATTACCAATGAGCATGAACGGGTGGTACGCCTGTTCGGTTCCTTAGATAGAATGTTATCGGGCATTGAACGGTTGGTTGCCGGTCACAGACCGACATTAGGCGGTGAACGGTTCCTGACGGACAAAGAAGTATCCCGGCGATTGAAAATCAGCCGCAGGACTTTACAGGATTGGAGGACAAACGGGCAGATTGCTTATATTGCATTAGGTGGCAAGGTGCTTTACAAAGAGTCCGAAATTCAAAAGATGCTGGAAAAGTACCACCGAAAGGCTTGGCAATAGCTATGCTGATTCTGAGGGGAGGGAGTTTTTTGTTGCCAATGTGACGCTACCAATCCAGAGAGGCACAGCCGGATTTATCGGTTGTGCCTCTCTGGTATCGGATGCTATGCGTCATCATCGTGTCGGTCGTTTTCGTTGCAGGGGCTTTTCTTGTGCAGGGATAGGGAGCAGGCAAGTTTTACGGCTTAAATACAACCTTCAGGTGGAGATTTCAGCCGTAACCCTTCAGGGCTTGAGCTTGACTGTTCGCTATCCCGAAACTTCCTTTGCCCCTGTAATGGAAATGACCGACACGGTGATTTAATTCAGCCATTGACTTATAGACGTGTTGTCGTACAGGTTTAATAAACTCAATAAGTATTGGCGTATCAATTCAGTGTTTCAGGACTTCTCTTGCTACTCATGGCAACAAATATTTGAGGAGTTATATGCTGTCCTCTTTCAGCCATCTTAGTTAATATCCACCTGCGAAAAAGTTCTGCTTGTGGCGATTGAATCCGAAAAGCAAGAGCCACTACCATATCCAAACCGTGATAATCCGGCAAAATGTTGTTACCAACCAATGTTGCGCCGTTGGTAAAGTTTCCCGCTATGATACCTGTTTTCAGAATGGCGCGTATATCAGACCGTATTGCCGGTATCATTACCCCGAACAGTCCGGCTATCTCAAAATCCTGCATCATCACCTTGTCGGGAACAGACACAGTGCCGTTCCCGTTGATTGTTACTATTGTTTTCTTTTCCATATTCATTTTATCAGATTGAATTATTATCTCTTGTCTTTCTCCTTTCCATCAGCCTGTTCATGTCCTCCGAAATCTTTTGGTCGGTAACTCTCGCATAGACTTGCGTGGTAGAAATATTGGTGTGTCCCATCATTTTGGCGATGCTCTCAATCGAAATGCCCTCTGATAACAAGAGCGTTCCGAATGTATGCCGGGCTTGATGGTGCGAGAGATTCTCCTTAAATTCCAGCGCATTGCCAACTGCGTGTATCTCGTGCCAAAGAATATCACGGATAGGTAAGGGGAAAACGGGCTTCGTGTCATCGGTAGTGTTGTAAAGCGAAAGTATCTGTTCCGCTATCGGGTGCAGCGGGATGAAAGCCTCCACATTGGTCTTGCCTCTCTTTTCACGGATATAAGTACGGTTGTCGGCTGTTCTGCTGATATGGTGCGGATAAAGCCTATAAACATCCACATAAGCCAATCCGGTCAGAGAAGAAAAGATAAACATCCTGCGAGCCAGTTCCAGCTTCGTGTCCTCCATCGGGGTTTCCATCATACGTTTCAGTTCATTGCGGCTGATATGAAGAAGTTTCGGGCTGTTTTTCTTTTCGTAAGCAACATCTTCCAACGGGTTGGCTCTGATTATCTCCCTATCCACGGCTATATAAATCAGCCTGTTGAGCCAGCACAGGCACTTGTTCATCTTGTCGGTACTGCAACCAAGTTCCTTTAGGAGAAACACCTTATAAGACAGCCCGAACTGTTCTGTTATTTCCGAAAATGGATAGTCCTCTTTTCCAAAAGTCATGATATATCCTTTCAGGCACTCTTGATAGATAACAGAACCACGATAGGTGGAACGGGAGTTGATTTCAACAGAGCGTTTTTCCAGTCGCTTCAGTTCTTCCATGCCTGCCCGTAATAAAGTGGTCGGAACGGAGTTTACACCGATAATCGTGTTTTTCAACAGCTCGGCACTGACAACGCCTTGCTCCTTGAGTATCTGCTGGTAAGATTGCTCTATTTTCTGTCTGAATTTCAGAAGGATGCCGTTTGCCTTGTTATCCCTGACTTCTCCATTCTTGGAATTAAAGTCTTCGGGTTTACAATAGATGCCTGTTGTTATAACGCTGTTTTTACCGTCAATGGTGATACGGCATAATACCGCTGTTGTTCCGTCTGCTTTTACCTTCGCTCTGTTTATATAGTATAGCTGTTTAAATGTACTTCTCATATTGTTGTTTTTAAAGGATTAATAGTAAGTCTTGGGTCGCTTCGATGAACTTGTCCATATCCTCGAATAGCTTTTTAGGGGTAACACGGGCATACACCTGTGTCGTCTGGATATTATTATGCCCCAGCATACGACTGATAGTCTCAATCGGTACACCCTCTTCGAGCGTAACCAGCGAGGCGAAACTGTGCCTCCCGGCATGATAGACCAGATCGGCTTCCATTCCGGCGAGGATACGCAGGCTTTTCATGTTGGCTCTCAACACCCTGTAATCCTGTACGGGGAGCAATGTTGCCCGTGTGTCGTCCTTGAATTTATCCAGCATGGCTATGGCTTCGGGCAACAGCTTTACACGTGCCAGCATCTCATTTTTCTTTCTACGGTATTTCAGCCACAATTCTCCGTTGTCATCGGTAAACAGGTTCTCACGGGTAATGGAAACCGTATCTGCATAAGAAGTTCCGGTATAACAGGCGAAAAGAAACAGATCCCGTGTGAGGGCGAGTGACGGGCGTCTGGAAGATATTTCAACATCCCGTATCCGCTCAAAGTCTTCACGGCTGAGAGCTTTGGGGGCGGTCTCTTTCTGTTTGGGGAGTTTGTAATGGGCGAAATAGAATTTATCGGAGTGTCCCTCCTTGAAAGCCAGCTTGCATACTTTTTTCAGAATGGCAAGATAGTGGCGCACGGTTTCCATTGCATAGCCTCTCTCGCCAAGTACATACTCCTGAAAATCCCGGATAAACTGTTCACTCAGTTGTCCGAAAGCTATATCGGAAGTATTGAACTGTTTCTTTATCAGTTCGGCAAGGGCTTTACGGGTGTAATGGTAGGCGGGAATAGTCCCGACGGCAACATCCACACCCACACGGGATTTCAAATCATCAATCAGCAGGTCTAATCTTTTCAATAAAGTCATTTGTGTTTCCACGCTTCCCTGAAACAGGTTCTTCACATCTTCTGCGGTGAAGTGCTGCTTGCGCTCCAAAAGAGCGTTGTAGGCTTCATTGATGGATAGCAACAGCTTATCCAACTTGACATTGGTGACAACTGCTTCACGGCTCTTGCCATTCAAACGGCTTTCACGTGGATTCCACAGGTCGGGACTGCACGAGATTTTGCAACTGAACTGCGACATGGACTTGCCGACAGTGATACGCCCCATGACCGGGGTTTTGCCCGACTTGTCGGGGCTGCTCTTTTTCAGGTAGAGCAGAACCTTGAATTTTTCTTCTTTCATACGCTTATAACTTTTATGGACTTTGCCTCTCGGCAAAGTTACCGGGTTAATAAGCGCTCTTTGATATGCAAAATACTGTGTATCAACGAAGATAAAGCCGTTTCAATTTCTTTTATCCGCTTTCAGTTACCTGTTTTTACTCGGTAACTGAATAGCTAACGGTTTGGTAACTGAAAAGCTGCCTAAATCCGCTGTATTCTGAACTTCCACCTTTTAGCAAATTAGAGCAAACTGTTTCATTTCAAACAGGTTACCTATTGTCAGTCTTCATTATTCCTATGACTGCTTTGCTGCGGATTTTCCATCAAAGGCGTCACACTTTCGCCACGACGGTCACTCTTTCGCAGGGTGTTCCGATAGAGACCGTAAGTAAAATGCTGGGTCATAACAGTATCCGCACCACTCAGATATATGCCCGGATTATCGAACAGAAAATCAGTGAAGATATGGCTTTGTTGGAACAAAAAATGCAGGCAAAGCGGAAAAGAGGGCTACATTTATAATGAAGGAATGAATTAATACTTTTGTTTTGTCATTAATATATGTATATTAATAATTTTGTTATAAAAAGAAAACTCTGTCAAAATATACTTATTTTTGTAATCAAGGTGTATTATAATAATTTGATTTTTTACTATGATAATAAAGGAGTTGAAAATTTTGACAGAAGCACTTTGGGAAGCTATTAAAAGTGATTTGGATTTCTTTTCTTCAATAAGTTCTTTTGTAAAAAAGCTTGCTGAAATTAATTATTCTGATTTATCAAAAGATGATTTTACCGAAATTAATATATATGTCAATAATATAGAAAAATTCTTTTCAAGATATAGATCTACAGGCAGGAGCTTATATATTCCACCTAAGCAAACTTCGACTAATGACTCAACTGTAAGGAGAATTGTTGAAATAACGAATATATTGAATGAATATTCTGAAGAGCAATTACAAGTTGAGCTAAGTAATTTAAAACCTAAAAGAATAATAAAAGCTAAAGCTGAATCTCATAAAATTTTTATTGGACATGGGAGAAGTAAACTATGGGCTAGAATTCAGTTATTTTTAAAAGAAGAATTGAGCGTGGAAGTTTTTTGTTTTGAATCTGAAAATCGTACAAGTGAATCAATAATAGGAATTCTGGAAAATTTTTTGTCTAATTCGAGTTTTGCTATTTTAATTTTAACAGCAGAAGATGAAACTAGTAAAGGACAACTAAGAGCAAGGCAAAATGTTATTCATGAATGTGGTTTGTTTCAAGGACGACTTGGTTTCGATAATGTTGTACTTCTTAAACAAGAAGGAACTGAAGAACTTTCAAATTTAGCAGGTCTTCAATATATTCCTTTTAGTGGGGAAAATATTGAACAGACTTTTTATGAATTACAAAGAAAGTTAAAGAAAAGTGGTATAATATAATTGTTTATATATGAAGTATATAAGAATTAAATAAATAATTTTTATTTAATCTTCGATTACTGATTTTATTTGTAGTTAAGTAAATATGAGTGAAATACTTTCGATAATTCAAAATGAAAAAATTAACTGGGAGCCGTGGATTTTATTTGTAGCAATTTTAGCTTTGGTTGCTTCAGTAATTATTCCATTTGCTCAAAAAAAGTATGATGAGCATAGAACGAAAAGAAATTTTCAGTATTATCTAAAAAAACAGATCGGTCTTATTTTAAATCTATTAACTACAGAAAAGCTTGAATATATTGAACCGAGTGTAAAAAGTGATCCTCAAAAGCAATTTTTTTTAATAAAAGATTTTATTTTATATTTAAAATCTGATTTTAAAAAATATAAAAATAGTGTTCAGCCCAGAATTGTGTTTGAGCTTTTAATGAATATTCAAAAACTTTGTCATTATGCTTATCAACTAAGGTATAATATTTCTATCATTGATCTTAAAAAGATAACAGAAAAAATTTTAGAACATGGGAAAGAGCTATCAAAAGATGAATTGAATAAAGTTTATGGACTAATATTGGTATATGAAAGTTTCCAGAGTATAAGTTATTTTCACGATAAGTTTTATCAAATAAAATCAATAAAAAGAGTAGTTGAAAATGAAACTTGGGTAGGTCTATCTGTGGAAAAAGATTTATTATCAAATCAAAAACAATTAAGTGAAGATCTACTGGTTTTAAATGATAACGAGAATAGTTTAAATGAATTAGAAAATATTATTCTCATTTTGAATCGAGAAACCAAGAAGTATTTCAATTATGATAAATTGCAAAGTCAGAGAGTTAAGAAAGACTGAGAGGGAAACGGTTCTTGTGTTAATATTACAAGAACCATTTCTTTATTAGTTATCTGTTGTAGTTGACAGGAAATCCTCGATTCTTTCGCATAATGTAAGCAGGTCTTCCTGACTGATGCAGAAGGCGGAACCCTTAGGCGTGGATAGAATGTAATCATTCTGGGGAGACAGAATGCTATCTGTTATCCAGGTCCGTTTGTTGATAAAAGGTGATTTTTCCTCTGATCCAATGGATAGTTCCTGCGGTGTGTATGGGCCGATATAAATTTCTTTCTTTTTCCCTTTATCAGGTAATTTGCCCGGTATTGCAGTACCTTCTACGAAGTGTTCCGAATGGGTTAAAAACTAGCACCCGGGGACGGGGCCAAAGTGCTATTTCTGTTTTTTGCGGGTATAATTAAAATCCTTTTCAGGGATAAAATTGAGCCGGAAGATATACGTAAAATGTAAGTGGTGCCGGTCTGTTTTTTAGCTTTGTGGCTGAGAAAAGATAAAAGCAAGGTATGTTTTCGTAACACGAAAACCTTGCTTCCGGTTGCCCGGAAGACGGCTAAACGCACTCCATTTAAAACCTCTTTTATGGCACGACCCGCAAAAATAGAAAAGAACAGCATTACTGTTACCTGCATATCCGCCTGATGCCGGGTGAGATGGAAAAGTTGCAGACGCTCTATAAGCGTACTACTTTCCCTTCTTTGAGTCAGTTTGTCCGCTTGAAACTTTTTGACCGCCATTTTGATGAACTGATGAAATACGGTTTATCCAACCAGGAACCAGCTTTAGTTCTCTGGAATGAAAAACTGGATGCCTTACGGAAAGAAATCAACCGCATCGGCACCAAAATTACCTTTATTAAATAAAATAAACGAATTACAGAATTTATAAAATTGAACAGTTAACGAATTAGAAACAAGCGAAGTTTTCTAAATCGCCGATTCTGTATCAACGAAAGAATACTCAGTAAAATGTAAAAGATACACTTTTATTTTGAAGCAATGAACGTTTTGTCTGGTTGTTGTAGTATTTTATGGATATTATCTAATTGCTTTATATGTTCTTCCATCATTATTCTATACTGGTCATATAGTTTCTTCATATTTGTATTAATTTTCTCCACGCTATTCTGAATATTTTCAATAATCTTTATTAAAAGATATAGATTAATTATGCTTTGAGTCCATTTACATTGTTTATATGTATTAATCTGTTCCATAAAAGAAGCAGACTTATGTGCATCAATACTATTACGAACTTGTTTTGCTTCATTCTTCTCAGTGATTTTCTTTATATCTTCTTTAATACTTTTCCATAGTTTCTTTATCTTTTCTTTTGCTACTAATTTTTCTGGATATTGATGCATGTCTTGTGCTACTTTTTTAAACAAGTTGTGTTCAAGTGCTTCATATATTATTGTATAAGAATGTTTACAAAGCATTATTCTTTCTGTATCGGTTGTTGTGTGGAATAAACTAATACAAGTCGTCATAGCGTCCATCTGAAGAAGAGTTAAATAACCTATCAAATCATAGATACCTTTGTGTATTTTTAATATTGACCTCCACTTGTCTATAGTATAATCATCACTACTACTTTGAGTATTGATAATAGTCATTTTATTAAGTTCATTATCAAAGTGATCCATTAAGAATACGTAAATACCACATTTCTTAGCAGAAGATTCAAGATTTGTTTGCAAATATTCTATATGTTCATCTGCTAACTTTTTCGATATAGTATAAAGTGCTGATTTATCTGATTCTTGAAATTCAAATATGTTCATTATGGAAGATTGGATATTCTTTATAGGCATTATGGAATAATATTATATATAACTTGTAACTTTTACTTGAAAGGTATCAAAATAAGATATTTCCTTTACATGATTTTATAACGCGATTTTTTACTACATCAGTAGGTTCGATATCATTTGATGTTGATTTATTGGATTACGCACCTGCCTTTCTTAAATTCGATCCATATATTATATTATATATAATGTTTGAAAGGCAGAATGCCTGTTTTTATATTTTTCCCAGCTGTTAAGATTTCACCAATTGAATCTGCAAATTTTAAGGTAACTGGTACACCATCTCCGTAAATACATGCATTATAATTTAGCTTGGTTAAGCTTAAAATATCTTTGCATACAGTATCAATATCGGACTGGCCTCTCACTATATCAATTTCAATAGGGTTAGGTGTTTCTAATCCCAATTGTGTTTGAAAACGCGGAACAAAACCTTTTGTCCAGAGAAATGCTTTGGTTTCGTCATATTGAAGCATAGTTCCTCGAGGCACACAATATTGATATTGTCTGTATAGTTTGAACGTATTATTTTCACGAATTCTTACACCAATAATTTTGCATTTGTTATTGGCTGCCTCTTCAAAACCTTCCCATTCACTATCATCAAAATAAGTTTTAGCATGAATGAAAATTTCATTTGGATAACAATCGAATCTATCAAAATAAGAATCCAGAGATTGGGAAATAATTTCAAAGGCGTCTTGTTTTGATAAATGAAATTCTCTTTTTTTCGGATTCCACCAAGGTCCTACATTTCCTCGAAAAATCATTCCATCGCCGGAGTCAAGAAACATTTGAGCGGCACAACAAGCATTTTTATTAGAGGAATTTAATTCCGTCTTTTTATAAACTAACCCTAAATAGCATACTCCTTTTCTTACGTCACCTAACTTCCATGGTAGACCACCTAATTTGTAATATAGTGCAGTTGCAATATTCCATGCTTTGGCCGTATCAAATTTTTTCTCGTTTTCAATCTGTTGAGGAGTGAAAAAATCTTCATAGGCAATTTTACTTTCTCTGATTATCTGTGTTACGATTTTTGATGAGAGAATTTTAGCTTTTAATTGGTTATGAAAATTTACTTCAAATTGATACGCTTCTTTTAATTCATCCTCATCTTTTTGAAAAAATAAGCTTAATTGCTGCGAATTTCTTTCTTTAGGTTTTAATCCAATATTAATATTATTTTCATCTTTGGGAATTTTCGACGTGGGTCTGCCATATTTGTAAATAGATTCTGGTATAATTACGAGCCATAAATCTACAGGCATTTCTTCTTTATCAGCATATAATTTTAATTTATCTACATATAAATTGACCAATTTATGAACTCTTTGATATGAATCAGTATATCTTAGATATTCCTCAATACTTTCTTCTTTCACATCAAGTTGAGGAATATTTTCAAAATTTACATATATATCAAAAATAGTTTCTAAACCAGGGAAATTAGGGCGAGCAATAACTCTGTCAGAATTAATAATTGGTGAGTGTAACTTTCGTAAATACTTTATTGCTTTATCACGCAGATTTTTAGGACCTATAATTCCTAAGTTTCTTTGCCCCTTTATTTTATTATGATCAAATGGACCAAATAACATTAAACCGTCCCTGGGATCAATAGCTTTTTGTTTATTACCAAAAGTTAATAAAGGCTCTGTTATATATTTTAAGATAGGTTCAATCATTATTGATTTCTATAAGTTCATCTGAGTAATTTTCAATTCGGTCACTATCCATTCTTGATTTGGGATCATTGTATCCAATTTCACTTCAAAACGTTTCAGGCCATTCTTTCATTTTAAAGAATGTATCAGAAACTTTAATCTTTATTTCATGCTCTGGATCTTTTAAATTTTGAAGCATAGCTAACAATAAATCTCTCCACTCTTCGTTAAAAAAGCGTTTCCCTTTTTTTCTTCTGTATGCATGGGCTTTTTTATCATCATTAATAGTGTTAAAGCCATCTGTTGTAAATATTAGATGGGATTTTAAAGAGAAACCGAGAAAAGGAGATAAAATAGGGCGAAAAGATAAGGCATAATGCCAATAGCCAACTCCTGTCATAGTACCAATTACAGCTTTTCTTTTTTCTTTGTTTGAATAAGGATAAACGAATTTTATTGGCTTTATTTTTTCATATATAGGAAGAAAGTATGCAGGCTGTTTATTCGACATTTCATATTTCCATAGTCCACGTTTCCGCAATATCGCTGTAATAATTATAAACAATAATCTTTTAAAGTGATTTTGTACGTCATTATGAGAAGGAAAATTTTCAGATTCAAAGCCGTCTAAAATGTTAGAGAGCGAATAAGAATAGATATTTTCAGGCAAGACTTGAAACTTTTCATTTTCTCTTTCTATTTCAAAACAAAGATTTTTATTGAAGGTAGATAGTATATTTGATAATAGACTTATTGGAGTATCTGGATTTATTTTTCTTATAGCATCTGCTTGAGCTGCATTAGAAAATTTGTATATATAAAATTCATTAGGAATTTCATCGACTTGCCACCAAGAAGTATAAAATAATTCATGTTTATTGGAAATTATTTTACATTTTGAAATATAGTTATTTTCATACCATTCTGAAAAACTTGATATTTGTTCTGAATCTGTTTTGGGAACATCATCCCTTTCTAATTTTTTTAATAATTGTTTTAAACCTTCGGCCCAACTGTAATCAAAGGGGATATGATTTAACCTGTTTGCCCCAATAAAAGCATTATAAGGAGCTTCTGAATCTATATGTAAAGGTATTATAAAATCTTTTATTGTTTTGTCTTTTGCAACACTTTCAGCATAGCTAATTTCCTTATAAATACCGTCTTTTAAATTGCCGTCTTTATCACAGATATTTTTAGAATAAACCCAAAGTACTTTGATTGTATTATCTCTTATTACATTTTGAATAGTTAGCCAAAAATGTTCTCCGCCTAATAAGCCATTTTTGTCAATCCATGTTTTATATCCTAACATTTCTAATCTTGAAGCGAGCCAAATGGCAAATTCATTATCTTCAGGTGTTGCATGGCTAATAAACAAAACATCTCTTTCCATAATTTCTTTTATTGAATTTGAAATTCATCTCTTCTACAAAAATAGCCAATTGTGTTTAATATGAAATAGATTTGATTATGATCTCTAAAATAAATTATATTTTTCCATTATATATTAAGTTTGTATGTAGTAAAATTATATTTAATTTTCTCTATGTGCTGGAATATAGTTTGGTGGATTTGTAAAAAGTCGGTCAAAGTCCGATAAAAAATTGTGGCTTTTTCATGGCTATATTGGAAGTTTAATGTGTAACTATTTTATAAACAAATGATTATGTGTTAGGTTAAAACCCCAGCTGGATCACAAAAACCGTGTCAAAATCGGTCAATACTTATTGTAAAACCTGTAATATTAAGACATTACAGGTTTTTTGTGTCTTTTGTCAAGCCGTCGCAGTCTTTTTATATTGACAATTTAAGCTTAAAAAGGTCACTTATCCGTCCACTATCCGTCCACGTACTTTTCGCCTTTTTTGTCCCAGATGACGTGGACGGGAAAAAGGCATATGACTGCATAACTCCTGCATTGTCTAAGGGGTAAATCATCAAACTTGATTTAATAGCTCAGTATAATAAGTGTACGGGCTTGAAGTATTGCATCCGTTGGTTGCAGTTGTCGATTTGCCGAAGGCAACGCGTTTTCCGGCTCGCGTCGTATTGAATTTTGGTGTGTATGCTTTACCTGAAGCAAACCAAATGCGGGGATTTATGCTATGGAAAACAGATTTACGATTATCAGGAAGGAACAGTGACAAGTTTTGCGCCGGGACAGGTAGTTGAGAAGATGGCAGAAGGAGTAAGATTTGGGAGACTTTATGAAGAAAGAAACCGGAAGAGATGTAAAATCTGTAAATGGGGTAAGTATATCTGTAATTGGGGTTGTGGAAAAATGAAAATAATACTTTAATTTTGTTATTGGAAAATTATAGGATATGGGTTGAAAAAGCTGTGAATGCACTGTATTTGTACATATCTCTGCTTTAATTAGATATTTACGTTTATGGATGAAATTATTAATTTAACCAGTGTCGACCAGTACAATTCTTTGTATGGTTTTGAAACGTTACACCCTTTGGTATCTGTTGCAGACCTTCGGAAAGCTACCAAATCGCTTAATAATGTTCAGTTGAATTACGGTTTATATGCCGTTTTTCTGAAATTGTATAAGAGTTGTGATATCCGTTACGGACGCAGGAAGTATGATTATCAGGACGGAACCATCGTCTGTTTTGCTCCCGATCAGTCTGTTTCCATCACTAATTCGGAAGGAGCTTCACAGCCGGTGCTCGGTTTGGTGTTTCATCCCGATCTGATACGTGGTACAACGCTCGGAAAGAATATCAAGCAGTACGGCTTTTTTTCTTATGCCGTTAATGAGGCGTTACATTTGTCCGAACAGGAAAAAAGTATTGTTATAGATTGCTTAAAAAATATTCAATTGGAATTGACTCATGCGATTGATAAACACAGTAAGTCGTTGATTGCAACGAATGTTGAATTATTGCTTAATTATTGTATGCGTTTTTATGAGCGTCAGTTTATTACTCGTGAAAATGAGAGTCATGATGTTTTGACAAAATTCGAGGAATTGCTTGACGAATATTTCAGTAGTAATGTTCCGGAATCTGATGGTTTGCCTACCGTAAAGTATTTTGCCGGTAAAATCTGTCTTTCTCCTAACTATTTCGGTGATATGGTAAAGAAAATCACCGGGAAGACAGCGCAAGAGCACATTCAGGAAAAGGTAATTGATTTTGCCAAAGAACGCATCCTCGGTACGGAAGAAACTGTCAGTCAGATAGCCTATTCGTTGGGTTTTCAATATCCGCAACACTTTTCCCGTTTGTTTAAGAAGCGCGTAGGATGTACTCCTAACGAATATCGTGTACAGACCGAATGATTGTTTTTAGAATGAAAGGGAATACGTTAGACATAAAAACGGTATGCGAGTGTAATCAATGTCTGGGAAATAAGACTTTACATCCACAGGTAAGTATTATCAATCTGGAGAAACCCGATTTAGGACAAGATGCTGTGAAATTTGAGTTTTACGCCGTCCTGTTGATAGAAGATTGCCCGGGTGGTTGTAATTGTTGTGGGCGCAAGTATTATGATTATTCCAACGCTACAATGGTGTTTCTCGCGCCCGGAGAGATTTTTCGTATGAGTGAGACCGGCGCATTACCCGATAAAGGATGGCTTTTGGCATTTCATCCCGACCTGTTGTTTCGTACTTCATTGAAAAATCATATTAAAAGTTATACTTTTTTTGCTTACGATAAAGAAGAAGCATTGCATTTGTCACAGCGTGAAACGTCCAAAGTTGTATGCTGTCTTGAAAATATAGAAGAAGAACTTCACCATGCTATCGATACGCATAGCAGTACCATTTTGTCGCGTCATATCGAATTGTTACTGGATTATTGCGCCCGCTTCTACGAGCGTCAGTTTATTACCCGGGAAACCAAAAACAAAGCTATTTTGGAAAAACTGGAAAAATTGCTCAATGACTATATGGTTTCCGGTAGATTACAGAGAGGAGAACAGCCGGCATCTGAGTACTTTGCCGGAGATTTGAATCTGTCGGTTGCCTATTTTAATGACGTGTTGAAGTTTGAAACCGGTAAGACACTGACGGAATATTTTCAGTTTAAACGGTTGGATATTGCCAAAAGGCTACTGTTGAAAGCAGGCACCACACCTGCTGCCGTATCGTGCCAGTTAGGGTTTCCCAGCGTGCAGTATTTCAGTTTGATATTTAAGAAAATAACGGGAATATCACCCAGTGAATACCGATATTCGCAAAATTGAAAGACGGAAGAGGGGCAGCCTCTTCCGTTTTTACTGACTGTATCGTAGATGACTAATTTCAGAGGTTACCTGATCTTACATTGAATCTGGTACCGGTATTTTAATGTCGTTGTTTAATTTTACTGCTTTATAGTAGGGCAGTCAGGGGTTGTGTCGGCCGAGAGTTCTCCGCTTTGGGACGCAGCTTCGGCATAGGCTGCATCATTGGCCGATATATAATTTAGCATACTGTACGTTGGCATTTCCGACCGGAAATGCACTTAAGTTCTGAGGAATTTTTTCTTTTTTCATATCCTGTGCATTTAACGGATTTGTTGCATGAAACAACAGTGCCATTGCTGTTGTTGCCATTATTGTTCTTTTCGTTTTCATTTGAGTAACTGATTGATTTTCTATCGGATATTTCAGAATTACGGCGTTTTGATTGTAATAGGAGTAGATAAATTACGGATTGTCCTACCCATATACAGGTGGTTTTCAGATTGTCGGTATGTGTCTCTCATAACAGAAATGACGAAGAAAATTGTGTTTTTAAATTCCGGGTTATTAATTTAATAATTGGCGGTATTTCTTTTAAAATTCAGCCGGGATAAATAGCGGATATAAAATGTGTTTTATTCCTGTCTTGTCTATAAGTTTAAATTTTCGTTAAATTATATTTTTCTTTGGCGTTTGCACGTTCAGGATTTTATTGATAGTTTTACAGTTGTGTCTATTCTAAATCGGTGGTATACATAATTATTTTATATTTGGTAATTAAAACGAATCATTTTAACAGCAGGAAAAGGCACTTTTTTATAATAACTTTTATTTTTTAAACAGGAGCTGAAATTATTACTGTCTATTCATGTTAAAAACACAATTTTCTTCCGCAGCTTTTGCAGATACAAAACCACATTACGCTATTCTCGACGGATTACGTGGTGTGGCTGCTATTATGGTCGTATGGTTTCATATATTCGAAGCTTATGCAACAAGTCATTTAGATCAGAAAATCAATCACGGTTATCTGGCAGTAGATTTCTTTTTTATCTTGTCCGGTTTCGTTATCGGTTATGCTTATGACGACCGGTGGAAAACAATGACTGCCAAGGATTTCATCAAACGCAGAATCATACGTCTTCATCCTATGGTTGTCATGGGGGCTGTTATCGGAGCGATTGTGTTTTATTTTCAGGGATGTCCGGTATGGGATGTTGCAAAAGTTACAGTGGGTGCCTTGTTTGTGGCGACATTTATCAATGCCCTTTTAATACCGGCTACGCCCGGTACTGAAATCCGGGGTTTGGGGGAAATGTATCCTTTGAACGGCCCGAGCTGGTCTTTGTTTTTCGAGTATATCGGAAATATTCTGTATGCCTTGTTTATCCGTAAATTTTCTACAGCAATGCTTGCTTTGTTGGTGGTTGTTGCCGGATCTGCATTGGCTGTTTTTAGCATATTCGGTCCTTATGGGGATATTTGTGCCGGATTTTCGCTGACAGGAATCGAGTTTACGGGAGGATTTTTTCGTTTGCTATACTCTTTTTCTGCCGGTTTGCTTTTATTCCGTATGTTTAAACCGACCCATATAAAAGGGGCATTTTGGATATGCAGTTTGGCTGTCATTGTTCTGTTGGCTGTTCCGCGCCTGGGGGGAGCCGGACATTTATGGATGAACGGCTTATACGATACGATTTGTTTTGCACTGTTATTCCCCCTTATCGTCTATTTGGGAGCTTCCGGCAAGATTACCGATAGATATACGAAACGGGTATGTAAATTTCTGGGAGATATATCCTATCCTTTGTATATGGTGCATTATCCTTTTATCTATCTGTACTATGCATGGGTTAAAAATGAAGAACTTACATTCGGGGAATCATTATACGGAGCTTTGGCGGTAGTTATAGGGAGTATGCTTTTAGCTTATATTTGCCTGAAATTGTATGACGAACCTGTTCGCAAATATTTGGCCGGGTGGTTTTTGAAAGCTAGGAACCGATGATTTTTGTAATTTATTGAACATGTGAAATGTAATCGGGGTAGACATCCCGGCCGGAACATAAAATAAGATAGGAAAACTTCTGAAATTCAAATGATTTCAGAAGTTTTTAATTGTAAATACAAGGCTTTTTCTTTTTCAGCAAAGGCGGTCGGTTTAATAGCACAATTGCCCCGTCCCTGTGATTTTACTTTTTGTCATGTTTTATTTATCGGTTTCCGCAGCCTGCATCAGGCAGAACTTTGGGTTGATCATATGCTTATGTGTGCTGTTTGTAATTTATTTATCAACAGCGTCATTTGGGTATGAGATTTATTTCTTTGTGATTGGCCGGGGAATCTTATTTCATTTCTTTTTTCAGTTGTTCGAAGATGGCGAGTATTTTTTCTCTGTCTTCGATCAGTTCGGGAGAAGATATTAAAAAATTGCCGTTTTCGATTTTCATGTTTACCTGTGGAGCGGTGATGATTTTACCATTGTAGAGAAAGCCTATTTGTTTGCCTGTTGCTTTTTCGGTGGCGTCAGCCCAGGTTTTGATTTTGTCGGCTTTTACTTTTCCGGTGAGTACGTAAGTCATGGTATTTTCCGTGTTGAGCAGGGAGTCGATCCGTAGCATTTCGAAATCGGCGACCGTGACGATCGGGGAAGGATCGAATGCGTTTGTCCGGCTGTCGGTAATGAAGTACCAGCCGTTTGCATCCTGTTTATTTGCTCCGTTTGCAAGTAAGGTACAGCATATACTTAAAATCAGATAAATTGTTTTCATATTGAGGTGTTTTATGTGGATAATTGTATGGTCTGCTTTGGGCGTGATCGGGTAAATGGGGTTGTGTTGTCTCTGATTTACATCTTCCGTGAGGGATACGAACCTGTGTATTGAAACAAAGGTAATTATTATTTTAATTTTTGGAAAAGTATATGGATATGTGTTGATATTTAAATCGGTTGTGGTGTGTTATGCATAGGATTTAACCGTATATTTGTTTTCGGAAGCGATAGGGAAAATTCAGAAAATCATATAAAGTTAAAAGAGAGTTCGGGTATGTTTAAAAAAATAGTAGTAATCGACGACACCGGATTGAGGCCGTGGGCTTTGGAACGTTTGTCCGCTTTAGCAAAAAACGTGATATGTTATGATGATATACCGGCGGATGAGGAGGAGGCGATATCCCGGATCGGGGATGCGGATGGTGTATTGGTTTCGTATAATACGAGGATCGGGCGGCAGATAATTGAAGCTTGTTTCGGGATAAAATATATCGGGATGTGTTGTTCGCTATACAGTGAGGAAAGTGCTAATGTGGATATTGCTGCGGCACGGGAGAGGGGAATTGTGGTGTCGGGAATACGGGATTACGGAGACGAAGGTGTGGTGGAATATGTGATAAGCGGGCTGGTTCGTTTATTGCATGGTTTCGGTGAGCATCAATGGAAAAGGGAAGCATTGGAACTGACGGGGCAGAAAGTTGGAATTATCGGGTTGGGGCGTACTGGAAAGATGATCGGCGATGCACTCCGTTTTCTGGGGGCTGAGGTGTCTTATTTCGGACGGAATCGAAAGCGGGAAGCCGAGAAGGAAGGATATACTTATTATCCGTTGGCTGAACTTTTACGACGTTCGGATATCGTATGTACCTGCCTGCCGCGGAATACGTTTATCCTGGGAGATGCTGAGTTTATGAATTTGGGTAAGGAAAAGATATTGGTTAATACGTCGGTAGGGCCTACGGCTTTTTTGCCTGATCTGTTGAAGTGGTTACGGAGTGATGTACGTAATTTTTACCTGTGTGACGGTGTCGGAATCGGGGCATACGCCGATGCATTGGCTGAATTCGATAATGTACTTTATACGCCTAAAGTGGCCGGGCATTCGGCACAGTGTATGGAGCGGCTTTCGCAAAAGGTAATTACCAATATCGAGTCGTTTTTGACTGTTTCGTAGAGAGAAAACAGGCTGTGTTCAGACGGAGACCGTCATGCCCGCAATAGAAAATGAAGGGGCAGAAAGAAAAATTTTATTTTCTTTCTGCCCCTTGTTCTTTTTAATTGGGAGAAGATGTATTCCAGTTGATTTTTTGAGAGTAGTACATAATAACGGCCAGAATAACAAAGAGTCCGAGGCTGCCTGAGAGTAAGGCGTAGGTTTCCATCCGGATGAGTACAAAGATATAAGTGTATAGCAGTGCCAGCAGGCCTCCGATAGTGAAGGCCGTTTTTCGGATTTTTAGTATTCCGATGAGATACAGTGTGATCAGAATAATAGTCATCAGTGCAGAGATCAGATAGGCCGGGGTAAATCCCAGGTGCTCGGAGATAGCGATCAGTAAGGTGTAGAACAGGCAAAGAGCCGATCCGATTAACAGGTATTGAAAGGGATGGATGTGTTTTTTTTGCATTACCTCGACGAAGAAACTGACAACAAACGTGAGGATGATGATAAGTGAGGCATATTTTACCGAACGCATGGATTGTTGGTATTGCTGTACCGGCAGTAATAATTCGGTGCCGAAGACGGCTAATTCCTCGGAAGTGAGAGTACGATTACCACTGAAGGTTTGCGGGTAGTTGCGGTTGAGATGTAATATCTGCCAGTCGGCCGTAAAACCGGTGTCTGTGACTTCTCTGTTTTCCGGGAGGAAAGCTCCGCAGAAACTGGGCGTATTACAGTTGGAGTTGATTTTTATGTTTGTGATTTTTCCGAAGGGAGCGAATTTTAAAGATTGTGAGCCTTTGAGATGAATCTTGATACTGAAATCAACCGTATCTCCGGGCTGTAGATAGCGGTTTAGCGGTAATGGAACGGATATTCCGGAGGGTAGGATCGAATTGGCTGGAAGGCCGGGATTGAGCGGAAGTGTTTCGTTTCCCCATTTTACTTCAGGTTGTCTGCTGATACCCCGGAGGTCGGATAAACCGATATTGAGGCTGGCATGTCCGGTAAACAGATTGCCGGCAGCAATATCGTTGCTGAAGTCTTTGGGAAGAATGAATTTGCCTTTCAATTCCAAGGGGGTTTTATAGACGACAATTTCGTATAATCCTCTGTTTAGCTTTTCGGTTTCGATATTGCCTGTAATTTCCAGGCTTTCCGGCAAGATGTGGAGATTATTTGCTACGGTTACAATTTTTCTTTTACTTTCACCGTTTTCATAAGTAATGTCTTCCCGTTTTTCATAGTAGGGAATACTGATAAACGGACCGACGACCTGCTGTGCACTGCTCCACTTTTCCTGTACCTCATTGCCGGCTTCATAGGCGGTGTATTGACGTTCGGTGATCAGTCCCCGGATCATCGCCAGCGGAATGAGCAAAAGCAGTATTAAGGCTCCGATCAAAATGATCTTTATCGATAGAGCATTACGTTGCATGAAATTCGGATGTGTTGATTTGTCTCGGTTTGAAATTGGGATTTGTGTTTCCATAATCTTATTTATTGTGTTGTTAAAAGTACTTTGAAATTCAAAGTTTAAAAGTAAAAAATATATGTATTTTATTGATCTATTTGGTTTTTTAAAAAGTTTTCGAGAGCTGTCAGATGTTTTTTAAAAGCTTCACGGCCTTCCGGGGTTACGGAGAATGTCGTATTGGGTTTACGTCCTATAAATTGTTTAAGACTCCGGATGTAACCCAATTCTTCCAGACTCCGGGTATGGCTGGCCAGATTGCCGTCGGTCAGTTCGAGTAGGTTTTTAAGCGACACAAAGTCAATTGTCTCGTTGACCATTAAAACGGACATGATTCCGAGGCGGGCTTTACTTTCAAAGGCTTTGTTTATATCTTCTAAGTTTAATTTCATGTGCTGTGTGTTCAGGCCACGGAGGCAGCTTGTTTTTCAAATTTGAAATGGAACCAGATGCCGTAGATGATGTGGAATATTCCGAAACCTACTGTCCAGAATAATAGTGCATATCCTTCTATAAAGCTGTCGGCCAATCCCAGGGCCAGTTCTGTATAACCTAAATAACGGGTGTTGGAATAAGTGTAGTTTGAGGCATTGATCAGTGCTATACCATAAAATATCAGCATGATGGATGAAGTTAGTCCGTAGTGTTGCTGGTATAACATGGCCAGACAAAAGATACCGCCGGCAGTCAATGGCAGAAAAAAGTTCCATAGTAATCTTTTGGCTGTCCGGTCGAGTCCGAAAGGACTGTTGTTTTTCAGTGCCTTATGACGGCACATGAGTATGACGGTAAGGAGGCAAATTCCGATCAGAATGGCGGCAAAAATCAATAGAATCCGTAGCCGGCCCGGGGTATTTATTTGTAATATGGGTATGGAAGAAGTTTCCGACAGGGGAGATATTCCGCCCAATATGTAGTAAGCGATAATGGCTGCGAGACAGGAATACAGACCGATGACGATGGCTGATGCACCGTTCAGCGACACAAAACGGGAAGATTTTTCCATCATCTTCCGGATGTCATTTAAGGTATCGAGGGCTTCTTGATTGTTCATATTAAAAGTACTTTGTTTTGCAAAGTTAAATATATTTTTAATATATAGGTAAAAAAAGAGAAAAAAATTACTGATTGCTATTCCGATTGAGTAAGAGTAGAGAAAGGTGCGGGGGAATCTGCTTATTAGTATCATGGGTGACATCCGGATGAATATGAATGGTTGCTATGGAAAGAGGACGTGATTTTCTGCAACGGTTTGCAGGAATTTTTCGTTATATAGGTTTGGTTTTGTTTCGGAGATGGCAGGATTCGGTTTACATTTGCGTAATGTATTATAAATAAGGAATGTTATGAGATATTTATTACTCGGATTGGTGATTTTGGCAACAGCCTGTACGAAACAGCAGGAAGAATGCCGTATAGAGCCTTTGAATACCGACAAAATTGCAGTGGCGGTGACTCCTTCCGAAAACCGTGAATATTCGTTTACGGATAAAAAGTCGGGGTATTATTACGGACGTACACAGGAAAATGATTTCGGGGAATGGTTCGCCGGATGGAATGTACGCCAAAAGCGTATTTTTTCGGATTACAAACTATTTGTGGATACGGTTTTTCTGGATCGCCGTAATGCACAGGCAAAGATGTATCCGTATAAATTGGAGCGGGTATTCGCACAGGCTACAGAGGAATTACTGATGTCCGATAATGAAGCTGTTTTGTATATCCGGCTGACAGATATAAAGGGCAGGTATATCGGGATTCAATTGAATACCGGTTTGTTAGCATCAATGAAGCAGGAGACAGACGGACTTACTTATGTTCCCCGGGAAGCGCCGGGGAAAGAAGTGAAGGTTGTGCCTTTCCGTCCGGAAAGAATAGAGTATACCGATAGTGTACTTTGGACTCCGGCCGCTGCCGGAGGTTTTCTGATTGCTTACGGAACGGCTGCCGGATGTGACTCGCTGATCCGGGATTTCCGGTCGGCCGGGGAACTGAAACTGGCAGCCCGGAAAGAGCGTATGGAAGGTATTTTGCAACGGAATCCGGTGCGGAGTAATCTGGATACACTGGATGAGGCATTGGCTTGGTTGCTGCTGACAACGGACGAGTTGGTGACGGATCAGCAGGGGAAGGGTATTTATGCCGGTTTGCCCTGGTTTAACGAATATTGGGGACGGGATATGTTTATTTCGATGCCGGGCGCCGTACTGGTGAACGGACAGTTTGAAACAGCGAAAGAAATTTTAGCGGATTTTTCCCGTTTTCAGAATAAAGATTCGGTTTCGCAAACGTGGGGCAGGATTCCGAACCGGGCCAATACGGAAGGCATATTGTATAATACGACGGACGGTACGCCCCGTTTTGTTATGCAGATTGAAGATTATATTAAATATTCGGGGGATACGGCTTTTATCCGGCAGATTTATCCGGCTGTAGCTTTGAGTATAGATGCTGCTATCCGTAATTATACGGATGAAAAGGGGTATTTATTGCATGCGGATGCCGATACGTGGATGGATGTGAAGCGGAACGGTATTCCCGGATCGCCGCGGGGAAACCGGGCGAACGATATACAATCGTTGTGGTATCAGCAGTTGATGGCCGGAAAATATATGGCCGGGTATATGCACGACCGGGTTAAAGCCGGGGAATGGGACAGTGTGGCACAACGGTTGAAACAGAATTTTGAAGCCGATTATGTAGACAAAGGACGGGCTTTTATTGCCGATCATCTGAATACAGACGGTTCGCGGGATGTACAGGTGCGGCCGAATCAACTTTATGTGTTTGAGTTGATCGGAGATGAAGATGTAAAAATGGGTGTTACCCGGAAAGTATGGGAAGAGTTGGTATATCCCTGGGGGACGGGTTCTTTGTCACAGAAAGATCCGGATTTTCATCCGCAGCATGAAAATTGGGAATACTATCATAAGGACGATGCTTATCATAACGGTACGGTTTGGTTGTGGAACAACGGACATGCTATGCAGCGGATGATAGAGATGGATCAACCCGATATTGCCTGGAAATTGTTTGAGAATATGAATCGTCAGGCTTTGGCAGAAGGGGCGGTAGGGAGTCTTTCGGAAAATGCGGATGCGCATCCCCGTGAAGGCAAAAATTGGGCGAAACGGTCGGGTACATTCCTGCAAGCCTGGAGCAATGCCGAGCAGTTGCGGGTGTGGTATCAATATTTTCTGGGTATTCGTCCCGATATGATAAAAGGGGAAATTGTGATAGAGCCGAAATTACCGTCAGCAATAACCGGTTTGCAATTTAAGGAACGGATAGGGAAAGGCGTATTGGAAGGTTGTTTTAAACGAAGTGGCGATGTGACGGAATATACTTACCGGTTGCTGAATGAGGCGGCGGATATTGATTTCCGTTTGCCGCTGTTCGGGAATGTGAGGGTTGGCTTGCAGGCCGGAGACCGATTGACGGTGAAAGACAGCGGAAGCCGGTTGGCGGTGGTCGTCGCGAATGTGCAAGGGAAAGAACTTTACCGGCACGATTATCCGCTTGTTCCGGAGAAAAAGCGGCTGAAACAATTGCGGGATGAATTTTTTAAGGATACCCGGTTTGCTGTTCCGGAGAAGCAAGAGAATCTGAAAGCATTGAGTAAGCGATATACGGGAAAGTAAAGTAGGGGAAAAGTCGGTTTCCGAATGATGGAAACCGGCTTTTTTGTTTATTTAAATCCGTTGATTTAATAAACTTTACGCTTCGATTTTATTTGGTATTAGGTTTAAAAGAGGTGCTGAAAGCGATCCGGATGTATTATGCATACTGAACGATTTGTTATAACCGGAAGTTATAGGGTATAACTATTTCGATTCGGTCTATCTCGTGAAAATGTTGTTCTTTTGCGACGGATTCAGGCGGGGAGTTATCAAAATCTGTCTGAATATCGTTTCAAAGTCAGGGAATATTAAATTCGACAATAATGAAGTTAAGTGAAAAAAGAGGCAATATGCTTCACGGGGTTCTGCTCATCGCACTTTTTTCGTGTGCGGCATTTTATATCGGAGATACGGTTATTATGAGAAAGCTGTCTTTCAGCCCTTTGATTATCGGTATTATTTTGGGGATGCTGTATGCGAATAGTTTGCGGAACCGTTTACCGGAAACCTGGGTGCCCGGTATTTTATTCAGTTCCAAGCAACTGTTGCGTTTGGGTATTATATTATACGGTTTTCGTCTTACTTTTCAGAATATCGTGGATGTCGGACTTTCGGCAATTTTGATCGATGCTACTGTGGTGACTGTTACTATTATAGGGGGAGTGTTTGTGGGACGATTGCTGAAAATGGATAAGGATGTTGCTTTACTGACCTCTATCGGAAGCGGGATATGCGGTGCCGCCGCTATATTGGGAGCCGAGGCTACCATTAAGAGTAAACCGTTTAAAACAGCAGTCGCTGTATCGACGGTGGTGATTTTCGGAACGATCTCGATGTTTTTGTATCCGGTATTGTATCGTAACGGGATTGTAGATTTATCGTCCGAACAGATGGGACTGTATACAGGGTCGACTTTACATGAGGTGGCACATGTGGTAGGAGCCGGAAATGCGATGGGTAAAGAGATTTCGGATGTGGCTATTATTGTGAAAATGATCCGGGTGATTATGCTGGTGCCGGTTTTGCTGGTACTTAGTTATCTGATTTCGTTAGCCAGACGGAAATTACAGCCGGTGGCCGGAACTACCGGAGGCGAAGCTACCGGAAAGATTACCATCCCTTGGTTTGCGCTGGGGTTTCTGGCCGTGATCGGCTTCAATTCTTTCGATTTATTGCCTGTAAGTTTGGTTGATTTCATCAACAATGTGGATACATTTTTATTGACGATGGCTATGACGGCATTGGGAGCCGAAACAAGTATCGAGAAGTTTAAAAAAGCGGGAGCAAAGCCATTTATACTGGCGTTGATTCTGTACGGTTGGTTGTTGACAGGTGGGTATGTACTGGTGAAACTTATCGTATAATAGATCATGTTAGGTTTTAGATTTATGATGGAAAGGTCATAAAAGTACAGAGGCAGGAACGATCGGTTTCCGGTTAGACGAAGACAGGTTTTCCTATTCGAAAAATTGACTTTCAATCAAAGATCGACAGTTGTTTGTTTATAAACGATGACACCGGAAAACGGTATTATCAGAATTTGATCAGCATTTTTTGTACGTACTCCCGGTATTCGCTGGGGGTACTTCCTTTTTTCTTGCGGAAGATACGGATGAAGTTCGACAAGTTGTTGAATCCGCAGGAGTAACATACTTCAGCAATGCTGTGTGTGGTGTCGAAAAGCATTTGACAGGCTTTACCGATACGCAGGTCGTTGACATAGTCGATAAAGGTACGTCCGGTTCTTTTTTTGAAAAAGTGGCTGAAAGCGGATTCCGACATGCCTACCAGATCTGCGACGGCGGCGAGGTTGACTTCGTCTTCGATGTGTTGTTGAATGTATTCGCAGGCTTTGGAGATACGCCGGCTTTTGGATTCCCTGACGATGTTTGAGATGTCGTAAGAACTGCTGGTGAGCAGATGCTGGTTGCGGGATACAGCCAGGTCGTACAAAATTGAAAAGAACGATAAGGCCGTGTCGAAGCCATGCATTTGTGTCAGTTCCAAAATTTTTTCTTTCATATCTTTTTTGACATTTTCCGAAAATTCTATGCCTTGTTTGGAGCGTTCCAGTAATTCGCGTATGGGACCGAATAATCGTTTGTTTAGTATCGGAAAATCAAGCAGTTGGTCGTGGAATTGGATCGTAATGACATGATTACCTTCAATGGTTTCTCCTCGCCAGGCGTGCGGGAGGTTGGGACCTGTCATGACGAGATCGAGTCCTCCGAATTCGTTGATGGAATCACCTACAATCCGTTTTCCACAGGTATTTATTACCAGATTTATTTCGTATTCGGAATGATAGTGTACCGGATACACAAAATCAGCATTGGGATGATTAAGGACAATAAACAGGTCTTCACCGGACAGTGGGGTAATTTCTTTTTGGATTTCCATGGCTGTAAAATTTGAAACAAATATAATAAAGGTTGTGTCTTTTTTCAAAAATGTATAGTTAATCAACAAAAAAATATATTGTTCTGCGTATTTTATCGTCTACATTTGTATTGTTCATTTTAAGCGAGAAGAATATGATGTCGGTTTCTGTCGGTTTTTGGGATTTGCTGATTGTAGCGGTTTATTTAATTTTTATTATTTGGTGGGGTGTCCGTCACGGCATGAGCCGGGATACCCGTTCTTATTTTCTGGCCGGCAGGAGTATGCCCTGGTGGATTGTCGGACTGTCGCTTTTTGCGGCCAGTATTTCGAGTACGACCCTGATCGGACAATCGGGAGATGCTTATCACACAGGTATTGCTGTTTTCAATTACAATCTGACGGGTGTCATCGTCATGGTATTTTTTCTTTTCTTTCTGCTTCCTTTATATCTGAAGTCGAATATTTTCACAATCCCGGAGTTTCTGGAAAAACGTTTTGACAAACGTTCCCGCTATTATTTTTCGGGGATTTGTATTATCGGTAATATATTTCTGGATGCTGCCGGAGCTTTGTATGCGGCAGCTTTGATTATCAAGCTGATATTGCCGGAGGCCGATTTGCAGACGGTAATTATTATTTTCGGTATTATTGCGGCTTCCTATACGATTCCGGGTGGTTTGTCGTCGGCTATTAATGCCGAACTGATACAGGCGGTGATTTTGATTGTCGGATCGGTGATTCTGACGGTGTTTTGCTTTCGGGAAGGTGGAGCATATTTATCCGGGTTGTTGGCTGACGGTGATTTTTCCGTGAAGCTGATACGTCCGTTGGATGATCCTTCTACGCCCTGGTTGGGTTTGATTGTGGGAATGCCGGTGTTGGGCATCTATTTTTGGGCGAACAATCAGACTTTGGTGCAACGGGTATTGAGTGCAAAGAGTGTGGATGAGGGACGGAAAGGGATTCTTCTGACGGGGTTTCTGACATTATTGACTTTGGTGATTATCGTTTTTCCGGGAATTATATCCCGTTATCTGTTTCCCGGTTTAGAGAAACCGGATATGGTATATCCCAATATGGTGATGCAATTGATGCCGGTAGGTTTGTTGGGCGTTATGCTGGCCGCTTTGCTGGCCGCCTTGACGTCTACACTGAGTGCTATATTGAATTCAACTTCTACTTTGTTTACGATGGATTTCTATGCCCAGTTGAATAAGAAAGCCGATTCGGCATCTTTGGTGAAAGTCGGGAAAGTGGCTTCTTTAGTAATTATTGTATTGGCGATGTTGTGGGCACCTTATATCGGAAAATTCGGTTCTTTGCTGAAGTATTATCAGGAGATGTTGTCGTATATCGCTCCTCCTGTGGTTGCAGCTTTTCTTTTGGGTGTATTCGGAAAGCGGGTGAATGGCAGTGGGGTATTTATCGGTTTGTTGGGGGGATTGGGGATAGCGGTATGTATGTTGTTTTTTAAAGAAATGATATTCGGCAATATGCACTTTTTGTTGATTGTACCTTATCTTTTGACAGCGAGTATGGTGATTATGGTTGTGGCCAGCTTGTTTTTTAAAAAACCTTCTCCGGAAAAGTTGGAAAATACAACTTTCAACATAGCGGATTTCAGACAGGAAACGACAGATTTAAAGGAAGTAAAGTGGTTCCGGAATTATCGTTTCTGGTCGCTGGTATTGTTAGCGGGGTGTGCTTTGATTTGGGTATTGCTTTATTGATTAATCGGAAAACAGAATAAATGTGTATGTATTATGAAATTGATGAAATTTAGTGGGAATCCTGTTTTAAAGCCGAATCCGGAGGTGGAATGGGAAAGTTTGATTGTATGTAATCCGGGGGTGTGGTATGAAAACGATACTTTTTTTATGCTATACCGGGCGGCCGGGAACGATGTGGAGCATGTTATTCGTTTCGGTCTGGCGGTGAGTAAGAACGGTTATGATTTTAAGCGGGTGTCCGAACGTCCGGTTTTTGTACCCAGTAGTGACGGACCGGATTCGGGATGCGTGGAGGATCCCCGGATTGTTAAGTTTGATGAGGATTATTATATTACGTATGCGTATCGTCCTTTTCCTCCGGGACAGTATTGGACGTTCGGCCATGATGAGGTGTTGCTGCCGGAGTGCGGAGGACAGGCTCCGTTAGCTTTAAAGAAAAATCTGGGGTGTAGCGGATTGGCTATTACCCGTGATTTCCATACATTCAGACGGTTGGGGCGGTTGACTTCTCCGATGTTGGACGACCGGGATGTGATTTTGTTTCCCGAGAAAGTGGGGAAATATTATGTGATGCTTCACCGTCCGAAAGAATATACCGGTGCGGAGTACGGGGTGAAATACCCTTCGATATGGGTGAAGTTTTCAGATGATTTATTGAGTTGGGAGGATAAGGAGAGTCATTTGTTGATTACCGGCCGGGAAAATACGTGGGAGGAAAAGATCGGAGGAGCCACTCCGCCGTTAAAAACGGATAAAGGATGGCTGATGTTGTATCACGGTGTTGAACACGGGGGTAGGGGATATTACCGGGTGGGCGCCGTATTGTTGGATAAAGAAAATCCTTTGAAGGTGTTGGCGCGTACGCCGGATTGTATTCTGGAACCGGAATTTAACTATGAGTTGTGCGGTAATTACCAGGGGTGTGTGTTTCCAACCGGAAATGTGATCGTGGAGGATATGTTGTATGTGTATTACGGTTGTGCTGATAAGTATATCGGTTTGGCTACCTGCCGGGTGGAAGAGTTGACGGATTTCCTGTTAAATGACTGTAAAGTGTGTTAAGGATTTCCGGCAGTGTGTTTTATTGTTTTATTTTTATCAAAAAATAAGTGTGTAAGTGCTAAAATAAAGAGTATGTATAAGAGTTTACTATTTATGTTGGGAGTTGTATTTTCCGGTTTGTGGTGGTCTTGTGAACGGGCAGCGGAGCAGTATGACATTGTGGTTTACGGCGGTACGCCGGCCGGGATCATGGCAGCTATACAGGGACAGAAAATGGGGAAAAAAGTGATCTTACTGGAGCCGGAAAGCCGGATTGGTGGATTGACGGCAGGTGGACTGGGAGATACGGATCACGGTAAAATTTCGACGATCGGCGGCTTGGCCGCGGATTTTTATCGGCGGATAGGTGTCAAATACGGACAACCGGAGGCTGTGTGGCAATTCGAGCCGAAGGTGGCTTTAGCGGTATTTCAGGAGTTGATTGCGGAAAACAAAGTGGATTTAAAATACCGTGAACGTTTGGATTTGGAGAACGGAGTTGTGAAAGAGGGCAGCCGGATTGTTTCTATCCGGATGGAATCGGGAAATGTCTATAAAGGAAAAGTTTTTATTGATGCGACTTACGAAGGGGATCTGATGGCTAAGGCCGGAGTTTCTTATTTTGTCGGCAGAGAAGGAAATGCCAGGTACGGAGAAAAGAATAACGGTATCCGTCCGGAAGGAGAGAATGAATTGCCGGGTGGTATCGATCCCTATCGCGTTGCGGGAGACCCGGCCAGCGGTTTGTTACCCCGGGTGAATGCAGATGCCGGAGGAAATGCAGGGGATGAGGATACGAAGGTGCAGGCATATTGTTATCGGATGTGCCTGACGGATTCGGTGGAAAACCGTATTTTTATCGAGAAACCGGAAGGATATGACGAAATGGAATACGAGTTGTTGTTCCGGGCTCTGGAAAAGGGAATGCCTAAAGACAGGTGTTTTAAGCTGCATCTGGTCGGCAACCGGAAAACGGATTCAAATAATCATTACGGGGTATCGACCGATTATAACGGCGGTAATCATAATTATCCCGAAGCCGGTTATGCGGAACGGGAAAAGATACGGAAACAGCATGAAACGTATCAAAAGGGATTGGTGTGGACTTTACAGAATCATCCGAGGGTACCGCAAGAAGTGCGTGCGTATTATGCGGCCTGGGGATTGCCGAAGGATGAGTTTGTGGAGAACGGACATTGGACGCCGCAATTGTATATCCGCGAGAGCCGTCGTATGACAGGAGACTATGTGGTGACGGAAAATGTGGTTCGTTTGCGTGAGCCCGTGAGTGATCCGGTGGGGTTGGGGTCATATGCGATAGATTCGCATCACACTCAGTATTGTCTGGATAAAGAAGGGTATGTACGTTCGGAAGGCGGTTTTTATCTTCCGTTGAAGCAGCCTTACCAGATCAGTTATAAGGTGATGTTACCCAAAAAGCAAGAGTGTGCGAATTTGCTGGTTCCGGTCTGTGTGTCGGCTACTCATGCGGCTTATGGCTCTATCCGTATGGAGCCGGTATTTATGATTCTGGGACAGTCGGCGGCTTCGGCAGCGGCTTTGTGTATAGAGAAAGGAATAGATGTACAGGATTTGGATTACGCTGATTTGCATAAAGAATTGGTGAAGGGGGAGCAAATTCTCGAAAATCCGGATAATGAAGCGTATAAGGTGAATGCTTTTGAAAAATAAAAAAATGGGACGAATCGGATTATTAGTAGCATTTGTTTTGTGGGTCGGAGTGGGTATGGCTCAGGAACCGGAGATCAGAAATACGATAGAGAAATTTCGTCCGACCAACGGATGCCGGATTCCGGCGGATATCAAATTCCGTCTGGGAGCTACCCATGTAGGGGGAAAATATTGCCTGACGGAGGAACCTTTTATTATAGAAGGAGCAAAGAAACTGAATGAATTGGGGTATGGTATTATCAAGTTGTGGTTTGCCAACGGAGAAGGGAATCCGAAAGGATATATGTACCATTCGGACTGGAAAGTGACCAGACAAACGACTTTGAAGGAGTTAGCGGAACATCCTTATTACCGCCGTTGTTTTGATATGCCGTTTTCGGTATTCGCGTTGAGTATTTCGGATGGATTTCCGGGGAATTCGACGAAGGATCTGACGGTCTCTCTCGCTAAGACGGAAGAGGATATCTATCGGTTGTCGCTTTATCTGTTGCAGACATATCGGGACCGGGAGATTACGTTTATCATACAGAATTGGGAAGGCGACTGGTTGTTGAGAGGAGGAACCGGACCGGATGCCCACTGGGAGATAAACGGAGCTCCGGCAGATTGGAAGTTGCGGGTGGAAAATATGTGTAAGTGGGTAAATGCCCGCCAGCGGGGGGTAGACCGGGCCAGAGCAGAGGTGAAGGGGGGGAAGTGTAAGGTATACCATGCAGTCGAGGCCAATCGTGTGATGGATGGGCGAAACGGAGTGCCCTCGGTGGCAACGCATGTACTTCCCGGGGTAGAAATCGATATGGTTTCCTGGTCGGCGTATGACGGCGTTTCTGAAGACGGTGTAAAGATGTATGAAGGAATTTGTTTTTTAAAGCAGAATATGCGCCCTACGGCTGAAATGAACGGAAAAAAGGTGGTGTTTATCGGAGAGATCGGTTATCCGGAGAATATGGCGAACCGAACGAAAGAAGAGGTTGTCCGGATGTGGGATACGTTTATGGCGGTGTATCTGGCGTTGGATATTCCTTATGTTTTTCATTGGGAATTGTATTGTAATGAGTTGAAGGCTGACGAATTCGACCGTAAGCAATATCCGTCCCGCTCTGCCGCCGATATGCGCGGATTTTGGCTGATTCGTCCCGATGGCTCGAAAAGCTGGGCTCAGGAATATCTGGAATCGGTATTGAAATGTGCAGGGGAAAGGTATGATAGAATGGGTCAATAAGTTGCAAGGTGATAGAGTTCATAAGGATTTTAGGTTTTAGATTATAAATTGAAGAATGGAGCCGGTGGGAAAATTACATGAGGGGACGGACTCATTGTGTAATTTATAATTTTTGATTTACGGTTGGGGATGGGTTTGATAAGGACGTGCTTTATAGAGGAGGGTATCGGTATTTGCCGGTGTCGGATAAGTTTCAAACCGGTTTGTCTGTGCAATTTGGGAGAATACTGATCGGGGTTTGAAATGCAAAGGTAAAAGGTGTTGTAGGTTTAGGTGTTAAAATGAAAAATGAAATAATATGCGAATGAAATATGTATGGTGTTTGGTGCTGGCTTTGTGGATAGGCGAATCCGGAGCGCAGTCACGGTTGAACTTTGGAGAAGCTTATCCGCAGGGCCGGACGGATTTGCCTAAGTCGAAGGTTCCTTTTCAGAAACCGGAACGTAAGCCGAAGCGGAATGAGGTTTGTGTTCCGGAACGAAAAGGGGAGGCTGAATATTTTTTACGGACGGGCTGGGAACTTGCCGAAGCACAAAAACTGACGGCTTCCGGACAGTCGGTGTTCGACCTGGATTTGAATACGAAGAATTGGTATAACGCTACTGTACCTGGAACGGTGTTGACCACTCTGGTGAATGAAGGGGTATACCCCGATCCGTATTGGGGATTGAATAACCTGGCGATTCCGGATTCGCTCTGCCGGACAGATTGGTGGTATCGCCTGGTATTTGAATGTCCGGCAGAACAGATTGGAAAACGTTGTTTTATCGTCTTGGACGGCATTAATTACCGGGCTGAAATCTGGCTGAACGGAGTGAAGCTGGGACGGATGGACGGAGCTTTTGTACAGGGAAAGTTTGATGCTACCGGATGTATGAAGACGACCGGAAAAAACGTGTTGGCGGTTCGTATTTTGCCTCCTTCCAATCCGGGAATACCGCAGGAACAGAATGGAATGGATCATGGAAATAACGGAGGAGTACTTTGTCTGGACGGTCCCACTTTTATATGTACGGAGGGCTGGGACTGGATTCCGGGTATACGTGACCGGAATATCGGTTTGTGGCAGGATGTCCGGCTGGTATTTACCGGAGCCGTTGTTTTAGAGGATATACGGGTGATGACGGATTTGCCTTTACCGGATACGACACGTGCGGATCTGTATGCAGAGATCGGGCTTGTAAACCGGGAAGCTGTAGCGAAGCGGGGAAAAGTCGAATTATCTGTAAACGATGGAGTCGTGACGAAGGATTTTGTTTTAGAAGCTTCGGCAAAACAGCGGCTACGGTTTGATCCTACGGAGTTTGCTGAATTGAGATGGCAAAATCCCCGCTTGTGGTGGCCGAACGGTTACGGAAACCCTTGTTTGTATGAAGCAGAAGTCCGGGTGTGGGTGGAAGACCGGGTATCGGATTGCCGGAAAATTCGTTTCGGAGTGAGGGAATTGGAATATGAGTTGACGGTGGATGCTGAGGATCGGGAAGATGTACGCATCCTGTTCAATCCGCAGAAGGCTTATGCAGCCGGAAAGCCGGTAATCGATAATTTAAAACGGCGGAAAGTCGGTAATTTGTATTTCCCTTCCCTGAAAACCGGTTTGGATGCAGAGGGTATTACAGTTTTGGGAAATGATGGTACGGAGCCTTATCTGGTGGTCCGTGTAAACGGGAAACGGATTTTTTGCAAAGGGGGTAACTGGGGAATGGACGATGCGATGAAGCGGGTAGCGAGGGAGCGGATGGAACCTTATATGCGTTTGCATAGGGAGCAAGGATTCAATATGATACGTAATTGGACAGCGGAGAGTACGGAAGAGGTGTTTTATGATTTATGCGATGAATACGGAATACTGGTGTTCAATGATTTTAGCATGTCGACCGAAGGGATCAATCTGTTACCGGCTGATTTCAATTTATTGCTGGAAAATATTCGTCAGATTGTGGTGCGTCACCGCAACCATCCTTCTATTGCTTTGTGGTGTCCCCGTAATGAGGGATTTGCTCCCGGGTATCTGGAGTACGGTATTTCGGATATTATCGCCCGTCTGGACGGCACCCGCCATTATATCGGTAATTCGCGCACGATGAATACGATCAAGAGCGGTCCCTGGCAATATACCTTACCTGTGAACTATTTTAAAATGGCGGCGGGTTTTGCGAATGAGGTCGGATCGCCCTCGCTGCCGACAGCGGAATCCGTGCGGAAAATGATGGCAGAGGAAGATTTATGGCCGATCGGGGATGTATGGTATTATCACGACTGGTTGATGGGGAAATGGGGGGATAGTCCTTTGATTCAGGGGTATCAGAATGGTATAAACCGGCAATTGGGGGAATCATCCGGGGTGGATGAGTTCTGCCGTAAAGCGCAATTGCTAAATTATGAGAGTTACCGGGCTATTTTCGAAGGCTGGAACAGTAAGTTGTTCGGTTCTGCTACCGGTGTGTTGTTATGGATGAGTCATCCGGCCTGGCCCAGTATGGTGTGGCAGACTTATAGTTGGGATTATGAAACTCCGGGGGCTTATTTCGGGGCAAAAAAAGCGTGTGAACCTTTGCATGTGCAGTGGAATCCGTTATCCCGGAAAGTAGAGGTGGTGAATGCTTCGCTTCGGGAATATAAAAATCTTACGGCAAAAGTTTGTATATATGATTTGAAGGGAAAGAAGTTGTGGGAAGAACGAGGAACTGTACAGTCGGCATCTAACCGGATGTGTGAGGTTTTTGTGTTGGAAGAAAAAGCAAATTGGCCGGAAGTGTATTTTATCCGCCTGGAATTGAGGGCGGGAAAACAGCTTTTGTCGGAAAATTTTTATTGGGAAACGACTTCTCGTACGGCAAGGGATTTTACGGTTTTGAATCGTTTACCCGTTACCCGGTTGACGGGGAGATGTCGTGTCCGTGAGGAAAATGGAATTGTAAAAGCGCGGATTATCGTGGAGAATCCGACCGATAAAGTGGCACTGGCTGTAAAATTAAATGTCCGGGACAAGGATACCGGAAAAGCAGTTTTGCCTGCTTACTTTTCCGACGGCTATTTTACCCTTTTGCCTTTTGAAAAGAAAGAGATCGGACTTGAATTTACTGCCGATGGGAAAAATAACCGGCAGATTACGGCAGAAGGATATAATGTGAGATTACAGGAGTTGTCCGATCTGTGATCCGGATTTCAGGGGAGTTAGACTGGTTGAGGGGAATATTTGTGGAAAGAGAAATAAAATAACTATGAGAAAGAGAAGTTTGTATTTGATTTTGTTGTTATGTCTGGAAATGGTTGCCGGTGCTAAGGAGCGTGTATATTCCGCCGATATTGTGGTGTATGGAAATTCGTCCTCGGCGGTTGTCGCTGCCGTACAGGTTGCCCGGATGGGGAAAAAAGCTCTGCTGGTCGCTTCGGATGCTTGTCTGGGAGGTTTGACGGCTTCCGGTCTGGGAGCTACGGATATTAACGAGTACAGGGCTGTCGGTGGGATCAGCCGGGAATTTTACCGGCGTGTGTATCAGTATTATCAAAATCCCGGTGTCTGGACAGTGATGGGGCGTGAGACCTATTTCGATGCTATCCGGAAACGGGTGTTTACGGGAAGGAATACGGATGCACAGATGCAATGGGTGTTTGAACCGCATGTGGCACAATCGGTTTTCCGGGAAATGCTGCTGGAAGCCGGAGTACAGGTTATATACGGGAAACTGGACCGGGCAAAGGGAGTGATAAAGAAAGGGGGCCGTATTGGTACGATTGTATTGACAGACGGGACCCGTTGTAACGGAGGTATGTTTATTGATGCTTCCTATGAAGGGGATTTAATGGCAGGTGCGGGTGTTTCCTATATTGTCGGCCGGGAGGCGAATACCGTGTACGGAGAATCGGTGAACGGAATATTGCCGAACGATCATGTGAAAAAGAGCCGGGTGAAAATCGATCCTTACCGGATAGAAGGGGATACTTCTTCGGGGGTGTTGCCTTATGTGGAGGTCGGTCAGCCCGGAAAAGCAGGGGAAGGTGATAAACGGCTGCAAGCTTATTGTTTCCGTTTTACTTTGACGGATGTTGCTGCAAACCGGAAAGAGATCATCCGTCCGGAGGATTATCGTCCCGAATGGTATGAATACATTATCCGTCTCTTGCAAGGAAATCCGGACTGGACATTGAAAAATATACTGACGATAACTCCGATGCCGAACGGTAAATCAGATGTGAATCATGCGGATTTTGTCGGAGCGAATTACGGCTGGCCGGAAGGGTCTTATGAAGAGCGGGAAGAGATGAAGGCTTTGCATCGTTCTTTTACGTTAGGGTTGATTTGGTGTTTGTCTCATGACGAGCGGGTGCCGGTAAATATCCGGAAGGAAATGTCTCGTTGGGGATTGGCAAAGGATGAGTATCGGGATAACGGGAATTTTCCTTACCAGGTGTATGTACGTGAGGCACGGCGGATGATCGGGGAATATGTCATGACGGAGCATGAGGTGACCGGCGTGAGGGAGGCGCCTGAGGCTGTCGGATTGGCTACATACTGGTTCGATTCGCATATCGTATCCCGGTTTGTAGATGAGAAAGGAGCGTTACGGGACGAAGGCGGTTTTTGGAAGAAGCAGACGGTATATCCGGTGGCATACGGTAGTATTATACCCCGGCGGAAAGAATGTGAAAATTTATTGGTTCCGGTATGTCTTTCGGCTTCACATGCGGCTTACGGGTCCATTCGTATGGAGCCTGTCTATATGGTTTTAGGGCAATCGGCAGCGATAGCGGGAGTACTGGCTTTGGAACGGAAAGAAGCTGTCCAGGAATTACCTTATGCCTTGTTAGCGGATAGCTTGAAGCAGCAGGGGCAGATTTTAAAATGGGAAACGAAATAGCTTTGTCTGAAATCCCGATATGCGATCAGGGAGCGTGGTGTAGATGATCTTTATCAGAAGGAGGAAGCATGTGATTTGTGAATGGAATAACGGATGAAAATAAATACTTAAAACAGAATACGATGAAATGGAATGACTTGGGAATTATTGTTTTGATTCTGTTCGGCTGCCTGCGTCTTGAGGCAGCCGGATATGACGTGGTTGTATATGGGGCCAGCAGCGGAGGTGTTACGGCGGCGGTACAAACAGCCCGGATGGGCAAGCGGGTTTTGTTGATCAGTCAGGACGGGCATGTCGGTGGACTGACGGCTTCCGGTTTGGGGGCTACGGATATTAATCAACGGGAGGCGATCGGCGGATTGTCCCGGGAATTTTATCAACGGGTATATGATTATTATTCCCGAAGTGAGGTTTGGACGAATCCGGAAGGCTGGGAATATTACAGCAGACAATTGGGAAAGTATTTTTGGAGGGGAAAAAACGATAGTTTGCGGATGCAGTGGATGTTCGAACCTCATGTGGCGGAAAAGATATTTCAGGATATGTTGTTGGAGGCTGGTGTAGAGGTTGTGTTCGGAGAGCGGTTGGATTTGCAGGTGGGGGTAGAGAAAAAGGGGAACCGGATTGTACGGATAAGAATGGAGAATGGCCGTGTATATGAAGGTCATATGTATATCGATGCGACGTATGAAGGGGATTTGATGGCTTTGGCCGGAGTTTCGTATACGGTGGGACGGGAAGCGAATGCTTTGTACGGAGAGACGATGAACGGGATATTGCCGGGAAAATTTGCCCATAAGAGTAACGTAAAGATAGATCCTTATGTGGTGGAGGGAAATTCCGCTTCCGGCCTGTTGCCTTTTGTCGAGGCCCGTGTACCTGGTGTAAAAGGGGAAGGCGATCATCGGGTGCAGGCTTATTGTTATCGTTTTTGTTTGTCGCGTGATCCGGATAATCAGCGTCCGATCGAGCGCCCGGAGAATTACGATCCTTTGTGGTTCGAGCATATTTACCGTTGGGTGAAAGGAAATCCCGGTGTTACGTTGAATCATATTTTAACTTTGACCCCGTTGCCTAATGATAAAACGGATGTGAATCATGCTGACTTTGTGGGGGCAAATTATCTTTGGCCGGAAGGAAACTATGAGATACGGGATTCGCTTGCCGGGATGCACCGGGATTATGTACTCGGTTTGTTGTGGTTTTTGGCCAATGACCGCCGTTTGCCCGACGATATACGGGGGCAGATGCGTTTGTGGGGACTGGCGAAAGACGAGTTCCGGAACAATGGGAATTTTCCGCATCAGATTTATGTCAGGGAAGCCCGGCGGATGCAAAGCGATTACGTTATGACGGAAGCGGAGGTTACAGGGAAAAAGGTGGCTCCCGAATCGGTGGGGCTGGCGACTTATTGGTTTGATTCGCATGTAGTGAGCCGTTATGTGGATGAAGAAGGGGCATTGCACGACGAAGGTACTTTTTGGGACAAGGAAAATATATATCCGGTCAGTTATCGTTCGATCTGCCCGAAGGAAAACGAATGTACCAATTTGCTGGTACCGGTATGTCTTTCGGCCAGCCATGCCGCCTACGGTTCGATTCGTATGGAGCCCGTATATATGGTACTCGGTCAGTCGGCTGCTGTTGCCGCTGTTCTGGCCATAGAAAATAATAAGAGTGTCCAGCGTTTGTCTTATCTGAAATTGAAGCAAGCCTTGCTTTTGTATCATCAGATTGTAGATTGGAAGAAAGAGAAGTAAACGGAATGTGGGTTCGTTTTAATGCTTATTTTCCAGATTTATAGGGATATGTATGTCGTATTGTATCGGGATTTTATGAGAAATGTTAAAAAATGAGGCTGAAATTTTCAAAAAAGTATAATAAAGCAACAAAAAAAGTGAAAGTATTCAACAAAGGGACTGATACATTTGTATCAACGAGATTTCTTTAAATGTAACAGATTTTAACTATGAAACACATGATTGACTTATTTGATTCATTCAAACCAGGAAAACGTTTCCGTCCGGGAAATTTTTCGTTGATGGTATGTTTGCTGGTTTTGGGAATGTTCGGTTTTTCATCTTACGGCTATGCGCAGGACGGATGGGTGACCGGAACGGTGACGACGAAGCAGGGAGAAACCCTGATCGGGGTGTCTGTTTTGGAAAAAGGAACATTGAATGGGGTAACTACGGATGTTAACGGAAAGTATTCGATAAGAGTTTCCGGGAATGCCGTATTGCAGTTTTCATTTGTAGGAATGAAGAAACAGGAAGTAGGGGTAAATAACCGGAGTTTGGTGAATGTTGTGATGGAAGAAGAAACAGAAAACCTGGAAGAAGTAGTGGTTATCGGATACGGTGTTGTACGGAAGAGGGATTTGACGGGAGCCGTATCTTCGGTATCTGCCGAGAGTGTGAAAGGTTTGCCGGTAAAATCGGTAGATCAGATGATACAGGGGCGTGCTTCCGGAGTATTTATGGTACAGAATTCGGGAATGCCGGGAGCCGGAGCTACGGTTCGTATCCGGGGAGGAAATTCGATTTCGGGTGGTAATGAGCCTTTGTATGTAATCGACGGGGTACCTGTTTATGCACAGGCAGGAAGTAGCCAGACGACGTTGAGTCCGCTGAATACGATTGCGACTTCGGATATCGAATCGATAGAGGTGTTGAAGGATGCTTCTTCTACAGCGATCTACGGAGCCCGTGGAGCGAACGGGGTTATTCTGATAACGACTAAAAAAGGAAAGGCAGGACGTACGTCAGTATCTTTCGATATGTATGCCGGATTTCAGAATATCCGCAAAAAATATAAGTTACTGAATGCGGCGGAATTCGAACAGTTGGCGAATGAAGCTTCGGTAAACGGAGGCGGACAGGCAATATATGACCCCAATGTGATTCCGGAGACGACGGATTGGCAGAAGCTGGTTCGAAATGACAATGCATTGACACAGAATTACCAGTTGTCAATATCGGGCGGTGATGAGAAAACGAAGTTTTTAACTTCTTTCAATTATCAGACGCAGGATGGTATTATCAAAGCAACTGAGTTGGAGCGTATGACTTTTCGGGGAAATCTGGAACGTATCGTATGTCATGGATTGAAATTCGGGACGAATCTGTCTTTGGCTCATGTTACGACGAATAAAGCCGGGGTTAGCGCTTTGGAAATGATGTTGGTGGCTCCTCCCAATATTCCGGTAAAAGATGCGGAAGGTAAATATACGAAGCAGAACCGTCTCGGGGAAATTTTTACGAATCCGATGGCTGTCGTGAATGATAAGGTAGATAAGAATAAACAACTTCGTGTTTTGGGAAATGCTTTCGGAGAGTGGGAGATTATTAAGGGACTGACTTTTAAGTCGACGATCGGCCTGGATTTGATACATTCGGACAACCGTTCTTATACGCCGATGACGATCAATGCAGGAGAAATTGTGAACGGTGACGGGAATGCCAGCAATGACAAGACGTATACCTGGGTAAATGAGAATACGTTGACTTATATCCGGGATTTCGGACCACATGCCGTCAATGCGTTGGTCGGTTTTACACAGCAGGGAAGCCGTTGGGAAATGATGAAAGCAGGTGCACAGGGATTTTTGAACGACAATTTGCAGATGAATGACCTGGGATCGGGGACAGTAGTTAAGACCCCTTCAACCGGGGTATCCGAATGGAGTTTGATGTCTTATCTGGCACGAATCAATTATTCGTATAACGGAAAATACATGTTGACGGCTTCTTTTCGTGCTGACGGTTCCTCTCGTTTCGGTGCCAATAACCGTTGGGGCTATTTCCCGTCGGCAGCCGTTGCCTGGCGTGCTTCCGAGGAAGGTTTTATCAAAGACCTGAATGTGTTCAGTAACCTGAAGATCAGGTTGAGTCACGGTTGGATCGGCAACCAGGACGGTATCGGAACTTATCCTTCCATTGCTTTGCTGGATAAGATGGCAGCCGTATTCGGAGATACGAAATACATGGGATACGGACCTTCGCAGGTTGCTAATCCCGATTTGAAGTGGGAAACTACCCGGCAGACAGACCTGGGTATCGATTTTGGTTTCTTTAACAACCGTTTGAATCTGACCGCTGATTTTTATTATAAGAAAACCACTGATTTGTTGTTGAATGTGAAGATTCCGGCAACTTCGGGTTTCGATTCGGCTTTGAAAAATGTCGGATCGGTGGAAAACAAAGGACTTGAGTTGAGTTTAAGCGGAGATCCCTTTGTAGGTGATTTTTCCTGGAATTCCAGTTTTAATATTACATTCAACCGGAATAAGGTGTTGAGTCTGGGTGGAGAGGAATCTATCGTACCGGCGGGAGGGAATAAGAGTCAGGGAATGGATGTATCGCGTTTGTTAAAAGTAGGAGAACCGATTGGTATTTTCTACGGTTTTGTAGGAGACGGAACTTTCAGCACGACAGATGATATCAAGAATTCGGCTCAGCCGAAAGCAAAACCGGGAGACATCCGCTTTAAAGATTTCAGTGGTTCGGATGGAAAACCGGATAACAAAATCGACGATTATGACCGGAAAATTATCGGTTGTGCACAACCGGATTTCTACGGCGGTTTTACGAATACATTCTCGTATAAGAATTTTGATTTGAATGTGTTTATTGTTTTCTCTTACGGTAATGATATATACAATGCCAATAAAGCCCGTCTGGAAGATATGCAGGGTACCTGGAATCAAAGCCGGAATGTGTTGAATCGCTGGACTCCGGAGCATCAGAATACCCCTGTTCCGAGGGCATTGACGGCTAAGGCTACCAGCCGTTCCTGGGATTATCTGATCGAAGACGGTTCTTATCTGAGAATCCAGAATATCCAGTTGGGATATACTATTCCGGAGAAAATCCTGAAGAAAACACGACTCATACGTTCGGCCAGGGTATATGCTTCGTTACAGAATTTCTTCACTTTTACGAATTACAGCGGATACGATCCTGAAGTCAGTCTTTATGGACAGGATAATGTCGGTATGGGATATGATTACGGTTCTTATCCTTCGGTGAAAACCGTGTTATTCGGTTTAAACCTGAATTTTTGATTGATGATTTTAAAAGATTGGAACGATGAAAAAATATATGATTTTTATGGTGGGTGCTTTGTTGGGATTGTCCGGATGTGTGGATCTGGATTTGGTCCCGGAAGGCTCAATGGCTCCCGATAACTTCTTTAAAAGTGAGGGAGATGCGAATTCGGCTGTTATTTCGGTTTATTCCGGACTGGGTAGTCATTATATTTACAACCAGTACTCAGAAGTGATGAATTCGCAGGGTACGGATGATGCCGAATGGGGAAACGGACGGAATACGTCCAATGCGGATAAAAACGATCTGGATAAGTTTACCTTCAGTCCGGCGACCAAACTGGTGTATGAGTTCTGGCGGACTCAGTATACCGTAATCAATCGCTGTAATTATGCCATCGATAATATTTCGGTTATGGGCGAGGACAGGATTTCTTTGAAAAAGAAAAATCAGTTTATAGCGGAAGCTCGTTTTTTGAGAGCTTTGTTGTATTTTAATTTAGTGCGTACTTATGGTAAGGTACCTTTGGTATTGAAAGAGACGACTTCTTTAAATGATTTGAAGGTAGCGAGAAGCAGTGTGGATAGTGTGTATTCACAGATTATTTCGGATCTGGAGTTTGCAGAACTGAATCTGCCCCGTAAAGGAGAGTATGCTTCGGCTGATCTGGGACGGGCTTCTAAGGGAGCGGCCAAAGGGTTGTTGGCTAAAGTATACCTGACAATGAAAAAATATGATAAAGTAGTGATCAAAACCGAAGAAGTGATGGGTATGGGGTATCAGTTGTGGGATAATTACGCCGATAATTTTGATCTGACGAAAAAGAACGGACAGGAATCTATTTTCGAAATACAGTATAAAGCCGGTACCGGTAATCCGGGAAGTTCCTATAACGGCTATTTCCGGCCTCCTTTTGTGAAAATTAACGGTTGGTCGGGATATGGGGATAATCCGGTTACTAAAAATCATTATGATGCTTATAAACCGGGTGATTTACGCCGGGATGTAAATGTAAGGTTGTATACCCGTGAGGAATATCCCAATATGGCCAGTTCTATTCTTTATCCCTATTATTGCAATAAGTATCTGGATTTTTCAAAAGAAGCAACAGTAGAGAACAGTGGAAACAATTATCCAATCCTGAGGTATTCGGATATTTACCTGATGCGGGCTGAAGCGTTGCATGCTCTGACACCTGGGAGTTCGGAGGCTTATGAGTGTGTGAATAAGGTCAGAAGACGTGCTTTCGGCAAACCGATAGATACACCTTCCGATATTGACCTGAAAACCGGTTTATCACCGGAAGAATTTTTGGATTCTGTTTTGTATGAGCGGCGTTTGGAATTTGCCTTTGAAGGTCAGCGGAGATTCGATTTATTGCGTACTCATAAACTGAAAGAAGCAATGGAAGCCCAGAATCCGTCTATCGCTGCTGCAATAGAGGAAAAACATTACCTGTTACCTGTGCCGCAGCTTGAGCGCGAAAGTAATTCTTTGCTCGACCAGAATCCGGAATGGTAAATTACGATTGTAAATTTTCGGATTTATGATTTCGGATTAAGATGCACAAACTGTTTGTGTTAGCGGGAGTGAGGGCATGTGTCGTTTGTGTAGGAAGATATAGAGTTGAATTAATCTGTTAGATAGATGGATCCCGCGAACGTACCGATCATTGATAGTACAGTTCGCGGGACTGTCTGTTTATTGGGAAGCGGTTGTTTAAAATGAAAGTTATGAGAAAATATATTGTTTTTTGGTTGTTATGTTGCTTTTGTCATCCGGTTGCCGGTTTTGAGTTGTCTTCCGTATTACAAAGTAATATGGTGATACAACAGGGAAAACCGTTTTGTGTATGGGGGACTGCACGTGCGGGTGAGAAACTGACGGTACAGGCCGGGTGGACTCCGGAAGTGTTGAGAGTAGAAGCTGATGAGGACGGGAACTGGGAGTGCCGGATCAAAGTACCGGACGTGAAGTCCGGGGATTTTACTTCTTATCGTTTGGAAGTGGTTGCGACGGATACGACTGTCGTGCTCGAAAATCTTGTAATAGGGGAGGTGTGGTTTTTTTCGGGACAATCGAATATGAATATGACGATGGAACCTTTTTTGCCCTGGCATAAAGGTATATTGAATCATGAGCAGGAAATCGCTTCCGCCGATTATCCGTATATCCGCCTGTTTACAACGGTTTTGAATCCTTCGGATTTGCCCACGGACCGGGTGGAAGGGACCTGGCAGGAATGTACTCCTGTAACCGTCCGGAAGTTCAGTGCCGTTGCTTTTTCTATGGGCCGTAAATTGTTCGAAACGTTGAATGTTCCGGTGGGATTGGTGGTTTCCTCCCGGGGAGCAATGTCCTGTCAGGCTTTTACGTCACGGGAGGTGTTGGAAAATGTGCCGGTTTTGAAAACGAAATATCTCGATCCCTGGCTTTCGGCTCCGGAGCAGGTAAAGGAGGGGAATGTGCCTTATAGATTGTATAACGGTATGATCTATCCTTTTCGTCATCTTTCGATACGGGGTTTCGGCTGGTATCAGGGTGAAAATAATTGTAATGACGGGAATTGCTATGCACTTTTGTGTGCCGAAATGGTGAAAGGTTGGAGAAAAGTTTTCGGGCAGGGTGATTTGCCTTTTTATTTTGTACAGATGACGCCTTATAGCTGGAAAAAGAATGATTTTTACGGCGGACATTACGCTGTGTTCCGGGAAGTTCAGGAGAAGACAATGCGTTTATTGCCCCATAGCGGAATGGTGGTAACGATGGATATCGGGGAAACAGAATCTATTCATCCGGTAAATAAGCGTCCGGTGGGAGAAAGAATGGCGGCATTGGCTATGCGACGGGTGTACGGATACAAAACGGTGGTATGTGAAGGTCCGATGTATAGCAGGGTACAATATAAAGGGAAACAAGTGGAGGTGTGTTTTAAAAAAGGGTCTTTGGGTACGGGTTTACGTACAAATGACGGGCAAATGCCTGCGCATTTTTACCTGGCGGGGACCGATAAACGCTTTTATAAAGCGAAGGCTGAAATTGTCGGGGACCGAGTCGTATTATCGGCACCTGCAGTGAAGACACCTGTGGCTGTACGTTATGCTTTTCTGACTTACCCGCTTACGAATCTGGAAAATAAAGAGGGTTTCCCCGCTTGTCCGTTCCGGACGGATAGTTGGACGGATGCCGTATATACCGGAGAATAGTCCGGGTATAACGATCCGTCGATTATACAAGTTTTGCCGGTTTCGGAAGGAGATCTGTAAGGTTTGTATAATCGGCGGATTTTTTATATCTTGCTTGCAGATCATTTAAATTATAGCGATTATGAAAGTGTTATATGTATTGTGTTGCCTGATTTTATGGGGCTGGGGAGGTATGGCTCAAACGGGGGAAAAAAATTTTATCGACCAGAATTATGTAGAAGTGACCGGGACAGCAGAGCTGGAAATCGTACCGGATGAAATTTACCTGCGTATTGTAATCAGTGAGAAGGATAAAGGGAAAAAAAGTGTGGAGGAACAGGAGAAAGAAATGGTAAATGTTTTGAAAAATCTGGGGATAGATGTGCATAATGATTTGGCAATCAGTGATTTGTTCAGTGATTTTAAATACTATCTGCTGAAGCGTACGGCTATACAAACGGAAAAAGAATACCAGCTTTGTATGCATGGAGCAGATAAGATCGGTCGTTTATTGACAGATCTGGAAGCGGTAGGAATTTCAAATATTTCAATTTTACGGGTGGATCATTCACAGATAGCAAAGTTTCGTCGGAAAGTAAAGACAGATGCCGTTAAAATAGCGAAGGAGAAAGCCGAAGATTTTGCCGGGGCAGTCGGGCAGGAGATCGGGCGTGCATTGTATATCAGTGAAAATGAAGGTGGCTATTATCCCCGTCAGAATGCAGTAGCCAATGTGCGTGTCAGAGGTGTGGGCTCGGTTGACAGTACGCCTGTTTTAGATTTTGAAAAAATACCGTTGAAATATACGGTGGTGGTGAGGTTTGAACTGAAATAGGACTTGTCGTATTGGATTGAGCCCGTTGTGATGAAGATTGTAAAAGTGCTACCTTTTTTCGTGTGGTAGCGAAGTCAGAAATAAAAGAATTAATCTCAGATCGGAAATTTATGAAAAGATATTGGATAGGGTGCTTTTTTCTTTTTTTAGGTCCGGGGCTTTTTGCACAGGATTTAATCGACAGGATGGCTGAAGCGGCTTGTAAATGTTTGGATTCACTGGCTTTGTCTTCCGGAGATTCGATAAATTATAAAGTTTGTTTGGCGCAGGGAATGGCGGTGACGATGGAAAAGGCGGGTGAGGAGGATAGAGTGAAGATGAATCGGGTAGAAAACATCAGAAAAACAATTGAGCAATTACAAAACCGTTTGGTGCAAAATTGCCCTTTGTTTAAGTCTTTGATATTGCAGGAAAGGACGGACCGGTTTTATGCTCCTTCTTCGGTTAAAGAAGCAAATGTACACTTCAATCAGGGGGTGGTTTATTCGATGGAAAAAGATTATGCCAAAGCAATTACCGAGTATCGTCAGGCGTTGAAAGCGGATGATAAATTTGTGAAAGCCTGGGATAATCTGGCGGTAGTTTACCGGAAATCAGAGAAATACCGGAAAGCTTTGGCGTGTTACGACAATTCTTTGAAACTTTTTCCGGAAGGTCGCGTCGCTTTACTCAATAAAGGCATTCTTTTGGAAGCGATGAAGGAATATGAACCGGCATTGAAATCCTATCAGCTTTATATACATCTGTATCCGGAAAATCCGGAGGGATACTGTGGTGCGGCGAGGGTGTATTATGCGCAACAGGATTATGAACATATTCTCGACTACCTGTTGCCGGCTCATCGTTTGTATGTTGAAAGTAATTCACAGTTTCAGGGAGAGACGGGACGTATGATCGACGGGGTTTATAGTGGGATGAAAGCGAAGGGGCAAGAAGAACTTTTCAAGGCGAAGTTTGAAGAGTACAATTTTGTTTTCGGGGAGGAATAAAGGACTGAATATTTACGGGCAGGAAGGCGGTGTTTTTGCTGCCGGCCGGATAAAATACGTTGAAATATTTAAAATATGGAATTACTGAAAAAAAGAATACTCCAGGACGGGAAATGTTTTCCGGGAGGGATATTGAAGGTCGATAGTTTTATCAATCACCAGATGGATCCGATTCTAATGAAATCGGTAGCCGTCGAGTTTGTCAGGCGTTTTGCCGGAACGGATTTCAATAAGGTAATGACAATAGAGGCCAGCGGGATTGCTCCGGCAATTATGGTGGGCTATTTGCTGGAATTACCGGTGGTGTTTGCCAAGAAGAAACAGCCGAAGACTATGGAACATATACTTTCGACTGTCGTTCGTTCGTTTACAAAGGACCGGGAGTATACGGTATGTATCAGCCGTGATTTTCTGAAACCGGGAGACCGGGTGCTCTTTATCGATGATTTTCTGGCAAACGGCAATGCGGCGTGTGGGTGCATCGACTTGATCCGCCAGGCCGGAGCAGAATTGGCGGGTATGGGTTTTATCATAGAGAAGGCTTTTCAGGATGGAGGCAATGTGTTGAGAGAACGGGGGATTAGAATAGAATCGTTGGCCATCATTGAAAGTCTGGACGATTGTCAGATTGTGATTCGCTGACAAAGTGACGGAAGAGGAGGGGAACGATTACATTCTGTCATGTGAACGTTTTGTTGCTTGCCGGGGTGTATCGCCGAAAAATGCAGGGAATTCCGAATTTTGTAAATTTTAATCTGATTTTTGAAAATCTTTTTGTGGGTTTGGCCGTAAAATTGATGTATTGTTGGGGATTAGAAGGCCGGTAATAAGGTGCCGGTTTTTTGATATTGGATTTTTATAATGTGAAATATGGCATATATAGATTATTACAAAATTCTCGGAGTTGATAAGAGTGCTTCCCAGGATGATATTAAAAAGGCTTTTAAAAAATTAGCCCGGAAGCATCATCCTGATTTGAATCCGAATGATGCGGATGCCAAGCGGCGTTTTCAGGAGATAAATGAAGCCAATGAGGTATTGAGTGATCCGGAAAAACGGAAGAAGTATGATCAGTACGGTGAGCATTGGCAACATGCCGATCAGTTTGAGGCACAGCAACAGCAGCAGCGGCAATACGGTGGGGCCGGAGGAGGAGGGTATTGGTCGTCGGCCGGGGGATTTTCCGGGGATGACGGAGAATTTTCAGATTTCTTTGAATCGTTATTCGGTTCACGGGGAGGGCGTCGTGGCGGAAGAAGTGCCGGATTCCGGGGACAGGATTACAATGCGCAATTGCAGTTATCGTTGCGGGATGCGGCTCAAACCCATAAACAGATATTGACGGTCAATGATAAAAAGATCCGGATTACGATTCCTGCCGGAGTGGAGGACGGACAGACGATTAAATTGGGAGGGCAGGGAGCTCCCGGTATAAACGGAGGACCTGCAGGCGATTTGTATATTACTTTCGTCATACCGGAAGATCCTGTATTTAAGCGTTTGGGCAACGATTTATATGTAGATGTGCCGCTGAATTTGTATACTGCCGTGTTGGGCGGAGAACAGGTAATCGATACGTTGAACGGTAAGGTGAAACTGAAAGTGAAACCCGAGACCCAGAACGGAACAAAGGTACGTTTGAAAGGAAAAGGTTTTCCGGTATACAAGAAAGAGGGGCAGTTTGGGGATTTGATCGTTACATGGTCGGTAGAAGTGCCGACGCATCTGACGGAGAAACAAAAAGAACTGTTTCAGGAATTGCAGCGTATGAGTTAAAGGAAGAGACGGGAAAATTACACATTGGGACGGACTCATTGTGTAATTTTTGATTTACGATTGAGTAGAGAATTGCAGTGTTTATAGGAGTTTTAGATTTCAAATTGGAGAATGGGCTTGATAGGGAATTGGATGTAGGATTGATTGATTTTGAGATTTATAGGATAGGATATTAGGAATTTTAGGTTGAAATGCAGTATAAAGGGGTTGTAAAACGAGGATAGAGTAACCGACGAAAATAAATTAATAAAACGACCGTATTATGGAAACGGATTTAATTATTGTCAATGAGTATTGCCGGCAGAATCATATAGACCATTCATTTATCGTGTTGTTGTATGATGAGGGACTGATCGATATCCGCAAAGAAAAGGATACGGAATATCTGTTGGTTTCCCAATTACAGGATTTGGAACGGTATACCCGTATGTATTATGATTTATCAATTAATATTGAGGGCATAGATGCTATCCGGCATATATTGGACCGAATGGAAAGTATGCAGGTGGAAATCAGAAGACTGAAAAATCGTTTGAGCAGGTTTGAACGGGAAAACGGGATAACTGATTATGAGTTTTGACCCGATTGTTATAAATGAAATTTATAGATTCCGGTATGTTTGTTTTGCTGGAAAACGGATTGTCGGAATACTCGGAGAAATGTCGATTGTTGTATAATTTTTATATTTGAGCTTATGAAAAAATCGTTTTTATTTTTAGCAGACGGATTTGAGGAAGTTGAAGCTTTGGGTACTTTGGATGTATTGCGTCGTGGTGGGGTGGAAGTGTATACGGTGTCTGTCTACGACAGGAAAGAAGTGGAAGGGGCTCACGGAGTGGTTGTTTCGGCGGACAGACTTTTGAGAGAAGTAAATGAAGCGGATGCAGAATATATGATTTTTCCGGGAGGAATGCCCGGCGCCCAGCATTTGTCTGAATCGTCCGTATTGATGGAGATGCTGAACAGGCATTTTGAGAAAAAGAAGCCGATAGCTGCGATTTGTGCTGCTCCTGCATTGGTATTGGGAAAATTGCCGCTGGATAAGTCAATCCGAATGACTTGTTATCCGGGTTTTGAAAAGTTTCTCCCGGGAATAAATGTGCGGCAGGAAGGCGTTGTGACAGATGGAAATATAATTACAGGCCGGGGACCTGCTTATGCTTTTGCTTTCGGGTTGGCTTTGTTGGAGCACATTACCGGATCGCAGGAGACGGCCCGGGAAGTTGCCGAAGGAATGTTATTGGGTTAATATAAAAGTCGCGTGGAAACGCGACTTTTCATTTATTGTTGAGAACAAACAAATTTTATATTCCGCGAATGCGGTCTTCAAATGCGGAAAGTGCTGCTTTCGCTCCTTCTCCCATGGAAATGATGATTTGTTTGTACGGCACAGTCGATACATCTCCGGCAGCATATATTCCCGGAACATTGGTGCGGCAATGTTCGTCGATTATGATTTCGCCTACCCGGTTGGTTTCTACGATGCCCTTGAAAATTTCACTATTGGCGGCGAGTCCGATCTGGACAAAAACACCGTCTAATGCGATGATCCGTTCTTGTTCGGTTTTGCGGTCTTTTACGCGTATTCCCGTTATTTTCTCGCCGTTGCCGATTACTTCCATGGTTTGTGAACTCCGGAATATTTCGACATTCGGCAGACTTTTGGCTTTTTCCTGCAATACGTTATCTGCTTTTAGTTCGTCTAAAAATTCCAGAACGGTTACTTGAGAGCAGATACCGGCGAGGTCGATTGCAGCCTCGATTCCCGAGTTACCGCCTCCGACAACCGCAACATGGCGTCCTTTGTAAAAAGGACCGTCACAGTGGGGACAGAAGGCAACGCCTTTACCGATATGTTCGGTTTCACCGGGAACATTCAATTTTCTCCAGCTTGCACCGGTTGCGATGATTACAGCCGGTGCCCGGAATTTTTCATTGCCTTTGGTAGATATGATTTTTTGCTTATCCTCTATTTCTATCTTTTCGAGTTTCCGGTGTTCAAAAATATCGATCGGATATTGTTGCATATGGGTCAGTAAATCGTTTGCCAGTTTACTGCCTGTTGTTAGCGGGACAGAGATCAGGTTTTCAATACCTACGGTTTCTTTTACCTGTCCTCCGATACGTTCAGCAATAACGGCTACTTTCAGGCCTTTGCGGGCTGAATATATCGCGGCAGAAGAACCGGCAGGACCGCCGCCGATAACGATAACGTCATATTGATGCTCGGTCGGTTCGGAAAGGGTATCCGCGGTTCCGTATAATTCTTCCAGTTTATTCAGTAATTCTCCGAGTTCTCCGCGTCCGACATGTATAAGCCGGTCGTTGACAAAGACGGAGGGAACGGCCTGTATTTTGAGTTCGTCTGCTTCTTCCCGGTGGAGAGCTCCGTCTATCATGACATGCTCGATTTGGGGATTGAAGATTGAAATGATATTCAAAGCTTGTACGACATCAGGGCAATTGGTACAGGTCAGAGATACGTAAGTTTTGATCTGTATGGGGCCCTTTAATGCCTGTATGCGTTTTTGCAGATTGCTGTCCGGTAGATTTTTGCCTTTCCCGTCACTGTTTAAAATGGCAAGCAGTAAAGACGTAAATTCATGTCCGTTGGGAATGCCTCTGAATTTTATGCCTGTATCGGTTCCGTTTTTCAATATATGGAATTCGAGATTTTTTCCGGTCGTTACATTGCATGTGATCTTTTCAGAGCAGTTTGCAACGTCTTCCAATAGCTCGAGCAGTTCCTGACGGCTTTCATGTTCGGGATCGACATGAATATCCAGGGTGTAATTGGCCTCCAGATCCGCAAATATGTTGTTTAGTTGGTCTTTTAATGCTGTATCTAACATAGTTTGTGTTGTTAAAAAAAGCCGGCTAAGGGGTGCCGGCTTTAGAAATGAATATTAAATTTTTCCGACTAAGTCGATACTCGGCTTTAACGTAGCGTCGCCTTTTTTCCATTTGGCCGGACAAACTTCTCCGGCATGGGTGGCTACAAATTGAGCGGCTTCTACTTTCCGCAGTAATTCATTAGCGTCCCGGCCGATGTTGTTGTCGTGGATTTCTGCAACTTTAATTTTACCTTCCGGATTTATCAGGAAAGTTCCCCGGTAAGCCATACCTTCTTCTTCGATCATAACTCCGAAAGCGCGGCTTAATGCTCCGGTCGGGTCTGCCAACATCGGGTAGTTGATTTTACGGATGCTTTCAGAAGCATCGTGCCAGGCTTTATGAACAAAATGAGAATCGGTACTTACAGAGTAGATTTCAACTCCCATTGCTTGGAATTGTGCGTATTTTTCAGCCATATCCACAAGTTCGGTCGGACATACAAATGTAAAATCGGCCGGATAGAAGAAGAAAATAGCCCATTTGCCTTTAACATCTTCGTTTGTTACGGTTTTGAATTTACCATTGTGAAAAGCTTGAACACTGAATTCAGGTAGTTGAGAATTAATAATTGTTTCCATCATTATTTGTATTAAATTGTTATTGTTTTCTTTTTGCATTACAAAAATATATCAATTTTCTCAATATAAATAATATTTTTGATCGAATTAATTTATAAACATATCGATAAAATATATTTTGTGTGGATAAAATGTTTGTAATCAGTTTGTTGGTGTGTAAACATAAGCTTTAAATTTTAAATTGAAAAATAAGATTAGGGTGAAAATTTTGCAAAGGGACGGACTCGTGGTGTAATTTTTGATTGATGTTTTCAAGTGATCGTAAATTCCGGGTTAAATAGATATGATGAATTGATAAGTCCGATAATTGACAATCTGAAATCTGCAATGATTTTCGGGCTCTTTTGCTTATTTTTGTATGAAACTAAATTTTCGGAGGGGGCGTACAGATAGGTGAGATAAAAAATGTATTATGGAAAAGAGAGAAACATTTTATGTGACAGGAATGAGTTGTGCCGGTTGTGCTATGAGTGTAGAACAGGTATTGTCTCAAACAAAGGGCGTGAAAGAAGCAAAAGTTAATTTTGCGGCTTCTACGGTTATGGTGGAATACGATGAATCGGTTGTTACTCCGACTGACTTGCAGGAGGCTGTACAGGCTGCCGGATACGATTTGATTTTGGAGGAGGAAACGGAAAGTGATATAGAGATTCGTCAACGGAAGGAATACCATAAGTTGAGACAGAATACGATAGGCGCGATTGTTTTTTCTTTACCGGTATTTATTATCGGTATGTTTTTTATGCATATGCCTTATGGCGATTGGATTATGTTGATATGTACCGTGCCGGTGATCCTGGTTTTCGGCCGGCATTTTTATATTAATGCCTGGCAACAATTGCGACACGGCCGCGCCAATATGGATACGTTGGTTGCGGTAAGCACGGGAATCGCTTTTTTATTCAGCTTGTTTACGACGATTTATCCTCAATATTGGACGTCCCGGGGGTTGGAGGCTCATGTGTATTATGAGGCTGCGGCTGTGATCATTGCTTTGATTTTATTGGGACGTTTGCTGGAGAGCCGGGCTAAGGCTGGAACGTCTGCGGCTATTCGTAAATTGATGGGGTTACAGCCTCAGACGGTCATCCGGGTAGCTGATGACGGCACTGAAACAGAGATTCCGCTTAAAGTAATTCAGGAAGGGGATGTATTGTCGGTACGGCCGGGAGAACGGATACCTGTAGACGGGACAATTAATACGGGTGTTTCTTTTGTCGATGAGAGCATGATCACCGGAGAACCGGTACCGGTAGAGAAGGTAACGGGAAGTAAAGTTTTTGCCGGTACGGTGAATCAGAAGGGAAGTTTCCGTTTTACGGCAGAGCGTGTCGGTAACGATACGGTTTTGGCCCATATTATAAAGATGGTGCAGGAGGCGCAGGGGAGTAAAGCTCCGGTACAGCGTTTGGTGGACCGGATTGCCGGCATATTCGTTCCGGTGATTATCGGTATTGCGATTATTACTTTTGTTGTGTGGATGTGGGTTGGCGGAGGGGAGGCTTTTACCCACGCTTTGCTTACTTCGATTACGGTATTGGTGATCGCTTGCCCTTGTGCTTTGGGATTGGCGACTCCGACGGCCATAATGGTCGGTATAGGAAAGGGAGCCGAAAATAATATTTTGATAAAGGATGCAGAAAGTCTGGAAGAATTGCATAAAGTTGGGGCTGTTGTGCTGGATAAGACCGGAACGATAACGGAAGGTAAACCGGAAGTTACCGGAATATATTGGAATGAAGGTATTTCTGCCGGGATTTATATGCCTGTTTTATTGGAACTGGAGAGCCAGTCGGAACATCCTTTGGCCGGAGCGGTGGTTACGTATCTGACGGAAATGGGTATTACTGCGGGGAGAGACGGTAGTTTTGAAAGTATTACGGGACAGGGAGTACGGGGACGTATTGCCGGGAAGGATTATTATATCGGAAACCGCCGTCTGCTGGAAGCGCAGAGTATTGTCGTGTCCGGAGAGTTGCAGGACTGGGTACAGGAATTGCAATTGGCCGGGAATACGGTCGTGCATTTCGCTGATGAGCATAAGGTATTGGCCGTGATCGGCATTGCCGACCGGATAAAACCGACTTCGGCCGAGGCGGTCAGCCGGCTGAAGAAAATGGGCGTGGAAGTTTATATGCTCACAGGGGATAATGCCGTAACGGCGAGGGCTGTTGCTGATCAGACCGGCATTGGAAAATATCAGGCCGAGGTGATGCCTTCGGATAAAGCTGAATTTGTAAAATCGTTGCAACGCCAGGGGATAAAGGTGGCTATGGTGGGTGACGGCATCAATGATTCGCAAGCCTTGGCGCAGTCCGATGTCAGTATGGCTATGGGACGGGGATCGGATATTGCTATTGATGTGGCGAAACTTACGCTTATAACTTCCGATTTGAATGTGATTCCCAAGGCTATTGCATTGTCACGGCAGACAACACATGCCATTCGGCAGAATCTGTTTTGGGCTTTTATTTATAACCTTATCGGTATCCCCTTGGCGGCAGGAGTACTTTATCCTTGTTGCGGATTTTTGTTGAATCCGATGATTGCGGCTGCAGCTATGGCATTTAGCTCCGTATCTGTTGTTAGTAACAGTTTACGTATAAAAGCAAAAAAGATCTGAAAATAACTTCATTTATCGTTTTGTGAGGAAAGTTGGGTAACCTTCTTGCTTTCGTGTCGTTCCATGAATAAACGGTTAAATTAGTATAGGATATGAACGATAAAGAGCACAGACAATATGTACAGACTGCCGACCGGCAGCCAAAAGAAGGACGAAGTCCGTCGATGAGGGCACAATTAGAAGAAGAGGAGGCCATGGGAAATGATGTTGAGAAATTGCACTCAGAGGGGGATGAACCTGATTTATGTCAGTATATTCAGGAAAAATCAGATCCGGCAGATTAATTTGCCGGATTTTTTTTACAAAAGAATCTTTATTAAAAAATTTACATAGGTGTGTTGTAAAATGATAAAAATAATATATCTTTACCGTCGCAAACGGTTGAAATTTGTGTGCCGAAATTTTTAATAATAACTCATAAATTTATTATCTATGTTGAAATCTTTAAGTTTTCTGGTAGTTGCCATTTTATTTATGTCGTGTTGCGATGCCTCTGCCAAAAAAGACAAAGCAGGTGTCGTGCAACCTATCGAGGTCGGACAACCGGAACGTCCTGCCGGACAGGAAGATGTTGTCGGATTGACTACACCGAAGCTGGATACGGTACGGGTCGGTTTTATCGGACTGGGAATGCGTGGTCCCGGGGCTGTTGAGCGTTTTACCCATATTCCCGGAACTAAGGTTGTGGCTCTTTGTGACATTCGTCCCGAATGTGTTGAAAGAAGTCAGAATATTCTGAAAAATGCAGGTTTACCGGAGGCTGCAGCTTATTCAGGCAGCGAAGATGCATGGAAACAGTTGTGTGAACGCGATGATATTGATTTGGTGTATATAGCAACGGATTGGGTACACCATGCTCAAATGGGAGTGTATGCCATGGAACACGGGAAACATGTTGCTATTGAGGTGCCTGCAGCTATGACTTTGGATGAAATCTGGTCGTTGATCAATACTTCTGAAAAGACCCGTAAACACTGTATGCAATTGGAAAATTGCGTGTACGACTTTTTCGAGTTGACGACATTGAATATGGCACAGCAAGGTCTTTTCGGGGATATACTTCATGTGGAAGGTGCCTATATCCATAATCTGGAAGATTTCTGGCCGTATTACTGGAACAACTGGCGTATGGATTACAACCGCAAACACCGGGGTGATGTATATGCTACTCATGGAATGGGTCCGGCTTGTCAGTTGTTGAATATTCACCGGGGCGACCGGATGAAGTATCTGGTATCTATGGATACGAAAGCTGTAAACGGCCCTGAATATATTAAGAAAACAACGGGTGAGGAAGTGAAAGATTTCCAGAATGGAGACCAGACGACTACAATTATCCGTACGGAAAACGGAAAGACAATGTTGATACAGCATAATGTCATGACTCCCCGTCCGTATAGCCGTATGTATCAATTGGTAGGAACCGACGGTTTTGCAAGTAAGTATCCGATTGCAGAATATTGTTTGAGACCGGCACAGGTAGACGCTAATGATGTACCCAATCACGAGAATTTGAATGCTCATGGTGCTGTACCTGAAAATGTGAAAAAAGCGTTGATGGAGAAATATAAACACCCCATTCACCGGGAATTGGAAGAAACGGCTAAAAAAGTAGGCGGACACGGCGGTATGGATTTTATTATGGATTATCGTTTGGTGTATTGCTTACGTAACGGTTTACCTTTGGATATGGACGTATATGACTTGGCTGAATGGTGTTCTATGGCCGAGTTGACCCGGATTTCCATCGAAAATAACAGTGCTCCGGTTGCCGTACCTGATTTTACCCGTGGCGGATGGCAGAAGTTAGACGGTTATCACCATGCTTTTGCCGAATAATCTTTCGGAGAGGATATATTGATCTCTTGTAAAAAGAGTGTCAAGTTTTTATACATCGGATGTCTAAAAAAAAGACATCCGATGTTTTTGTTGTAATGGTATGTGTTTGTTTTATAGTGCTTTATGCGGAATGGCATGTTTTTTGATTTCTTGTATGCGAAATAATTAAATTACTTGAAATATGAATTTTTTTGCGCGTTTATTCAGGACAGCCTTTCATAACAAAGGATTGACGGTAATTAATATTCTCGGATTAGGGACGGGATTGGCCGTGGCGTTATTTTTATTGGTGTATTTGCACTTTGAATACTCTTACGATAAACATTTCAAAGATGCGGACCGGATTTACCGGATATTGACAGTTTGGGACGAGGGTGGAAATGTGGTGAATTATCCGATTAATTTCGGTGTGTTGGCATCCACCTTGGTAAAAGAAGTGCCGGAGGTCGAAGTATCCAGTCGTTTGTATAAATGGGGGAATATGAATCTGAAATATGAGAATGGAGATAAAGCTTCGGTCAGGTCGTATATGGTGGATTCCTCGTTTTTACAGATTTTTGATTTTAATTTGCTATACGGAAATTTGGACGGGGCTTTGAACGAACCCAATACTTGCGTCATTACCCGGAGTACGGCCGACCGCTTTTTCGGTGTCGGGAGCAATCCTGTAGGAAAAAGCCTGATGTACGACGATTATAAGACAGCACTGGAAATAAAAGCCGTTGTGGCAGATATACCTTTAAATACCCATTTCCGTTTTGATTTACTGACTAAATTACCGGAATTCGGTTGGGGAGGCCTGGAATACTATACGTATGTGAAATTCCGGGAAGGGACGGATTATGCCGCAGCCATTGAGAAATGCAATGCAGTGAATAAGAATTTGCTGGAAACACGTTTTAATGGTTATGGTGACAGTAAATTCGGGAGTATTACCGAACCGTTGAACGGCATCCACATCGGAACACAATCGAGCTTTGATTTGACCCCTAAAACCAGTAAGGCGAATCTGATTTTTATTATTTTAGTGACGGTATTTATTTTGGCTATAGCCTTGTCTAATTTTATATCTTTGAATATTATTCAGGGAGAGAAAAGGGCAACGGAGATCAGTGTCCGGAAAACCAACGGAGCGGAGCGGTCGAATATTGTTAAAATGTTGTTCAGTGAGACGACTTTAGTGACTTTGCTGTCTTTTATCATAGCGATTGTGTTTTACTATGTATTTTCTACTCCTTTTGCCCGGTTGATTAATTTTAATTTACCTGCGGATGTGGGAATAACGGGAGTTATGTGGGGGTATTTTATTTTACTTTTTTTGCTTGTAACGGTGATTGCGGGGGGATATCCGGCTTATTACCTGTCCCGTTTCAGTCCGACGGAGTTGATCCGTAAAACGACGGTGAGGAAATATAAATTGACGGCAACTTCAGTTGTGGTGCAATTTTCTGTGGTGATTTTTTGTGTATCGGCTTTGTTTGTTGTTTGGCGGCAACTCGATTATGTAAAGAAAATGCCGTTGGGATTCGAAGCCGATAATGTTATGACGGTGCAATTGAATTGTACTTTCAAGCAGTATGAAGGACTTCGTGCGGATTTACTTCAGTTTCCCGATATTATTGATGTATCCGTATCCGGCGGCCATCCGCTGAACGGGTGTAGCGGGCAGGGATTGCGGCGTATGGATCAGGCGTCGACAGAAGAATTGACTATAGACGAACGACGCACTGGGCCCGGGTATTTACGCTTGTTTGGTATTCCGATCATCGAGGGACGCGATTTGAAGTATGAGGGAAGGATGGATTCAGCCGGTATTGTTTTGACGGAAACGACGGTAGCGGCACTGGACCTGAAAGATCCGATCGGAAAAAAAGTTTTATTTAACGATATGCCGATGACAGTGGTCGGAGTGGCTAAGGATATTCATTATGTATCTGCCCGGGAAAAGATCGGAAAATTGGTTTATACGGCATACAGAACCAGTGGTAGTACTTTGGGTATAAAATATGCTCCGGGTAAATATCAACAGGCGAAGACAGCTTTGTCGGAGATTATGAATAAACATTACCAAGGCGAACCGTATAGCCCTGTGCTGATGCGTGATATTGTCAACAATCAGTATTGGCAGGATGAGATTACCTCCCGTATATTGATCAGCGGTACGGTTTTGGCGATTTTACTGGCTTTGTTGGGTTTGGTGGCTTTGATGGGATTTGTCGCACAGCAGAAACGGAAGGAAATCAGCTTACGCCGGGTTATGGGTGCCCAGGTCAAGGAAATCGTATATGATCTGAACCGGTATATTATTCTGCGGATTTTGCCTGCCGTACCGATCGGATTGGCTTTAAGCTATTATATGATGAGTAATTGGTTGCAGAATTTTGCCTATACGATTCCTTTGAGCTGGTGGATTTTTGCCGGAGCCTTGGTGGTGACTCTGTTGATCGTGTTGATCACGATATTCTATCAAAGTATACATTCTGCAACAGCAAATCCGGTGAATGCCCTGAAAAGTGAATAGTATTTGAATATTGGGGGGAAGGAAAGACCGGCACAGAGAAAACATTTCTCTGTGCCGGTCTTCTTACAGGACTTCGGCTACGACAAATGTACTGCCTCCGATGTATATCATGTCTTCTGCTGCGGCCTGTTTACGGGCAGCAGCGTAGGCTTCGGCAACGGTCGGGTAGATTTCTCCCTGCAGTCCGTGTACGGCAGCCTTCCGGGCCAGTAATTTCTCATCCATAGCTCTGGGAATAGACGCTTTACAGAAATAGTAGCGTGCATCCGGAGGTAAAATCCGGAGTACGCTGTCTACGTCTTTATCGTTTACCATACCGATAACAAAATGGAGTTCGCGGTAGGTACAGGTTCGCAGTTGATTTGTGATTTCGGTGAGTCCGTCTATGTTGTGTCCGGTGTCGCAGATTGTGTAAGGATGCTCTGCCAGTTGTTCCCATCTGCCGTGGAGTCCGGTGTTGGAGATTACTTTTGAAATGCCTTCGCGTATGTCTTGCTCGTATATGGCCAATCCACAACTTTGCAGGGTGAATGCTGCTTCGAGTACTGCCGGAATGTTCTTCCGCTGGTAGAATCCTTTCAGCCCGCATTCGATGTCAGATAGAATACTGCCTTTGGAAGTTGCGGCATCATAGGTTCCCTTCTGGTTGTTTGTTATTTGCCATTCTTCCGAAGCGAAAGTCAACGGAGCATTGCATTCCCGGGCTTTTTTTTCAAAAACAAAGTCGTAAGCGCTGTCTTTGGCACCGATTATAGCCGGGATTCCGGGTTTTATAATGCCGGCTTTTTCAGTGGCGATTTCGGGTAATGTATTCCCCAGTAATGCCATATGGTCGAAAGAGATATTGGTGATTACCGACACCAGTGGAGTAATGATATTGGTGGAATCCAGCCGCCCTCCCAGTCCGACTTCAATGACGGCTATATCGACTTCCGCATCGGCGAAATATTTGAAAGCCATTGCAACCGTCATTTCAAAGAAAGAGGGTTTTACTGCGGTAAATACCTCTTGATTTTGCTCTACGAAACCGATCACGTATTCTTCCGGGATCATTTCTCCGTTGATTTTGATTCTTTCTCTGAAATCTTTCAGGTGGGGAGAGGTATAAAGTCCGGTTTTGTAGCCGGCTTCCTGTAAGATTGAAGCCAGCATGTGGGATACGGAACCTTTGCCGTTGGTTCCTGCGATATGAATGGTTTTGAATTGCCGGTGCGGGTGTCCGAAATGTTCGTCTAATTTCAGCGTATTGTCCAGGTTTGCCTTGTATGCTGCCTGTCCTTCACGCTGATACATGGGTAATTGTGCGAATAGCCAATCTAATGTTTGCTGATAGTTCATGAGATGAATTTTAAATACTGAATTTTGGATTGAACGTATTTTCCATACTTGTTTTTTATGAACAATCGTAAATTAATAATCAAAAATAAGGTATGTCTGAAAACACGTTGCAAAAGTACGAAACAATTGAAGATGGGGAATTGAAAAATAAAAAATTTACTTGTAAAAGTTTGAATTTAATTTTTTCGTTGCCGGGGAAAAAACTTATATTTGCAAGTTAGTTCTTACAATTGCAGACGTTATAAGCATTCTGAAATAAGGAGTGAACCGTTTAAGGTATTGAAGCGCTTTGCCTGGGAGATCCGGGTATATCGGGACGGTAGGTTTAAAAACTGATTTGTAAGTAAATTTTTACGTTAGAAACGATTTAGTAGAATTTAAATGAAAGAGGATAGCAGTGTTCCGGTGCCGGTTTTGAGACGAATGCCTTCTTATTTGGCATTTGTGAAGACCTTACAGAAGCGGGGAGAGAAATACGTGTCGTCGACGCGTATAGCTGAGTATATGGATATAGATTCGACACAGGTGACGAAAGATTTATCCCATACAGGACTTACCGGGAAGACTAGAGTCGGATATGAAGTGGATAGTTTTGTGCGCGTACTCGAAGATTTTTTGGGATTCAGTAAGGTGGATAATGCTTTCCTGGTGGGGGCGGGGTCGCTCGGTTCGGCTTTATTGCAGGACAAGGGATTGGCCGCATTCGGTTTGAATATAGAGGCGGCGTTTGACGTGGATGATGCCAAGGTCGGGACGAAGGTAAACGATATTGAAATTTATCATATCGACGAATTCCGGGCAATGGCAGCAGAACGGAATGTGGTGATCGGAATTATTACGGTACCGGCTGAGCATGCGCAGAATGTGGCGGATTTGATGGTTGCCTGGGGGATAAAAGCGATCTGGAATTTTACACCGGCCCGAATCAAGGTGCCTTCTCATATCGTTGTGCAGAATACGACGATTTACATGAATCTGGCGATTCTTTTCAATAAGTTGTATAATCAGGGATAGGGGGGATACGCCTTTGTCCAGGTCGAAGGCAGTTATTTTGTTCGATACAACCCGGATTTTTTAAGGTCGTTTTATGCATTATCGGTTAAAAACAGGAATCGCTTTGTTGTCTTGTCGTCCCGTCTTGCAATTTGTAATTCAAAGCCTACGATTTTCAATTCTTTTTTGCTTCTTTAGTCCTTGTTTTTTATTGCCGGCAGGCCTTTTGCTTTTCGCTTTTTATTTACTATCTTTGCACATTGCAAAAATGCAGAATCATTAATTTATAGAAAAATATCATGGTAAAGATTAAGTTTCCTGACGAAAGTGTCAAGGAATTCGAGCCGGGAGTGACCGGCCTTGATATAGCTAAGTCGATTAGCCCAAAGTTAGCGAAGGAAGTGTTGTCGATATCTGTCAACGGTGAGATCTGGGATTTGACCCGTGGTATTACCGATGATGCCGATGTGAAATTATTTACCTGGGAGGACGAAGAAGGACGTCATGCGTTTTGGCATTCGTCTGCGCATTTAATGGCAGAGGCTTTGCAGCAATTGTATCCGAATACGAAGTTCGGTATCGGACCGGCTATTGAGAACGGATTTTATTACGATGTTGATCCGGGAGAAGGAGTTGTATTGACAGATAAGGATTTGGAAGTAATCGAGAAAAAAATGCTCGAACTGGCCCGGGAGAAGCAGGAATATTGCCGTATCAATGTCAGCAAACAGGAAGCCTTGGATCATTTTTCGGCTATAGATGAGAATTATAAGGTCGAGTTGATCAACGATCTCGAAGACGGTAAGATCACATATTACAAACAAGGTACTTTTACAGACCTTTGCCGCGGTCCGCATTTACCCGATACATCCTATATTAAGGCAATCAAGCTGACGAGCTTGGCCGGGGCTTATTGGAGAGGTAACGAACACAATAAGATGCTGACCCGTGTATACGGTATCACTTTCCCGAAGCAGAAAATGCTGGACGAATGGTTGGTCATGATGGAGGAAGCCAAACAGCGCGATCATCGTAAGATCGGTAGGGAAATGGAATTGTTTGCTTTTTCGCAGGAAGTAGGGGCCGGTTTGCCTTTGTGGTTGCCTAAAGGTGCTATGTTGAGAGACCGTCTGGAGACTTTTTTACGGAAAGTGCAGAAGAAATACGGTTATCAGCAGGTGATTACCCCGCATATCGGAAATGTGAATCTGTATAAGACATCCGGTCATTATCAGAAGTACGGAAAGGATAGTTTTCAGGTAATCACGACTCCGCAAGAGGGAGAAGAGTTTATGTTGAAACCGATGAATTGCCCCCATCACTGTGAGATTTACAAAACGAAACCTCGGTCGTATAAGGATTTACCTATACGTTTTGCTGAATTCGGTACGGTTTATCGTTACGAGCAGAGCGGTGAGTTGCACGGATTGACGCGGGTTCGCGGTTTTACGCAGGATGATGCGCACTTGTTCTGTACTCCCGATCAGTTGAAGGAAGAATTTATGAAGGTAATAGATATTATTTTTATTATTTTCAAAGCTTTGAATTTTACGGAGTTTACCGCACAGGTTTCTTTGCGTGATCCGAAAGACCGGGAAAAATATATCGGAACCGATGAGAATTGGGAAAAGGCAGAACGTGCCATTATAGAAGCTGCTGCTGAAAAAGGTTTGAAAACTACGGTTGAACTAGGCGAAGCTGCATTCTATGGTCCGAAGCTCGATTTTATGATAAAAGATGCAATCGGGCGTAAGTGGCAATTGGGTACGATTCAGGTGGATTATAACCTGCCGGAACGCTTTCAGTTGGAATATACCGGAGCCGATAACCAAAAGCATCGTCCTGTTATGATTCACCGGGCTCCTTTTGGAAGTATGGAGCGTTTCGTAGCTGTATTGATTGAGCATACGGGAGGTAAATTCCCGTTGTGGCTGGCTCCGGATCAGGCCGTCATCCTGACAGTGAGCGAAAAATCAAACGATTATGCCCGGAAACTTTCAGAATTGTTAAATAATTCCGATATTCGCACCGTTTTAGACGATCGTAATGAAAAGATCGGGCGTAAAATCCGGGATAACGAATTGAAGAAAATTCCGTATCTATTGGTTGTCGGGGAGAATGAAGCCCGTGAAAACAAAGTATCGGTCCGCAGGCAGGGGCAAGGTGACTTGGGGTCGATGACGGTAGATGAATTTATCGAAATGATACATAGCGAAGTCGACAAGCAGTTGCACGCTATTTATAACGAATAAGGTTGTGCCGGAAGGCAGTCTTTATAATGTAGTAACTAATAATTAAGGAGGATTTAATATCGCAACAAGAATGGAATTCAGAGGTCCGAGAAACCGGCAGATTAACAGAGAACCACAACACAAAATCAATGAGTTAATCAAAGCACCGACAGTAAGGGTGGTCGGTGAAAATATTGAACCGGGGGTTTATCCTTTGCGTGAAGCACTGGCTATGGCTGAAGCTGCCGGAGCCGATTTGGTCGAAATTTCTCCTAATGCAGAACCGCCTGTATGCCGTATTATCGAATACAGTAAGTTTTTGTATCAGTTGAAGAAAAAGCAAAAGGAGATCAAAGCCAAGAGTGTAAAGGTGGTGATTAAAGAAATCCGTTTCGGTCCTCAGACCGATGAGCATGACTTTAACTTTAAAGTGAAACATGCGAAAGGCTTCCTTGAGGAAGGGGCGAAAGTGCGGGCTTATGTATTTTTCAAAGGCCGTTCGATCCTTTTTAAAGAGCAAGGTACGAATATCCTGGATCGTTTTATTGCAGAGCTTGAAGAGTATGGGAAAGTGGAAGCTGCACCGAAATTGGAAGGTAAAAAAATGATTGTGGTATTGGCTCCGAAAAAATAAATGTTTTTGATTTACAATTCTTCTCTTTTTTGCAGGGGAAGGATTGTGAATACAATCTGAAATCGTAGACCTAAAATCTACAATTAAAACGAACGATTTTTATAATTACATATTTTCTGAAACACAATTAAATTAAGAGAAATGCCAAAGATGAAATCAGTAAGTAGCGCGAAAAAGAGATTTACTTTGACCGCTACCGGAAAGATCAAAAGAAAACATGCTTTCAAAAGTCATATTTTGACCAAGAAAACAACCAAACAGAAAAGAAATCTTACTCACAGCACGATTGTCGATGATGCCAATATGAAGTCTGTGAAGAAGATGTTATTGATGTAAGATTAATTAAAGAGTTATTAACCTGAATGTTATGCCTTAAGTTTCCGGCTGAACGGAACGCTGACATTTAAAAAACAAGAATTATGCCAAGAGCTAAAAATGCCGTTGCTTCAAGAGCACGTAGAAAAAAGGTTTTAAAACAGACCAAAGGTAACTTTGGTGCAAGAAAGAATGTTTGGACGGTTGCTAAAAACACATACGAAAAAGGTTTATTGTATGCGTTCCGTGACAGACGTAAGAAAAAGTCGGAATTCCGCGCATTGTGGATTCAGAGAATTAACGCTGCTGTAAGAATGGAAGGTTTGTCTTATTCTAAATTTATGGGTCTGGTACATAAGGCTGATATCGATATCAACCGTAAAGTACTTGCCGATTTGGCGATGAACCACCAGGAGGCTTTCAAAGCTGTTGTTGCGAAAGTAAAAGAATTAGCAAAGTAATTATAAAAAATCGAAGGAAAGGCTGCTGTGAAGCAGCCTTTTTTTATTTCAAGGCGGGATTGTTTGCGGGTATTGTAACTTTATGGACTATATTCTGCACTTGTACCAAAATTAGTATTAACTTTGTCTTTAACATGTAAAGCAGGAGATTGATAATGAAGATTGCATTATTAGGATACGGCCGGATGGGTAAGGCTATTGAACGGATTGCGTTGGAGCGTGGACACCGGATTGTGTTGAAAGTGGATTTGGATAACCGGGAGGAATGTACGGACGAACAGTTGAAGACAGCTGATATCGCTATTGATTTTTCAACTCCGGCCATTGCTGTCGATAATTATAAATGGTGTTTCGATAACGGAATACCTGTTGTATCGGGTACTACCGGTTGGTTGGAACGTTGGCAGGAGGTGACGGATTATTGTCAGGCGAAAGCAGGCGGATTCTTTTATGCTTCTAATTTTAGCATCGGGGTGAATTTGTTTTTTCAGTTGAATGCGACATTGGCCCGGATGATGAGCGGTTTTGATGATTATAAGGTGTATATTGAAGAGACTCATCATATTCATAAACTGGATGCCCCCAGCGGAACGGCGATCAGCATTGCCCAGGGAATTCTGGAAAATCATCCTTCTTATAAGTCCTGGGAATTGGAGCACGGTGTGGTCTTACCTGCAGATGTCATCCCGGTTACGGCTAAACGGATAGATGAAGTGCCCGGTATACATGTGGTGACCTATAAATCAGCCGTCGATCAGATCGAGATTTCTCATTCGGCTTTTTCCCGGGAAGGGTTTGCACATGGTGCCGTATTAGCGGCTGAATTTATGCAGGGAAAAAAAGGAGTGTTCGGTATGAAGGATATGTTGAAAATCCGGAATTGAGATGATACGCCTTTATTTTTATTTGTCCGGTTGGATAATGGTTTTGAGTAAATAGACATTAGTAATTAAGAGGAAATATTTGGATTATGAGGGATATATTGCGTAATAAATGGTTTAAGGTTACCGTAGTATTGATCGTTTATCTGTTGTGGACATTGTGGGTCGGCAGTTGGTGGTTATTGCTGGGTGTTCCGGTTATTGTGGATGTGTATATTACCCGCAAAGTGCATTGGGCTTTTTGGAAGAAAAAAGGGGTAAAAAAACAGACGAAGCTGGTCGAATGGATCGATGCTTTGATCTTTGCCGTGGTTGCAGCCACCCTGATCCGGATGTTTCTTTTTGAAGCCTATACGATACCGACTCCTTCTATGGAAAAATCAATGTTGGTGGGGGATTATCTTTTTGTCAGTAAGGTGGCTTACGGGCCGAAGTTGCCCAATACACCCCTGGCTGTACCTTTCACTCATCATACCCTGCCTTTTACGACAAGTACGAAAGCCTATTCGGAAGCAGTGCAGTGGCCCTATAAACGGATAGCCGGGACGTCGGAAATCAAACGAAACGACATCATTGTTTTTAATTTTCCGGCGGGAGATACCGTGATTGTAGGCAGTGAGAATCCGGATTATTATTCGCAGGTGCGTGCAAATGCCCGGAATTATCAGCAGGTTGAATTGAGCCGGGGAAATCAGCTCTCTTTCCGGGAGGCGGAAGATAAAATAAGAGGGTTGATGAAGCAGCGTATGGAGATCATTTCCCGTCCTGTCGATAAGCGGGAAAACTATATCAAGCGTGGGGTCGGAATGCCCGGAGATACGCTACAATTGAAAGACGGCTTGCTGTATGTAAACGGAGTGGCAGCCGAAAGTCCTGAAAATCTGCAATTCGACTATATCGTAAAAACCAACGGAACACCGCTGAATCGAACGAAATTAAAGGATAATGTCGGAATTTCCTATGAAGATATACGGATGCTTTCCAATGCTGAATACAATTTCCCGTTAACGGCGGAAATGGTTACGAAATTGAAAGCATTCCCGAACGTCACTGAAATCAACCGGGTACACGATAGCGGTGTGAATCCGGATATTTTTCCGTTTAGTGCGGATTACCCCTGGAATATCGATAATTTCGGTCCGTTGTATATACCGAAAAAGGGGGATAAAGTCGAATTGAATATGAAGACATTACCTTTGTATGAACGTATTATCGGAGTGTTTGAAGGCAATAAGCTGGAAGTGAAAGATTCGGTTATTTATGTTAATGGACAACCTGCCGATGACTATACTTTTCAAATGAATTATTATTGGATGATGGGAGATAACCGTCATCGTTCGGCAGATTCCCGTTTTTGGGGGTTTGTACCGGAAGACCATATTGTCGGGAAAGCCTATTTTATCTGGTTGTCTTTGGATAAGGATAAATCTTTCTTAGGAAAGATCAGATGGAACCGGATGTTCCGGTTTGTACATTGATCGGAATAGAATTTTGATTTCGGATCGGACCCGCAGATTTTGTTGTCCCTATGGATTGATTCTGAATGTCAGAGTAAAATTGAAAAATAGGGATGGCAGAAGGGAGGTTTGGATAGACTTGGGGGGTGATTACTGATTAACCAAAATTTATCTCTGTCCTCCTAAAGTTCTTATAATCTTTTTTTTACTAATCATAAATTACACAATGAGTCCGTCCCAGTGTGTAATTTTGTGTGTTTGTTTCTTTCCTGATTGTTTAAAATGTAACAAATAATTATTCCTTTAGGACTTGTATGTAAATAAATAATCTATATATTTGTGAATATATATGTTAATTTTGATTTCCGAATGTTATTTTTTCGGATGTTGAAATAGGATTTGAACCCCTAATTATCTATTATAAACTTACACTTTTGAACAAAAGAAGTGTGCTAAATTAAATGCTATGAAAAAAATTATTTTAATTGTATTATTGGCCGGATGGGTATTCGGCGGGTACGCCCAGGAAGTTAAATTCGGTGTGAAAGCCGGCATGAATATGACCAGTTTGGGGTCGGATTTTAAAGATCTTACAGACGGTTTTGATCAGAAGACGAAAATCGGGTTTCATATCGGTGCTTTTGTCGATCTTGGAATTACTGAAAACTTTTACGTTCAACCGGGACTTTATTACAGTAACAAAGGTATGAAGCTTGAAGCCGATGAAAACAGCGATTATAAAATAAAAGTAAATTTGAGTTATCTGGAAATTCCGATTCTGGCTTCTTATCGTTTCAAATTGTCGGATAACATGAAATTGCATATCAATACCGGTCCTTATCTGGCATACGGATTGGGTGGTAAATTTAAATTCGAGCCGAGTGAATTTGAAGAACTAATGGATGGTGATATGAAAGCATTTGACGAGGATGAAGGTGATTTGAAGCGTTTTGATTTCGGTTGGAGTTTCGGTGCCGGGGTTAATTTCAGTGCTGTTTATGTCGGCTTGAAATATGACCTTGGATTTTCTAATATTGCCGGAGATTCTTATGACGAAGCTGATATGAAAATTCATAACCGTAATTTCTCTGTATCAGTTGGATATACATTTTAACTGTTTTTGGGGTAAACGGATTGTTTTAAAAAGTGGCGAAAGCCACTTTTTTTTTGTGAATTGTTCGTAAATTTGAGACAATTAATAATTAAACAGGATTCTTTCGGCAGACTGACGTAAAAGAAGTGACTATCTGAAGGGGTTGGATTCTGCGGACGCCTGTTCGGTTTAAATGAATATGTTCATTTTAAAATCTGAGAAATAATATTTAAAATTCGGAGTATGGCAGGGAAAAATAAGAAGACTTTTATTTTGGATACAAATGTGATTTTGCATGATTATAGAGCGATATATAATTTTAAGGATAATGATATTATTATTCCGATCGTGGTTTTGGAAGAATTGGACCGGTTTAAGAAGGGAAATGATCTGATCAATTATCATGCCCGGGAATTTATGCGGGAGTTGGATAAAATTTCCGATCTCGATTTTTTTAAAAAAGGAGGAAAACTGGGGCCTAAATTGGGACGTTTGTTTATCGAGGTCGGGAATAAAATTCCGCAGGATGTGCGGGCTTTTTTTCACGAGGATATTCCCGACCACCGGATTTTGGCTGTTACAGCCTGTAAGGCTCAGGAACTGGAAGATAAGGAAAAAGTGATTCTGGTGACGAAGGATTTGAATATGCGGATGAAAGCACGGGCATTGGGACTATTGGCAGAGGATTATAAAAACGATCAGGTAGAAGACCCGGATTTTGCGATAAACCGGAGTGTGAGGGAAATAAACGGTGTGGCACCGGAAATAATTAAGACTATACATGAAAATCCCGGAGGTCTTGAGGTGAAAAAAGTGTTTCCCCGGGAAGCGATCAGAGGGAACAATTATTATATCCTGAAAAATGATAATGCTTCTGCTTTGGCTGCTTATGATCCGATGAAACAATTGATCCGCAAGGTGGATAAACCCAATATTTTCGGGATATATCCCCGCAATGCAGAACAGGCGTTTGCTATCGATGCCTTGATGAATCCCAATATACAATTAGTGGCGATCAGCGGTAAGGCCGGTACCGGAAAAACTTTGTTGGCCCTGGCTTCGGCACTCCAGCAAGCCAAATTATACGAACAGATTTACCTGGCACGTCCGATTGTCGCTTTGTCTAACCGGGATTTGGGGTATTTGCCCGGAGATATGAATGAGAAGGTTGACCCTTATATGCAGCCCTTGTATGATAATTTAGGCTTTATCAAACGTCGTTTTAATATACACAGCCAGGAAAACCGTTTGATCGAGGATTTACAAAAGGAAGAGAAGTTGTTGATTTCGGCTTTGGCATTTATACGCGGGCGCAGTCTTTCGGATATTTATTTTATTGTAGACGAAGCCCAGAATTTGACGCCTCATGAGGTGAAAACGATTATCACCCGTGCCGGAGAAGGTACAAAAATGGTTTTTACGGGTGACATCGATCAGATTGACTCACCGTATCTGGATAAAAAATCCAACGGACTTTCCCACTTGATCGATAAGATGCAGGGACAGGATATTTTTGCCCATGTGCATCTGGAAAAAGGCGAGCGTAGTCATTTGGCGGACTTGGCAAGTAGTTTGTTATGATCTGGCCGATGAGATTATTCTGCGCATTTCTGATTTTTTTCGGGACGCTGTGTTCCGTATATGCCGACGGATATGTAAAGTATGTCCGGAAGCTTCTTCCTGTTGCGGAAGGAACCGATTTCTATATGGAGAGCATATACGGACATATTACTTTGCATCAATGGGAGAAAGATTCCGTTTTGGTGGAGGCTTCGTTTCAGGTGGAACGGGCGGAGGATTGGGAAAAGGAAGAGCTGGCCGGACAGTTGGATTTGCTTGTGGAAACGTGGCCCGGAACGATTAATATCCGTACGCAGGTAGCAGAGGAATTCGAGCAGGCGGGGAGCCTGCTTGTCGAGACTGTGTTGTGGGTGCCGAAGGGGATGGTGATGGATTTGGTAGGCCGTTATAGTTTTATTTATGTGCCTGCTTTTGTCGTGTGTGAACATACGAGTTTAACGGCTATATACGGAGACATACGGATCGATTCTTTACAGTCCGTGAATGACAGGGAGATTTATCTGAATGTATCCTATGGTAAATTATTGGTGGACTGCTGTTCGAAAGCCCTGATCCGTTCTTCTTATTCTTCCGTGGATATCGATAAAGCTTCTTTTCTTCAGATTAAGGCCGAAAAATCCCAGATAGAGGTTCAGGCTGCAGATACACTGATCAGCGAGGGAAAGTATAATGTATATCGGGTGAAGAAGAAAGGGATTGATGATTTTTGATTTACGATTTACGATTTACGATTTTTGATTGAGGAATAAGGTCGGTAGTGGGGGAGCTAATGTCAGTTTTACTGATTGAAATAGGCGATGTCCTGTCTTATCGGGTCTTTATCGTAAATCAAAATTCGTAAATCACAGCAGATGTATTAGTCTTTTTTGCCACTTCGTCCTTTTTTCAAACCGAGCAAGCGGGGTATGTAGGTAGCAATGTGGCGTAACTTTTTAGCTTCGTATACGTCGGCAATATTGATCAATATTGCCGTTTCTTCTACGCCTCCGAATCCGGGATTGGTAGCCGTGCCGAATGTGCGCATAGAAGGAGAGAGGCTCATGTAGGCATTTACCAGCGGAGGAATGTTTTCTCCCAGATCGCGTACGTTACGGGAGAGAATTCTGTAGTCTTCGTCGTAATTTCCCCCGTTGAAAACCGATTGCATATAATTTTCGTCGATGTGGATTTCCAACGGATGTATCGGATATACGAGATTTTCAGTATCCCGGAAATATTTTTTCATAAAATAAAGAATCATATCCCGGGCGTGCATGTTAAAGCTGGTATACATCGTCACTTTTCCGAAAAAGTATTTGATTTCGGGATTATCGACGGTAAGCGCTCCCAAGCCGTCCCAAAGGTTGTCGAGGGCGAACAGGGATTTCCGTCCCATACGGGTAGACTGGTAGAGGGGATGGACGAATGAACGGCCTAACTCGATCATCTGACTCAGGTATTGTTTTTTGAACTGTTCTGAAAAGCGAAACAACTCGGTAGTGGCTAAATTGGGTTCTCCCTCTGCATTTAATGAGAGATGATCACACAGAATATAACGGTATCCGCCGATGATTTCCTGTTCTTTGGGATCCCAGACGATCAGTTGCTGATACGGAGTATCGGGAGTGATGTCGAATTCGTCGATGTCGATCTCTTTTCCGGTACCGCCTCCTGCCGTACGAAATGTCAATTCGCGGATACGTCCCACTTCACGCATCAGGTTCGGTGCGTTGAAAGCGTTGAATGTGTATATCTCATTCCCCGCTTTGTTGGTTTTCCGTAAAAATTTTTCTTCTGTGAGTTCGGCAAGAAGTTTTTCTTTTTCGACGGGATAAATTACAGGTTGCATCTGCTTATAAGTGCTCTAATAATTAATGATATATTCAATTGTTCTGATAACCTTTATTCATAAAGATTACAAAAACGAAACCGAAATGTACAGTTTGATATGTCAAAGGATTTCTTTGAATTCCTGTACTGTATGTTTTCAGGTGTTGTGCTATACATCTGAATATTTATGCAAATATACTATTTTCTACAGAAACTCTGGCGGTATGGGGATTTTTTTACAATCGGTATAAGATTTCACGCACTTCTTTGGCCCATTCTTTCGGTTTTTTACTTTTATCGAACGATTGCCAGGAAATCGGTTTACCGATTTTTAATGTCAGGGTTTCATTTTTTTTCTTGAAGGCCTCTTTGGGTAACCAAAGCATTTCTATATTGGCTTTGAGTCCTATTCTTTTGCGGAAATTAGAAAGGTTGTAGAAAAAATTCGAATTCTGTCCGCTGATGTAGATCGGTACGATGTCCCGTTGGTGTTTTACTGCTTCTACGATAAAATTTTTCTGCCATTCGAGATCCTCTATTTTGCCTTTGATTTTACGGCTACATAAACCGGCAGGGAACATGATAATCTGATTGTCAGATGTATAGGCTGATGCGATTGCTTTGACGGCTTCCCGGGACATGCCTCCGTGCTTGTTGACCGGCAGGAAAATATTATTCAGGTTTTTCAGGTTCAGCAGGATATCGTTAACCGGGAATTTTAAATCCGGATAATATTTACCTAGAAAGGAGATCAGCGCAATACCGTCCGGTCCTCCCAGCGGATGATTGGAGACAAAAATATAGCGTCCCTGGGGGGATGGCAGGTTAGTGATTCCTTCGGTCTGGAAGGTGAGATTCAGGTATTCGACAATCGCATCAGCAAAATCGATGCCTTTGCGGTCTCCGTGTTTCCGGATAAAATCGTTGATATCATCGATACAGATGATACGGTTGAGCCAGGAGTAGACAAAACCCGGAATCCAACGGGCCAGGGCCGGATTTTTACTTTTGAATACTTCTTTCAGGTATATGGGGCTTAATGTTTCGTTTCCTGTTTCCGCTGTCTGATTCATGGTATTTGATTTTATAGGGCAAAGATAACGCCGGGGGGAATGCGGTTATATTTCTTCGAACTGCGCCGGGACGCATCTTACCGCCGCAAAGATAACTATTTGGATTTTTGATTTACGAATTTTGATTTACGATTTTTAATCGGGACCGGAGGAAATTGTATGCGGGAACTGACGTATTCTTTCCTATCGTTCTTTCTCTAACTTATTTTAATAAATAAAACACAACTGTTCTGCGGAAACTCCCGTTAAACAGGACAGCAAACAATGCAATAATTGAATGAAAACAAATATGTTCAACTAAAATCAAAAATTATGAAGCGTACTTTTTTTATAACAATGCTGGCTTTTCTGGCAGTTGGGCTGTTGGCGGGATGTAACTCAATGAAGAAGTTACAACAGGATGTTATCCAGACGGCTGTTATGGGGCAGGTAACTCCGGCCCAGCTCGAGTCCGTGAACGGTAAAATTAATTTCGAATATACCGTAAAATTTGCACCGAAAGAGTTCGGTAAAAAGATGATATTGAAGATAACGCCTCGCATGCAGTATGGGAATAACGTGGAAAAATTACCTCCTGTATTTTTACAGGGAGAAAAGGTAAAGGGTAGTAATTACCCGGTTGTCGCTTATAAGAGTGCTACGACAATTACCCAGAAGATGACGATGAATTTCCGGGAAGGTATGCAAAACGGCGTACTTTGGGCGGATATTGAGGCGATACACGGTGATAAAGCTTTTGCAATGTCTCCGGTTATCCTCAACCAGAACGGCGTACGGGTATGGCAGAACTATACCTTGCGTATCGGGGATACCGATTATGTACCGGTTATGACCGAAACTTTCGTTGAAGATGTACCGGTGGCTCAGGTAGGAGTGGTAAGCGGTTATGTTTTATTCCCGCTGGCACAGTCTAAAATTTCGGAAACCCAGCAACATTCTGCCGTTATGAATAAAGCTGTGGAAGCCATGAAAAAAGTATTGGCCGATAAAGGAGCTACGGTAACCAATATGTTGCTATATGCTTCCAGTTCTCCGGAAGGCGCCGAACGCCTGAATAAGAATCTGACCAATAACCGTTTCAAAGCAGCGAAGACTTTTTTTGAAAAAGATCTGGGACTGTCGGGTTTGCCTATCGTAAAGAATGCCAAGTTTGTCGTGCCGCAGATGGTAACGGAAAACTGGGACGGACTTTATTTGTTACTGAACGATTCCAATATCAAGAATAAAGCACAGATTATCAGTGAAATCAAGGCTGCTCCGAATAACAACAAACGGGAAGCGATACTCGAATCGTATATCAAGCGGATTCCGGAATTAAAGAACGATATTCTGCCTTTGTTACGCCGCGCTGATTTCTTCGTATTCTATACAACTCCCGAAATGGTGCAGGAAGAAATGCAGATGACTTATTTCATTCCGCAGGCAGATGAAAAGACGCCGACGGTGGGTACTCAATGGAACTGGCAATTACTGAACGATTTGGCAGCCATCGCTATTCAGAATAAGGAATACAAGAAAGCCCAGAAGTTACTGGAATCTGCTATTGTATTAAAACAGGATGCTGCTATTCAGAATAACCTGGGTATCGTGTATGCCAAGCAAGGGAATAATTCGAAAGCCATGGAGATGCTGAACAAAGCACAGGTAAAGAAAGAAGCCCGCTATAATATGGGATTGATGTTGTTGCAACAGGGAGATTACCGGAAAGCCGTTTCTTATTTGAAAGATACCCCGGGAATCAATTTAGGTTATGCACAGTTGATGGCCGGTGATAATAATGCCGCTCTCAATACGTTTAAGCAGTTGAAGCTGACAACCGGAACCGATTATTATATGATGGCCGTAGCTGCTGCCCGGGTAAAGGATGTCAATACGATGGCAATGGCTTTGCAAAAGGCGCTTCAACTGAATCCGAAGTTGAAAGCCTGGGCCGCTACCGATGTGGAATTTCAACCGTATGCCAATAATGCAATGTATCAGCAGTTGGTGAAGTAAGAGAATAGACATATAGATCAAGGGAAAGGGTAAAGCCTGTGAGGCTTTACCCTTTTTATTTTACCGTTTTGAACCAATTTGAACCTAAATCGTTGATCTGTAATTCATAAAATCTCTCTAATTTTAAAATATTTTAAAACCTAAAATAAAGAGATTATGAAAATGTATAGATTTATGTGGCTGATGGCGATGCTGGTCGTGTCGGCAGCTTTTGTGGCTTGCAGTAAAGACGGAGATGATCCGAAGTTCAATTATGATGTTCCTTATCCTGAAATTTTTAATTGTCAGTATTATGATGGAGATACATATGTTAGGAATATATCGTTTGTTATTGTAAATCCGACCAAAGAAACGGTGTATTGGATGGAGTTCGACATGGATGTATATCTTAAGGATGAATTGATTGTTTCTGAAAAATGTATGGTAGGTTCGCTTGCGGATAAAACGGAATTTGTTGTTCCTGCTAAGAAAAAAATAGAATCTGATAAATACTATATTCCGAATATGAAAGTAAAATTTTGGTTGGAAGATATATATAGTTTCAGTTTTTCAAATCTTCGTTATCGTACGCTTGAAGGCGATAATATTGAAACATCTGCACAATCGACGGAAGTGAAAGGTGTAATTTCAGTTCTGCCGTAATAATTACCTTATTTAAAGACCGGATACTTATGAAAAAATTGCTACCTGTCCTGATGCTTTTGGTATTTACTGCGATGAGTGTTGTAATGTATGCTCAGACAGTAATAAATATTTTATACCTTAAAAACGGTTCCGTAATAAAATGTAATGTGTTAGAAATGGAGATCGACAAACAGATAAAAATAGAGACTGCAGACGGTTCTGTCTTTGTATATCCGATGAGCGACGTTCTGAAAATTGGAAAAAACATGACATTACAGAGTAATGCCAGCCAATCTGCTCGGTCTGTGGAGAAAACGATCACCGATATAGACGGTAATGTCTATCGTATAAGAGAGATAAACGGCCTTACGTGGATGATAGATAATCTGAAGACTAAACATTATGCTGACGGTACAAAAATAAGTAGTGGTATAACGACGTCTTTTACACCATACCTATACTATCCTAACGATGAGTATATCGATAAATATGGGCTGTTGTATAATTGGGCGGCGGCGGTCCGTTTGGACAATAGTGAACAGATCAAATATTTTAACGGACATCGTCAGGGGGTGTGCCCGGAAGGATGGCATATGCCAACAGCCAATGAGTTCCGGGAGGCTTTCCCTATCCTTGCTAAAAAGGTTCAGAAAAAAAAAGAGTGGGCAGAACAGGTAGAAGAGATTAGGTCTGATAGTATGTTTTCAGTGAAATCTGCGGGAGGTTTTAATTTGCCTTATCCTGGTTCTAAGAATAAATACAATAAAATCGGTGAGGTATCGCTATTTTGGACTTGTACCCAACTTCCGCATGAGATAGGTTCTATGATAAGAGAGAGATTTTATGCTGAGGCGTTTTATTGTATACCGCTTGATATGTACACTTCTGCACCGCTACTGCCTACACATAAATATACGGCAATTTCTGTAAGGTGTATCAAGGATTATTAATAATCAATCAATTCATAGGCCGGGTGACGATTTTCTAATCGTCATCCGGCTATTTTCTCCAGCCGGGTCCAGGAGGTCCGGCTGATTTTATGGGCGATCAGGAACAGGATACTCCATAGCAGGAGGATGCCGGCCGGAATGCCGTAGGGAATGTAACGCAAGCCCATGTGAATGGTACTGAAAACAGCGGTGACGAGCATGGTGATAAGTATGAATACCAATACTTTGCCGGAATTGTATGTACTTCTTTCCCGGGAAAACGGGAAAGCGGGGGATATTCCCAGGGTGGCGACCAGGGTGGTAATGGTGATGGCCGTAAAGATAAACAATATATCCGGGAGAATAGCGATGCCGCCGATGTATATCAGGGGTATGGAAACGAACAGGAAGGTCGGAACGAAATATTTCAGGTAGAGGGCTTTGAAAGCGCCCAGCAGAATACTGCCCGGCCGGTAGAGCGGCTTGGTGCGGTAGAGCCAGAAATAATCTCCGAGTTCGTTGTATTTCATATTGTCTATAATCGTGTAACCGATTAATAAAGTAAGATAAAGTGGGAAAAAGCCCATAAAGTCGCTGACATTAAAATCTCCTTTTTTCCAGATGGAAAAGATTTGAAGACCGATGAGCACGATGATGTAAGCGATTGAAGGGAGTATGGCTTCTTTGTATTTCCGGTTGCCGGCGGCGAGACGCCAACTCAGCATAAATCCGGATTTTTGCATGGCCGACCGGGTAAATAAGGCGGCCAGGAAACGGGCCGTTTTTTCCTTGCCCGCCCGGGCGGTTTTTACCGGAGCTTCGTTTGCCGGATTAAGGTGGGCGGCGAAATAGGGAGCGAACCATTTGATCGTAACATAGGCCGAAATAAAAGGCAGGACGATTCCGATGGCTGCATATAGGTATACTGTGGCAGAAGGAGCCAGAAACAGTTCGGTCAGCGCCGTGAACCATACCGGAGGCAGGAGATAAAACCACCAGGGATCGGATGCTGTCAGTTCCAGTATGAGGTTGTCGGGGATATTGGCTACCAATTGATAGCTGCAAACGACAAGTACAATCATAAGGATCTGGATATAGCTGAGTATATTTCTGAAATTCTCGCCCGAAGCAAACCGCATACATCCCATATAGACCAGATTGGTTAATAGCAGGGCAAATAAGGTGTTGAGTAGGGTTGCCGACAATAACAGCAGGCCGGTCGCGACTCCTTTGGTGAAGATAAATACCAGTGTAGGGATGAGTGCCGAACAAAAGCTTAGGAACAGCATGTAATATCCGATAGTTATCAATTTGGCTGTAGAGATGGTACGGGAATCGACGGGTAAACGTAACAATATATGCGTGTCTCTGCTGTCGAACAGCATTTGGGTGTATTCCGATAACAGGGAAAGGATCAACATAACTAATATCATGCTGTGGTACAGTAGAATAGCTGTCGTAAGTCCGCTTTTAGACCAGGTCATCAGAAGAGCGAAGGTACCCATAACGAGCATGCTGAAACCTTGCTGCAACAAAGCGGAATTGATCTGTTTCGTTTTGTTGGAGTTGATGTTTTTGGACGTCCGGTTGTCAATGGTCAGTTTGGTCCGGATGATAGTGATCATTTTATCGAAATCGACCCCGGATTTGTAGAACAGGAGACGAAAAGGCCGCAATATAAAAAGTAAAAAGCGAATCATAAAAATTATTTTTCAAATACGTCTATAATTTGTCCGGCTTTTTCCGAATGGTCGTTTTTCCCGGTCAATTTCGAAAACAGTTCTTCCAGCGAAGTACTGCCGGAGTCTTGTTTTAATTGCTCTACAGTACCGTTGGCGATGATACGGCCGCCGTCGATAAGGACGATCCTGCTGGATATTTTTTCTACGATATCCATAAGGTGGGAGCAATAGAAAATGGTTTTGCCTTCTCTGGCCAGTTGCGTGATGATTTCTTTGACAATGATGACAGCGTTGGCATCCAGACCATTCAGGGGCTCGTCCATAAACAGTATGTCCGGATTGTGGAGCAGTCCGGAAATGATATGGATTTTCTGCTTCATACCTTTTGAAAAACTAATGATCCGCTCGTTGTTATGGGATTTCATTTCAAACAGTTCGAGCAATTCCGTAATTTTCCGGTGGGCGATGTCGGGCTGCATACCGTAGAGGGTGCTGACGAATTCAAGGTATTCGACCGGTGTGAGTTGTTCGTAAACGACGGCGTTTTCAGGAATATATCCGATGCGTTTTTTGATTTCCAGATCGTCGGTACGCAGGTTGTGTCCGAGGATGGAAACTTCGCCTTCGAATTGGCGGATGAGTCCGCATAATATTTTTACCGTCGTGGATTTGCCGGCTCCGTTGCTACCGAGGTAGCCTATGACTTCTCCGGCCGATATGTTAAGGTCGATGCCTTTAAGTACTTCGTTTTTGCGAAAACTTTTTTTCAGGTTCTTGATTTCAATACAGTTGTCTGTCATTTTATACGATTTTATCCGGATTTTTTTTGATATAGTCCCCCCAGTCTTTGCATTTCGGGCTACCGGTGGTCGGGAGTGAACCTTGTAAGTGGTGGCAATAGGCGATGGCAATGGCATCCGTTTCGTCCAGGTTCTCGGAGGTCGTATGGATTTCCATAAATTTACCCAGCAGCAGGGCAATTTGTTCTTTGGAAGCCGTACCGCTTCCCGTTACGCTCATTTTAATTTTTTTAGGCGCATACTCGAAGATGGGAATTTCCCGTTGCAGGGCGGCGGCGATAGCAACTCCCTGTGCCCGGCCGAGTTTGAGCATTGACTGTATGTTTTTACCGTAGAACTGGGCTTCGATTGCCAATTCATCCGGATGATAGGAGTCAATGACCTGTAATGTCCGTTTGAATATCCGTTGTAATTTAATGTAAGGATCGGATATTTTGTCCATATCCAATACACCGGATATCACCAACTGCGGTTTTTTAGATTTGCCGAAGGTGCGGATAATGGCATAGCCCATAAAGTTTGTTCCGGGGTCGATCCCCATGATTAGTTTTTCCATATACGGACGCCGGAAGGCCGGCCGATCAGATTTCGGTTAAAGTACTGCTGAAACAAAGATAACGATTTTTATATTTATCGGTTATTTTTTCTTCCAATAGCGGCAAATGATGTTGTGTGAAATGTTCCAGGGATTCAGGGGTATCAAAAACGACTTGCAACGAATAGGTTTTACCGTCGGGTTGATCGATGGATACTTTTGTAAAGAGCACGTCTTGTACGAATTGTTGCCGGCGGAGATAGGCGATATATTGTTCGCGCATAAAATCCTGCCATTCGGTTTCAATGTTTTCTTCGACGATATAGGTGGTGTTGAAAATAAGGCGCATGTTTTTGATTTACGATTTATGATTGAAATTGCAGATTTTATTGTAGTATTCAGTTGACGGGTGTTATTTTTTCGTTTTTGATTGTCTTTTCCAGTTCCCGGTATATTTTTCCGGCCTCGACACTGTATACGCTGCCGGAATAGTCGGAAACCAGTTGCTGATATAAACCGAGGGCCTGCTGTTTTTGATCTGTACGATTTTTGAGATTGGCAAGTTCGAATATTGCTTTTGCCCGGATATACGTTTGTCCGGATGCTTTCGCCAGTTTTTCCAATATCAGAGCGGCTTCTTGGTCTTGGTGTTGCGATAGTAAAACCCCGGATTTTACCAGGGCGGCATAATCGGCAATTCCGGCGGCGGAATTTTGGATCAGGCTATCCAAAACGGGTAGAGCTTCTTCGCTTTGGTGGCGGTAAACGGCATATTCTGTGGTGGCCAGTCGTTCTAAATCACTGTTATCGCCTTCTTCTTCGTAGTTCATGTTCAGGAAATGACTCATTTGCAGCGCATCGTTGGATATCAGCTTGCTGGTAGAACCTTTCAGAACATCGTATTGGGCTTTTGCCCATAGTAAGTCTCCTTCGAAGTAAGCCAGACGGGCTTTCTTGAGTTTGGCTTCGTATCCGATATCGTTGTTGGGATTCGCTTTTTCAATTTGAGTATAGAGAATCACGGCTTCCCAGGGATTATTCATATAGGTCAGTAAATCGGCCCGTTTCGATTTTAAAATATCTAAGGTCAGGGTATTCAATCGTTTTATACCGATTCCTTTTTGTAAAATCTGATCGGCTGAGTCCGGAAGGCTTAGATGGTAGGCATACAGATCACTTGTCAGGACAATGATATCGGCGTTTGCATTGCTATACCCCGTTTCTTGTAAAAAATCTTTACATTCGGAAACCAGGTTGCGGTAATTTTCTACCGGGGGCTGGGCTTGGTCGTATTGCCGGTATTTGCAATTGAGGATTTCCTTGCGTGCCGTGTAATAATAAGGATTTTCTTCTTTCCCTTTTTGAATAACCCGCTGATAGGCTTGTCTGGCGATATCGTATTTTCGGGCATTTGCGGCTTCGTGGGCAATATCGATGTAGATGTATAATTTATCCGTGTTTTTTGCGTTGAGCTTTACAGCGTGATTGAAGGCTTGCGTATAATCGCCCGTTTGCAGGGAATACCATACACCCAGTTCGTCAAATACGGAAGGGTAATCTTTTTGCCGGAATATTTTTTCCAGCTGGGAGGCGATAACTTTATCGGCATTGCCGTTTACGTCATAAGAACGCGCAAAACTGAGTTTGGAGGTGATGATGCTGAGTTTTTCCGGATTTTGAAGCAAGGCTTCTACAAAGAGTGCGAACATATTGTCGTAATCCCTGTCCATCATATAGTTGTCGCCCATTTCGGCCGTAAAGGCCAACGGGCGGTTTAACAGTTCCCGCCCTTTGAGGTAAGTTTTGTTGGCCCAGTTGTATTCCCGGATATTCCGGAATTTATTGGCCAGGCTGTGGATATCGTTTTCGTATGGGATCAATTTTTTGACGGCCCGGTTGAAATATTCCTCGGCTTTGTTGGTTTTGCCTTGTTGGGTATAAATGTAACCGAGATTCACTAAAAAATCTTTGTTGTTATCGTCCGTTTTCAGGTATTTTTTCAGTGTCTTTTCTGCACTATCGTATTCTTTAGCGTTGATCAGGCTAATGATGTGATAATCGAGGTAGTAAGAGGCCCGGGTACGTTCGTAAAGTTGCAAAAACATTTCTGCCGCTTTTACATATTCCTTGTTCTGGTAGTAGGTATATGCCAGTTTGGAATCGCTTTGCTGGGCGAATACGATGTTTGAAAAGCAGAATAAAATCAGAATGAGGATGAATCTCATAGAATTTAAAGATTTGGAGATTTGGAAATCCGAAGATGTTCTCCTTTCCAAATCTCCTTAATTTTTATCGGATCATATCGGTTCCCATAAACGGTTGTAATACTTCCGGCAGACGTATACCTTCAGCGCATTGATTGTTTTCCAGTAATGCGGCCACGATACGCGGTAATGCCAGGGAGCTTCCGTTCAGGGTGTGTACCATCGTCGTTTTTTTATCGCCTTTGTTCCGGTAGCGGAGTTTCAGACGATTGGCCTGGAAATCTTCGAAGTTTGATACCGAGCTGACTTCCAGCCATTTTTCCTGGGCTTTGGAAAATACTTCAAAGTCATAAGTCAGAGCCGAGGTGAAACTGATATCTCCTCCACAGAGACGGACAATGCGGTAGGGAAGTCCCAGTTTGATCAGCAGGCTTTCTACGTGAGCTACCATGCCTTCGAGGGCTTCGTAAGAGATTTCCGGCTTGGTGATCTGTACGATTTCTACCTTGTCGAATTGATGAAGCCGGTTCAAGCCGCGAACGTCTTTTCCGTAGGAACCCGCTTCGCGGCGGAAACATGCCGTATAAGCCGTATTTTTAATCGGTAATTTTTCTCCTTCTACGATCATGTCCCGGTAAATATTGGTAACCGGAACTTCGGCTGTCGGAATCAGGTATAATTTATCTTCGTTGACGTAATACATCTGGCCGTCTTTATCGGGTAACTGTCCCGTGCCGTATCCTGAATCTGCATTTACCATCAGGGGAGGCATTACTTCCTGATAGCCGGCCTTGATGTTTTCATCCAGGAAGAAATTGATCAGAGCTCTTTGCAAGCGGGCTCCGAGGCCTTTGTATACCGGAAATCCGGCTCCTGTGATCTTTACTCCCGTTTCGAAATCGATCAGATCGTATTTTTTAGTCAGTTCCCAATGCGGAACATCGTCTTCGTGACGATGAGGGATGTCGCTGACGATTTTGACAATTTCGTTGTCTGCATCCGATTTACCGCGGGGTACACTTGTATGCGGCATATTCGGTAAACGCAACAGAATTTCTGTTACCTCCGCATTCAGGTTGTTTACCTGCGGGACCAATGCTGCTATTTCTTCTTTTAATTGGGTCGTTTCCTGACGGGCTTTTTCCGCTTCTTCTTTTTTTCCGGCTTTCATCAGGTTTCCGATTTCCTTGGCGATGGCGTTCATCCGTGCTTGCTTATTTTCGGAATCTTGTTGTAATTTCCGGCGTTCTCCGTCCAGATATATGATTTTTTCAACGCTTTCCCGGGCATCAAAATTTTTTACAGCTAAACGTTCGATGACCGTTTCTTTGTTTTCCTGAATGAATTTTAAATTTAGCATGATCGTAATAAGTTTGGATTTTCAGATTGCCGGTTGTCATACGATACGTTGTTTTCATATCGTAAGGCAGCCGATTCTAAATAAGCTGAAATAATGAATGAACTATTAAAGTTTACTTCCCTTTGTTCAAGGCAGCTACTGAAATAGTCAATAAGTCAACAGACTTAAGTCATAAATTATTTTCCGAGCGGTAAATATACAAAAAAACTCCTGTATCGCTTACAATACAGGAGTTTTAAATTTTTATTTCAGGCTTATTCTGCTGCGTTTTCTACAGTTGCCGGTTTAACAGATACATAAGATCTGTTTTTTTGTTTTTTGGTGAAAACAACTTCACCGTCAACCAATGCGAATAAGGTGTGATCTTTACCTATACCCACGTTTAATCCCGGGTTGTGTACTGTACCTCTCTGACGAACGATAATATTACCGGCTTTGGCAAATTGTCCGCCCCATATTTTAACTCCTAATCGTTTGCTTTCGGATTCGCGGCCGTTCTTAGAACTACCGACACCTTTCTTATGTGCCATATCTTATTGAATTTTAGAGTTTACTAAATAATTTTTCTTTCAGATTAAGCGTTGATCGCTTCGATCTGGATTTGTGTCATAGACTGACGATGTCCGTTCAATTTCTGATACGTTTTTCTTCTTCTTTTCTTGAAGATAAGAACTTTGTCAGCTTTTACATGAGCCAATACTTTTGCGGTAACTTTAGCGCCTTCCACTTTCGGCGTACCGATTTTAATGTTGCTTCCGTCTTCAACGAGAAGTACATTATCAAATTCTACCTGAGTGCCTTCTTCTGCAGCCAGACGATGGACATACACTTTGCGGTCTTTTTCTACTTTGAACTGCTGTCCTTGAATTTCAACAATTGCGTACATTGTAAATTGTTTTAATGTTACTACCATGGGGTGAGATACTTATCTGCTTATTGAACCCCTGAGGAAAAATTTTTGTGGTGCAAAGATACAAATTGTTTTGAAAATGCAAAAGAGATTTGGATTTAAGATTTACGATTTAAGATTGGGAGAGAGGGGGAGGTGTTTGTGTATTTTGGAAAAGAAGAGGTTTATTTTAAATTTTGGATTTTAAATTTTAAATTGAAAATTAAAGTATGTATTTATTAAATTTGTGCCTTAAAATTTAAAATATGAAGGTTGTTTTATTACTGTTAGGCATTTTTATAGCTTCCGTTGTGAAGTGTCAGGTACTGGAGGGGGTAGTTTCCGATGCCGAGGGACAGGCGGTAGAAGGGGCTACGGTTTATGTACGGGAAACGGCACAAGGATGTGTGGCCGATGAAAACGGGAATTTTCGGATTGCGCTGCCCTCCGGAACTTATGTATGTGAGGTGAGCGCTTTGGGATATGAAAAACAGACATTGCAGGTCAGGGTAGGAGAGAAACGGGATGTATTGCAGGTGGTTCTGAAACCGATGGTGTATATGTTGCAAGAGGCAAAAGTAAATGCCAGAGGGGAAGATCCGGCTTTTTATATTATGCGGCATGCGATTGCCCGGGCACCTTATCACCGGCATCAGGTGAAGCGTTATCTGTCGGAGGTATATACAAAAGGTACGATGCAGTTGGAAAAGGTACCTAAATTACTTATGTTGTCGAAAGAAATACGGAAAGAGGTGACGCCTTATCTGGGAAAAGTATTTACCCTGGAATCGGTGATGGAAGTTGCTTTTGAAGCTCCCGACACTTACGAGCGGAAGATCGTGGCTTTTTCCAGTTCTATCCCGGATGATCTGAGCCCGGATGAAGCTTTGGGGATCGTCACCGCTTCGGTTTACGATCCGGATGTGATGGGTATGGTGTCGCCTCTGGCACCCGGAGCGTTTTCGTATTACCGTTTCCGTTTTGCAGAATGTTATCTGGAAGACGGAAAAACGATCAATAAAATCCGGGTCGAACCCCGGAAAAAGAACAGTCAATTGCTGGATGGTTATATTTATATTGTCGAAAATGACTGGAGTGTGGTGAATTTTGATTTTTCGGCAAAACTTACCGGGGTGACCCTGCACATCAAAGGGGTATTTCATGACGTAAAACCTTCCGTTTTTCTTCCGACTTCTTACGATATTGATGTGGACGTAAAAATTTTCGGAGTAAAGGCCGGTGGAAAGTATTATGCTTCTGTCAAATATAAAGAGGTGGAGGCGGATACGACCAATGGAGTTGTCGTGAAGCCTGTGTCTGTTGTTGCTGAAAATAAAGCATTGCCCGAGCCGGCTAAATCTCCGAAACGGGAAAAGGCGGAACGTAAGCTGGAAGCTTTACTGGAGAAAGAGGAGCTGACAACCCGGGATGCTTACCGGATGGCCCGTTTGTCCCAGCAATTGATGACTCCCGAACGACCGGATACGATACCTCCGCTTGAGATCCGGGAAGAGGTCGTTACGGAAAAGGTATCGGTCGATTCGATGGCTGTGCGGCGCGATTCGGCTTATTGGTTACAGATGCGTACGATACCCTTGAAACAGGAAGAGGTAAAGGGATATCAGATGAGGGATAGTTTGCGGGCTGTTGTGAAGAAGTCGGAGGGAGAAACGGATACCACCCGCCGTGCGCATCGGGATGTTTTCGGACAGATATTGTGGGGAAGTTCTTATAAATTAGGAAAACAGGGACGGTTTGAGTTCGACGGACTGGTAAAGGCTTTTCCCGAATATAATTTTGTGGATGGTTTCTGGATAGGGCAACGGTTCGGTGTGTCGCTTGCCGTAGCACGGGGACAGCGTTTGTATGTAGAACCTTCGGTTTATTATGCAACGGCCCGTAAATCCTGGATCTGGCAGGTCTATTCTTCTTATACTTATGCTCCTTTGAAACGGGGATTATTAAAGGTTCGTTTCGGAGATGTTTCTGCAGATTATAAAGGGAATGCCGGGGCATGGCGGCTGGAAAATACGTCGACCTCGCTTGTGTGTGCCGATAATTTTATGAAATTTTACGGGAAGCGTTATGTCGCTTTAGAAAACCGGATCGATATCAGTAACGGTTTGGTGTTGTCTGTCGGTGGAAATTACGAAAAGAGACGGGTGTTGGAGAATCATATCTCTTATAATATTTATAAGAAGGATCCGAAACCCAATACGCCTTCTTCCGAAGGGGGAGTCGATATGCCCGACAACACGGCTTTGCATGTTTACGGGCAACTGGATTATACGCCCCGTTCGTTTTACCGGCTCAGAAACGGCTATAAGCGGTATGTACGTTCCGACTGGCCTACTTTTTCCGTGCGTTATGACCGGGGAATTTCCGTCGGTTCCGGATTGAGCAGTGCTTACAACCGGATTGCAATCGGAGTGCAGCAAAAAAAATCTCTGGGACTCTTTGACAAAATTTCTTATAAAGTTCAGGCGGGTAAGTTTTTTTCGGTAAAAGAGTTGTATTTCCCGGATTATAAGCAGTTCGGCGCTACAGGATGGGTTTTTAGCAAAGAAATGTTTTTCAGCGACTTTTACCTGACGGACTACTATGAGTTGGCAACGGCTGAAAAGTGGTTTCAGGGAGCTCTGAATTATACTTCTTCTTATCTGTTGATCAAGCGATTGTCTTTTATGCAACGTTTCTTATTCAATGAGGCTGTGCATGTCCGGTATGTCTGGATGCCGGAAACTAAAAGTTATACGGAGTGCGGATATTCGCTGGGATTCGAGGATGAAATCCGGGGAGGTGTATTTTTCGGGTTCGACCGGGAGGGGTACCGGGGTGTCGGAGTACGGGTTGTATTGCCGTTGGATTGGAAATAAGTTGTATATTTACAATGTACATATTAAAATTGTATATTTACAATTTTAGATTAAATAAATCCGATGACGAATCGGCTTGTCGGGTAATTTAAAATTTACAATCTAAAATTTACAATTTATATACAGGATTAAGGTAGCTCTTAAAGAGTATTCAGGAAATAAATTTATAGGTTATGAAATATATAGCGCGATTTATAATGTGGTTGGGGGGATGGAAGTACAAGGGGGAATTACCGGAAGTGAAAAAGGCTGTCATTATTTCTGTGCCCCATACTTCCAATTGGGATTTTGTATGGGGGGAATTGGCTTTTTTAAGTCAGCGTATTCCGGCTTTTATTTTGATGAAAAAAGAATTTTTCTTTTTTCCGCTGGGAATGATTTTACGGGCATTGCGGGTGATTCCGGTCGACCGGGGGAAAAAGGACAGTCATTTGGTGGATCAGATGATTACAGAGTTTAAGAAGCGGGATTCCATGTATTTGTGTATCACACCCGAAGGAAGCCGGAGTAAGCGGAAAAAGTGGAAAAAGGGCTTTTTGGTCATTGCAAAGGCTGCGGGTGTCCCCGTATATCTGGGACGAATCGATTATAAAGGAAAGTATTGTGAAATCGGTCCTTTATTTAATCCGACGGATGATGTAGATGCGGATTTGCAATACATTATGAGTACTTATAAAGATGCTAATCCGCGACATCCGGAGAAATTTTCCTGGGGGGAGTGAATGAAAAGAGAGAAAGAGCGTTGCGATTCATGTAGGCGTCGGGAAACGTTTTCGCCGGATGATGATGTATCCGGTTTGTAATAATCAAACGGAATGACCAATAAGCGAAGCATTTTAATTTTTGTTTTTGTTTTATTTCTGCTGGCTTGTACAGGTCGGAATAAAACGGTTGAAATTGCTGTGGAACCGGGGCGGATGGTGGAGGTGGATGATTCCCTCATACTGGATGAACGGATCTTCTGTTCTGAAACGGAAACAGAAAAGAGGATGCTGAGTATGGGATTGGTGGATATCGGGAAATTGGATCGGCGGATAAAAGTGAAGTTGGTTTATGCCACACCGGATAATTTTACCGGAAAAGTTTTGTACCGGGAATTGAGAAAGGCATATATGCGGCCTTTGGTGGCGGAAAAGTTGATCCGGGCACAGGATTTACTGGAAAATATTCGGACAGGTTGGCAAATTGTCGTGTATGATGCCGCGCGTCCGATGTCGGTTCAGCGGGAAATGTGGGAGTTGGTAAAAGGAACTCCCAGACATATATTTGTCAGTAATCCGGGTCGGGGAGGCGGATTGCATAATTACGGACTGGCAGTGGATGTAACTTTATGTGACTCTTCCGGGGGATTCCCGGATATGGGGTCGGCATTCGATTATTTCGGAGAGGAAGCCCGGGGAGATAAAGAGGAAGAATTGGTTATACGGGGAAAAATTACGCCGGAAGCTTTTGAAAACCGGCAGTTGTTACGTAAGGTAATGACGGAAGCCGGTTTTATTGCGCTCGGGAGTGAATGGTGGCATTTCAATGCTCTTCCGCGAAGGGAGGTGATCGGTAAATGGGAAAGAATAGAGTGAGGAGTATATTATTATAGATTTTAAATTTTAGATTGTCGATTTAGATCGAGGAGAAACGGGGGCGGAGTTATTGCATTGTTTATGATTTGGATTGAGGGAGATGGGGGTAATTAAGGTTTGAAATAGAAGGTTTGAATGAAAATAGCATTGGTCCAGTCTTCTCTGGTATGGGGAGATATAGAAAAAAATTTGGCGCTTTTTGACCGGAAATTAGCCGGGATAGGGGCGTGTGATGTCATTTTGTTGCCGGAAATGTTTACGTCAGGGAGTATGTTGGTGAAGCCGGATAAAAGGGTGGCGGATGCGGAGAAAAACAAAACGGCAGCTTGTTATGAGCGGGTCAGGCGACTGATGTCGGAATGGGCAGAAAAGCGGGATGCGCTGGTTATGGGGTCTACGGTATATAACGAAGGAGAGTCGTATTATAACCGTATGATTGTGGCATTTCCGGATGGAAAGAATTTGTATTACGACAAGCGGCATTGCTTTCGGATGGGGGGAGAAAATGAACATTTTACTGCCGGTAGGCGGCATCTGTTTTTTGATTTCCGGGGAGTTCGGATAGCGACCTTTATCTGTTATGATTTGCGCTTCCCGGTATGGAGCCGGAATACCGATAATTATGATCTGGCGGTGTATGTGGCCAATTGGCCGGCATCCAGGCGTAAGGTTTGGCAGTTGTTGTTACAGGCCCGGGCAATAGAAAATCAGGCTTTTGTGGCGGGTGTGAATTGTGTGGGTACCGACACTGCCGGCTTGACGTATGCGGGAGATTCTGCCGTTATTGATGCTAAAGGAAATATCGTGGGAGCATGCCGGGAATATAAAGAGGAAATTAAGATTATCGGGATTGATATGGAAGAATTGCGTCGGTTCAGGAATAAATTTGCCGTGTCGGAAGACAGAGATGTTTTTGAAATTAAAGGTATTGACGGACTGGAAGTAGAGTGATAAGATCGTGTGGGGATAGGTGGGTTAATAGGCAATTTTTATATCTTTGCAAACGTGGTCGGAATTTATAAACTCAGTTTTATTAAACTTTGTGTTTTAATCCTGTATTTGTTTTGAATCGCTTTAATTTACTTAAATTTAAAATATATGAGATATTTATTACTTACATGTATCGGAATGGCTATGATGTTTAGTTCAAAGGCACAGGATAAGATGCTGACGATGGAAGATGCCGTTTTGGGTTATGAATTGCGGCCGAAGACGCGTTATATTCAATGGCAGGGCGACCGGGATATAATGACCTATACGGAAGGGACGGATTTGGTTGCGGAGGATGTATTGAAAGGAGAGAAAAAGGTGTTGATGACCGTAGAGGAACTGAATCGGTTATTAACTGCGGATTTGAAAGGATGGCCTATGTATGGCTGGGCGGATGCCGAAACGTTGGTAATCGTAAGGAAGGGAAACAGATACGAGATTGATATCGTGGGGAAACGGGTTCTTCGTACGCTTCCCTTGCCGAAAAAAGGTGGAAATGTAACCTATAACGGATACAATGCTTTTGCTTTTACGCGTGACAATAATTTGTATTATTCGGACGAAAGGGGAAATGAATACGCCGTGACGAAGGATTCAGACCCGAATATTGTAAACGGTCAGACTGTAAGCCGGAGTGAAATGGGTATTTCCAACGGTATTTTCTGGTCTCCGGATGGCAAAAAGTTGGCTTTTTACCGGAAAGACGAAAGTGCTGTGAGTAGTTTTCCGTTGTTGGATATAACGACCCGTACCGGAAGTTTACGTGAGATTAAGTATCCGATGGCCGGTATGCCTTCAGAGCAGGTAAGTCTCGGCGTATATGATTTGGCTTCAGAACGGACGGTATTTATGGATGTAACTGATTTCGGACGGGAGCAATACCTGACCAATATTACCTGGAATCCGGCATCCGACGTAATTTATATACAGGTTGTCGACCGGGATCAGAAGCATGTCCGTTTGAACAAATACAATGCTGTGACGGGTAAATACCTGGGGACGGTTTTGGAAGAGAAAAACGATCGTTGGGTCGAGCCGTCGAATGCTTTGGTGTTTTTGAAGAATGATCCGTCTAAGTTTATTTACCGCACGGATAACCGGGACGGTTTCCGTAATTTATACCTATGTGATACGGAAGGTAAATCTGTCCGCCGGCTTACCGATACGGATGCTGATGTAGAATATGTGGCTCAGGACGGTCGTTTTGTATATTATACTTCGGCAGAGGTTAGTCCTGTCGAAAATCATTTGTTCCGGGTGGATTTGAAATCCGGTAAAAAAAGCCGTCTGACGGATGCAGAAGGATGGCATTCGCCGGCTGTAAGTCCTGGTGGACATTATTTCGTCGATAGTTATAGCAGTCTGAATGTTCCCCGGGTTATGGCTGTACGGCAGACCGACGGTAAAATCGTACGGGAACTGATGCGGGCGGAAAATCCCACAAAAGATTACAATTTCGGAGAGATAAGTATGGGAACGGTAAAGAGTGCCGACGGCAGGTTTGATAATTATTATCGTTTGATCAAACCGGTGGGGTTCGATCCTTCGAAGAAATATCCGGTCATTGTGTATGTATACGGAGGTCCTCATTCGCAAATGGTTAAAAATACCTGGCAGGCGGAATTGCGTCGTTGGGAGATGTATATGGCCCAGCAAGGATATGTCGTGTATGTAATGGATAACCGCGGAACTTCCAATCGGGGTGCCGACTTTGAGAAAGCGATATACGGCTTGTGCGGTCAGGCTGAAATGGCCGATCAGATGAAAGGCATCGAGTTCCTGAAATCTCAGCCTTGGGTGGATGCCGGCCGTATCGGGGTACATGGATGGAGCTACGGTGGTTTTATGACGATTTCTTTGATTACGAATTATCCGGAGGTGTTTAAGGTGGGGGTTGCAGGCGGACCTGTAATCGATTGGAAATGGTATGAGGTGATGTATGGCGAGCGTTATATGGATACTCCCCAGCGCAATGCCGAGGGATATGCTAAAGTAAGTCTGATGAATAGGGCGAAAGATTTGAAAGGCAAGCTGTTGATTTGCCAGGGAGCTATCGATAATACGGTGCTGTGGCAGCATAGCCTGAATTTTATAAGGGAATGTATAAAGAATCAGGTACAGGTGGATTATTTTCCTTATCCTTGTGCAGAACACAATGTTTTCGGACGCGACCGTATCCATCTGATGCAGAAAGTAACCGATTATTTCGACGATTATCTGAAATAGGTATTCCGGGGAGGTTCGGAATAGCATAATAATGCGGAACCGGGACTTTTAAAACCTGGTTCCGCATTTTTATTTAATAACGTTTCCCTGCTTTCGGTAAAATAGAAAGTTCCTATTGAAGCATGTGGGAAATCGGCTGAAATTTTATAAAATCATTCTGTGCATTGCCTGATTTTTCTGTTTCCTTTTGTCTTTGGGGAAAATGGATGAAAATAGTTATCTTTACCACCGGAAAACGAAGAAATCAAGATTATGCGTATAGATATACTGAGTGTTGTGCCGGAATTGTTGGAGAGTCCGTTGAATCATTCGATTGTAAAGCGTGCCCGGGATAAAGGGATTGTCGAAATATACATTCACAATATCCGGGACTGGTCGAAAGATAAATACCGTAAGGTAGATGATTATCCTTTCGGCGGAGAGGCGGGCATGGTGATGATGATTCAGCCTGTATTCGATTGCATTAACGAATTGAAATCCCAGCGTGATTACGATGAGATTATCTATACTTCTCCGGATGCGCCCGTGTTTAATCAACGGGTGGCGAATGAATTGTCTTTGAAAGAGAATATCATTTTATTGTGCGGACACTATAAAGGAATTGACCAGCGTATCCGGGAACATCTGGTTACCCGGGAAATATCTGTCGGGGATTACGTATTGACAGGAGGAGAGTTGCCGGCTTGTATTATGACGGATGCTATCGTACGTTTGATTCCGGGTGCGATGAGTGACGAGAGTTCTGCATTGAGTGATTCGTTTCAGGATAATTTGCTGGCGGCGCCCGTGTATACCCGTCCGGCGGAATTTAACGGTTGGCAGGTTCCGGAAATTTTGTTGTCCGGTAATCACGCTAAAATCCGGGAATGGCAGGAGAAGGTGGCTTATGAGCGGACAAAGGCATTGCGGCCGGATTTATTGGATGAGTAAAATTACCGGATGGGGCAGAATTTTGGTTCTGTAAATTCGTTTTTATGATGTGTATATAGAAATCTGTCAGGGATATGGAAATTATCGAAGGAATAACTTTAAACGATTTGTTGCAACGCCTGGGTATCCACTCCTCCTGGTTGTTGAGTACCCTTGAATTCATGATCCGGATATTGTTTATAGCCATAGTAGCTTGGCTTACTTATTTTATTGCCCGGAAATGGTTGGCAAAGATCGTTGTCAAATTGGCCGGCCGGACCGATACACGTTGGGATGACCTGATGTTTGACCAGCGTTTTTTCAATTATTTTGCTTTTTTCATTACCCCTATCGTTATCCGGATGGTATCTTTTCAGATCGGTTTGGAATATCTGGTGGTTATCAATAAAGTTATCGATATTTGGATTGTTTTTGCGGTGGCATTTCTGTTGTCTGTGGTAATGGATGGGGTAAACCGGATTTATAACAGTTATCCCGTTGCGCGTAATCGTCCGATCAAGGTGTTTATACAGGTGATTAAGATATTTGTATATTGTGTGGTGACGGTTATTGTTTTCAGCATTATCCTGGGAAAAGATCCGGAAGCATTGTTGGTCGGTTTGAGTGCTTTTGCCGCGGTTTTGATGTTGATTTTCAAAGATGCGATACTGGGATTTGTAGCCGGAGTGCAGTTGATAGCCAATAAGATGGTTAATCTGGGCGACTGGATCGTGATGCCTTCTGCAAATGCCGACGGAGAAGTGCTGGAGATCAATTTGACGACCGTAAAAGTACAGAATTGGGATAAGACCATTTCTACGATACCGACTTATAAGATGGTATCCGAATCTTTTACAAATTGGCGGGGAATGGAAGAGTCGAACGGGCGGCGTATAAAACGTTCTGTAAATATCGATGTGCAATCCATTCATTATCTCACGCCCGGAGAAATAGAACAATTGGCAAAATCCGAATTGTTGAAAGATTATATATTGACGAAAAAGGCCGAGCTGGATATAAATTATGCAGATGCCAGTACACCTTTAGACGGAATTCGGATGACAAATATCGGTACTTTCCGGGAATATATGGAGCTTTGGATTGCGCAGAATCCTAATATCGCTCAGAATATGACGCATATGGTAAGACAATTGCAGCCCGGTCCGACCGGCGTACCGTTGGAAATTTATTGTTTTTCGGCCAGGCAGAAGTGGGTGGAGTATGAGAAAGTACAATCCGATCTTTTCGACCATTTGTATGCTGTGGTTCCGCTTTTTAATCTTCGCTTATTCCAGTATCCTTCCGATAAATGGGTAGCAGAGGGGGATAATTTTTGATTTACGATTTACGATTTACGATTTTTGATTGGTTCCGCAGATTGGTATTGGATTGAAAATCGAAAGGAATCTGCTACGCCCAGTTCCGGTTCGGGTCTCATTCTGTATATTCCGGAGGCTAAAGGAGTTCTGTTTTTTATTTTTATTTGAGAAAATAATTGTGAAACAGATTATTATTCTTACCTTTGCGCCCGTATTCAAAATAATGTCTAACTTATTAGTTAAGAAAGAATTAATTTTTATGTCAGAAGAACAAAAAGATTTGCAGGCTATAGCTGCAGAAAAAGAAACCAAAAAAACAGCTCCTGTTACAACAGCAGAAGCTGATGAAAATTTTGATTGGGATGCTTATGCTAATGATGTTGTAACTCCCGTTTCCCAGAAACAAGAACTGGAAGAAAAGTATGCCGGTACACTTTCGCAGATTGCAGAGCGTGAAGTGGTAGACGGTAAAGTAATCTCTATGAATAAGAGAGAAGTCGTTGTAAATATCGGCTACAAATCAGACGGTATCATTTCTTTGAACGAATTCCGTTACAATCCGGATTTGAAAGTAGGTGATACGGTTGAGGTCTATGTGGAAACACAGGAAGACAAAAAAGGTCAGTTGACTTTGTCACATAAGAAAGCGCGTGCAATGCGTAGCTGGGATCGTGTGAACGAAGCATTGGAAAAAGACGAAATTATCAAAGGATTTGTTAAATGTCGTACGAAAGGCGGTATGATCGTTGACGTATTCGGTATCGAAGCGTTCTTGCCGGGTTCTCAGATCGATGTTAAGCCGATCCGTGATTACGATATTTATGTAGGTAAAACCATGGAATTCAAGGTGGTTAAGATTAACCAGGAATTCAAAAATGTGGTTGTATCTCACAAAGCTCTTATTGAAGCAGAGCTTGAACAGCAGAAGAAAGACATTATTTCCAAGCTGGAAAAAGGTCAGGTACTTGAAGGTACGGTTAAAAATATTACCTCTTACGGTGTATTCATCGACTTGGGCGGTGTAGACGGATTGATTCACATCACCGACCTGTCTTGGGGTCGTGTAAATCATCCGAACGAAATCGTTCAGTTGGATCAGAAACTGAATGTGGTTATTTTGGATTTCGATGATGAGAAAAAACGTATTGCTTTAGGTCTGAAACAATTGACTCCGCATCCGTGGGATGCTTTGGATGCAGATTTGAAGGTCGGTGACAAAGTGAAGGGTAAGGTTGTGGTTATGGCTGACTACGGTGCATTCGTTGAAATTGCACCGGGGGTAGAAGGTTTGATCCACGTATCTGAGATGTCATGGTCACAGCATTTGCGTTCTGCTCAGGATTTCATGAAAGTAGGGGATGAAGTAGAAGCTGTTATCCTGACTTTGGATCGTGACGAAAGAAAAATGTCATTGGGTATCAAACAGTTGAAAGCTGATCCGTGGCAGAATATCGAAGAGAAATATGGTGTTGGCAGCAAACACAAAGCTACTGTACGTAATTTCACAAACTTCGGTGTATTTGTTGAAATAGAAGAAGGTGTTGACGGATTGATTCATATTTCCGATCTTTCCTGGACGAAGAAAGTAAAACATCCGGCAGAATTCACTCAGATCGGTGCTGAAATCGACGTTGTTGTATTGGAAATCGATAAAGAAAACCGTCGTTTGAGCTTAGGTCACAAACAATTGGAAGAAAATCCGTGGGATGTATTTGAAACGATTTTCACTGTAGATTCAGTTCACGAAGGTACGATTACCGAAATTTTCGATAAGGGTGCTGTGATTGCATTGCCTTATGGTGTTGAAGGATTTGCTACTCCGCGTCATTTGGTAAAAGAAGACGGATCACAGGCTAAAGTTGAAGAGAAATTGGACTTCAAGGTAATTGAATTCAATAAAGCCGCTAAACGGATCATTCTTTCTCATTCCCGTATTTTCGAAGATGCACAGAAATCGGATGAGAGAGCTAAGAAATCGGCCGAAGAAAAAACAACCAAAAAAGCCGTTAAACAGGTAAAAGATAAACTGGAAAAAACGACTTTGGGTGATATCACCGAGTTGGCTGCTTTAAAAGAACAGATGACTGCTAAAGCAGAACAGGCTGAAAAAGCTCCGAAAGCTAAAGCTGCTGAAGACAAAGCAGAAGAAGCTCCGGCAGAAGCTTAATGAGTCAAAGAACTAGGGTCTGCATAGCAGACCTTAGAATATAATAAAAGAGTCTGAACGGTTAGCTGTTCAGGCTCTTTTAGCATTAACCCGGAAATAAAAAAGGATGAAATTCGAATTGACGATTCTCGGTGCCGGCTCTGCTGTTCCGACAGCCCGTAGGAACTCTTCGGCACAGGTATTGAATATTCAGGAACGTTATTTCCTGATTGATTGTGCGGAAGCTACTCAACATCAATTGCGTCGTTTTCATATTCCCTATAATAAAATCGGTCATATTTTTATTTCCCATTTGCATGGGGATCATTTTTTCGGTTTGATCGGCTTATTGTCCAGTCTGGCGCTCCAGGGACGTAAAGGGGAGGTACATGTTTATGCAGACAGACGATTGCAGGAGATCATTGAATTTCAATTGAAGGTAATGAACAGCCGTTTGGGGTTTGCACTTGTTTTCCATCATTTGAGCCGGGAGGAAGAGGTTGTTTATGAAGATAAAGCGGTTACCGTGACTTCCTTTCCGTTGTCCCATCGTTATGATGCTCCGGTGTGCGGCTTTCTGTTCCGGGAAAGAGAGCGGGAAAGAACCATACGCAAAGATATGGCTCTGGCCTGGGATGTGCCGGTCGCTTTTATGCAACACCTTAAAAAAGGAGCTGATTTTGTAACGCCGGAGGGGCAGGTGATTGCTAACGACCGGTTAACGATTGCCGCTCCGCCTTCCCGTTCTTATGCCTATATGACCGATACTTTGTTCCGGGAACGTTTTGCTGCCTATGTTAAAGGGGTCGATCTGTTGTATCATGAGGCGACTTATGACCGCACGCTGGAACAATTGGCCAAAGAAACCTACCATAGCACGGCAGAGCAAGCGGCCCGGATGGCTCTTTTGGCCGGTGCAAAAAAATTGTTGTTGGGGCATTTCTCAGCCCGTTATCCGGATCCCTCTTGTTTGTTGCCGGAGGCCCGGGCTATTTTTCCGGATACGTTCGTTTGTACGGATGGGGATGTTTTTGATATTCCGGCCCTCAAGAGAAAAGAAGGTTGATTTGATCCGTTGTTTGCAATTTCTGATTGGTTTCCTAGAGGTACCGGTCTGTACACTGTGAAATACCGGTATTAAAGGTCCTCTTCTATAACTTTTAAAATATCCGGAGATAGGAGATCCAGAAGGCCCAATATGTAAATCACACCGATGATAATTGCTGTAATCAATATTGTAAAGAGCAGGATGAGTAATCCCGAGTAGAGAAACATAAGTGCTGTTTTTCGCAGGGCTTTCCAGAAACCTATTTTGAATAATTGTTTTAGGTCCCAAACGGTGACGGCGAAATAAAGACTGTATACGATCTGAAAGGAGTTATCTGTCAGTTCCGTTGTATGGGTGCAGACCATAATCGGTAAGGCTATGAATAAAGCTAAAATCAACCGTTGGCATGCTATGTAAGCAAATATGAATATATATTCTGTGAAATTGTAGGTATATTTTTTCCGGATTTGGTAACGATAGCGTGCATGATAGGTGGCAATAAACCGGTAATCCGAAAGGGTATAATTGTAAGAGCGTTTCCTTGGAGGCAGGGTATGGTAATATATCCAGGCGGAGAGGCCTTTTCTGGTTCCCGGTCCGTATGGATGAAAAGGAGGGGTGTAAAAGGCGAGGCGTGATGCCCAGGCAAAGAACGGCAAGGTTACAATAGCCGTCAGCGACATACTGGAATCGATCCATTGTTCCAGTAAATTGAAAAATCTTTCCCAAAAAGTTAAATCAGTGACGGTCTGGACTGCTTCAACCGGTTTTGCCGGTAAAAGGATCTGTGACATTAAGCCGTAGAATCCGGCGGTGATGAATAACATCGGGAACGGTTGGAAATGGATAATGCGTTTACCGCTGACATAGTCGGCCAGCATGTGTCCGGGGCGGATAAACAGTTCTTTGAATGTGAATAAAATCCCTCTGTCGCAATTGGTCAATCCGTAAGCCCAATTATCGATTACCGAGCGTAATGTCAGTCTCCCGACTTTAGCTCTTTGACCGCATTGGTTACAGTAATTCCCTTTGTATCGGGCACCGCAGTTTTTACAGATATGAGGCATAAATTTAACTTTCCTGCCTACAAATTTAATTTAATTATTTAAATTTATCATTTTGTGGGGTTACTTTTGTCCGGTTATTTGATCGGGTAAGGCCGGGGTGCCGAATAGTTCCAGAATTTTTTTACGCACCTGGTATGTATTTTCGCGGAATGCCTTGTCATCTCTGCCAACGCCGACAAATCCATTGAATCCGTTGAGGAAATTGTCCGGATAATAGGTTTTATTATTGTTGCGTTGGAATTGTTGTTCGATATCGGCATATCTGTTCAGGTCGTCAAAACTCCGTCCCTTTTCCAACAATAAGGGAAGCCGGCTGAATAGCAGAGAATCGTATGTACCGAGCGGGTTGCGTTGGGCGACGTGAATTTTTACAGCGACTGAATGTGTGCGAAACTCTTTTTTAACAGGTTTGTAATCGTAGCAACAGAAGGCTTCTTTTTCAATCAGGTTTCCGGCAGAGGGAAGCATGCGGGAAGGTTGCTCTAAAACCAGAAAATCATTTCCCAGATCGTATTTCCATTGAGTGGTCGTCTGGCAAGAGCGGATGTAGATCTGATTGTTTTTGTCGTATCCGAAAGTAAGGTCCGCCCGGGTGGAATAGGGGGAACTGGTCTTTCTGCGGTTTGTCAGCAAAACTTGCCGGAGCAATTGGTAATCGATGTATTCGAAAGTCATTCTTTTCAGAATGTGACGATGGAAGTCTATGACGAGGGTGCCTTTGCAGGAGATTCGGGTTTGGTCCGGATAGTCCTGGGAACGGGTATGGAAGGAATAAACGTAGTCGAGACTGTCGGTATCAACCGGTTTAAATTCGTATGTATGTGTTCCGGAGAAAAGAGGGCCGTATAATTGAACGGCACGCAGTAATGTGAATATCTTTCTCGTTCCGGCATCGAAACGGTTGTCTTCCGTCGTAATATACAGCGGCGAAAGGGTATCGCTGCCGTTATTGGTTAGGTTATAACTTCTTTGCGTGTATACAGGTAGAAAGTAGGAACGAAAACTCTGGTCCCATATATTTTTAGGACGGATGTCTCCGGAAGTAAAGTAATAGCCGTATTCACGCCGGTATTCTAGAGTCGTATCCCGGTAGTTCGTAATTTTTTCATATTGAGCATTGCCGTAGAAGTTGCAATAGGGCAGGGTACTACGCGGGAGCTTCTTTAATTTAGCACTTACTTTATTCAGCAATTCTTCGGTTGAGATACTTTGGACGATGGTTTCTTCCAGTTGGTAGCTCAATTCTTCGAGTTGGATGCGGTCGATTTTTTGTAAAGCTGCCGGAGTATACGTTACGAGTTTGTACCCCATTCCTTGAAATTGAATGGAGTCATTCGGATGAAGCAGGCGGTTGTGGATGATACATTCGCCGTCGATATCCGAGGAGGTAATCAGGAAGCTTTTGTTTTTATTGATGACATATACACCGAATATCGGTCGGTTTTGAGTATCTGTAATTTTTATTCGTAATGTGGTTGTATCGCTGACAGTCAGATATTGGGCTTGTAATGAACAAGTCCCTGAAAAGAAAAGGCAAATTAGTAAGAAATGTCTCATCGGAATATACGGATAATTGTGAACTTACGATTCAGAATGACAATGTCTTCGGGATGACTCCGATTTGTCGGTTTCTTTTTCTTTGGCCGTCAGATATATTTTTCCAATGCTTTTTTCAATTGCTCGATAGAAACGGGTTTTGTTAAAAAATCATTGCAACCTGCTGCAAAAGCTTCTGCCTTATCGGATTCAAAGGCAAAGGCTGTAAGTGCTATGATGGGAATGTTTTTGTCCTCTTGGCGGATTATACGGGTGGCTTCCAAACCGTCCATTTCCGGCATTTTTATATCCATAAGAATTAAATCCGGATGTACGGTTTTGTTCAGTTCGATAGCCTCTTTCCCGTTTACAGCTCTGACTAAATCGTATTCTTTACCGATCATTGCTTTTAGCAATAGAAAGTTGCTGTTTACATCTTCAGCAATTAAGATTACTTTGTGCTGATCCATATGTTTTTCTTTATTTTGTATACTTGTTATTCTTTCCGGTGTCTTTCCGGTTTTTTCTTTTCCGTCTATCGGAATGGTAAAGCGGAATGTGGAGCCTTTCCCGACAGCAGATTCTACTTCGATATATCCGCCCAGATTGTTGATGATCATTTGGCAGATAGACAGGCCGAGTCCGGAACCTTGTGCGAAGTTATTCAATTTTACAAAGCGGTTGAATATACTTTCGAGATTTTGGGGTGCAATACCGATACCTGTATCTTGTACGAAAAATTCGATGTTTTTGTCTTTCTGTTTGTATCCGAAACGAATTTCTCCTTCGGTTGTAAATTTTTGCGCATTGGTTATCAGGTTGGAGATAACCTGAGCCAACCGGTTGTTATCACTGGTAATTGTCATATCCGGCGCATCGGTGTCCAATATGAGCCGTACATTTGACTGTGTTTTATGGAGGTGAGTGTTGTAAAGGCTTTGGCACAGTTCTTTTAAATCTACGGGTTTCATTACAAATTCCAATGTCCCGGCTTCAATTTTGGAGAGATCTAGAATGTCGTTGATCAATTGTAATAATAGTTCAGCATTTAAATTGATGATATCGTCGTATTGCCGGAGTTCTTCCGGGTCCTGTGTTTCTGCTATCAATCTGGAAAAACCGACGATTGCATTTAAGGGGGTCCGGATTTCATGGCTCATATTGGCCAGAAAAGCGGATTTTAATTTGTCGGATTGTTCTGCTTTTATACGGGCTTCGATTAAAGCCGTTTCCGTATTTTTTAATTCAGTGATATCCCAGGCAATACCGATGATAAAAGGGGGTTTATTGTCTTCAAAGGGTACCAGGGTTTTTATGGTATTGACTGTCCGGATTTCTCCGCTGGTTGTCATATAATCTTCCTGGTATTCTATTTTTTCTCCGTTTGTTAAGAGGCGTAAATCGTCTTCTCTGAATTTGCGGGCATCTTCCGGATTCGGGAAAATTTCGTAGTCCGTGTGTCCCAATGCATGGTCGGCGAGAATACCGGAATGTTCTTCGAAAGCTTTGTTCCAATACAGGTAACGAAATTCATTCCCCGTATCTTTAACGAATAGATATACCGGAACATTATTCAGTATGGTATCCATAATAAAATTGAGTTCCCGTATTTTTCTCTGTTGTTGGAGTCTTTCTGAAATATTGCGTCCGAAGGTCCAGACAATTTCTTTTTCTTCGTCATACTCTTTTACGATATAAGTCGTTATTTCGAGAGTTATGGAAGTGCCGTCGGCGTTTTTGTGGCTTGTCGTGTATTTTAAGGTTCCGTTTGCTTCCCTGAGATTTTGGATTTGAGTCTGCCATGAATCCCGGGTGATATCCGGATATATGTCGTATATTTTTTGTTCCCGGATATCGCCGCTTAAATGATAATTGTTATAAAACTGGGCATTGGCAAAAATCAGATTTCCTTCAATCGTGCAGGCATATATTTCTTCAATGGAATTATTGACAGCCGATTTTACCATTTCTAATTTCTGTTGTGTTTGAATAGCTTCTGTCTTATCACGGCAGATACAGAGTACATGGTTGTCATCCAATGGAATGATCCGGTTTTCGAAGAAATGTTTTTCTCCGTTTAAGGGCAGGGAATGGCAGGCAATACCCGTTGTTTGCGTATGGATTACCTGATCCAGATTCGTCTTGATAATTTCGTAGGCATCTTTCGGGAGTATATCCCGTATATTTTTACCCAGCATGGCTGCTGAACTGTTACCTACGTGTACGGTTTTCTCAGAAGACACAAGTTCGACATAATTTCCTTCGTAGTCCAGAACGGAAAGCATATCGGGCAGGGCTTCCAGCGCTTTGGAACCGAATTGTTTTTCCAGGTTGCGCTTGTTTTCAGTAGTTACAGACCGGGCACAAACGGAAGAATCTTGTTTGCCGGAAAGATTTTCGATTTGTTTTTCCAGGTCTGCTATTCTATTTAGTAAGTCCTGACGCGATAGATGTTCGTAGACTTCCATAGTTATCGGAATTGGTTAATACGTCTTTTGATCGACCGGTTGTTATTATACAAAAGTAGCATAATTAATGAAATTTCTATGTTTTATTCCGCCCGTTTTGCTTTTTCCCACGTACCTTTCCCTTTGAATTTTTTGTAATAAAAGAATGCTTTTATAACATTCAGGTTCATAAATAGAAAGTAGTAAGGAATGAAAAGAATTTTAATTTTGATTTGTTTGCTTTGAAAATAAGCTCCTGTTGAGGCCAGGATGTAAAATAACAGTTGAAACAGAAAAATAATCCGGTAAATAAGCGAGGGTGAGCAAATGGCGAGTCCGGTATTTAACGGGAGTAGCAATAAAAGGGCTACGGGGGTGACGGACCAGCGTAACACCCGGTGTGAAATGTATTGGAAACTCAGAGTCTTGTATTTGAAAAGGTTCAGAAGTGAGCGCAATCTACAGATGGCTTGCAATCCTCCGGCTGCAATCCGGATTTTTCTTTTTTGTTCGTTTCTGATATCTGCCGATCCTTTTTCAATAGCATAGGCAGAAGCACAATATGTAATTTTATACCCCTTTTCAGCAATTCTCAGCGAAATCATGAAGTCATCCAATAAGGTATCGGCGGGCATGGGTTCAAATAGGGAGGTTTGTATTGCAAAAAGTTCTCCGGCTGCTCCTACTGTGGAATAGAGCCGTGAATCCCATGCCTTTAGTTTGGATTCATAACGCCAGTAAAACCCTTCCCCTCCTGATGCAGCGTTGTCTTTTGTATTGTTTTCAATGCGTTTTTCACCGGCAACACAACCTGTTTGCTTATCGGCAAAAGCATTGACAATTTCCCGGACGGCCTCCGGATTGAGCATGGTATTTGCGTCGGTTAAGATCGTATAGGGAGTCGTAACAAATGGCACTGCCCGGTTGAGGGCAGCTGTTTTCCCTTTTCTTTCCGGATGGAAATAGAGTTTTATTTCCGGATATTGGGCCAGTAGAGAGTTTGTATTGTCATTGCTGCCGTCCGTAATCCAGGCGATAGTCAATTTTTGGGGAGGATAATTCAGGGCTTTGCAGTTCCTCATTTTTTCCTCTACAACCTTTTCTTCGTTATAAGCTGCAATGAGAAGAGTCACTTCGGGAAGTTCTTCTTGCCATTCAGGTTTACAATATGGGTGAAAGAACTCTTTTATTCGTACGAATAAATAGAGTAGCATGCCATACCCTACGTAAGTATAGAAGACAATAACCAGACAAATCCAGAATAAAATTTCAAAAAACGACTGCCACATGAAACTTTAGACTCAATTCCGGTATATAAGATGTTCTTCGGGAAAGATATACCAGTCTGCATTGTCTTTCCCGCTGCTTTTTACCCATGCTTCAAATTGAGGATATACATCGGTTATTTTTCTCCATTCCTGCGGATAACGGAAAATGCCCGGAACGCGGATACTCCACATGTATTGCTGGGTAACTTCCTGTAATTTGGCCGGAGTAACACTCAAATTCGTATGCTTGTACCGGGGTAAATGGATTTCTGTACGAGGCAGCCGGGTGCCTACGATTGTAAAATAGTTTATGGCATCCAATTGAATGTCTTCTTCCTGAATCAGTGAAGAAAATTCTATCGTTACATCGAAAGAAACCGGCTTGGCCGTTGCGCCTCCCTGGATTGTATTGACGATCGTGGTCGTGTTGCTATACCCCAGTATCTGATGGGCATTGTCAAATAACGGAATAACCGCTTGCTTCTGTTTTTGTTCCGTAGAGTTACCGTTTCTGTAAAAGTTATCCAGCGGCAATTCTGTGGAATAGCTTACCGATTTTACGCTCTCTTTTCCAAGACGGTCTAATTGCAAGGCAGCACCCAATTGTCTGGTTGCACCTACTGCTCTCAAGGTAAAATGCAAAGTCACCCGGTCTATTCCGTTTTTCTGCGGATAGTAATAACTTGTTGAATCCAGACTTAAAACGATGTCATTCATGTCGTAATCTCCCGGATTCGGATAGTTATCTTCGGAAGCGAATGTGTAGGTCTGGGTATAGGTTACCGTTTTGGGAAATTCCGGTTCTTCCGGTTGCTCCGGAACATAGTCGTTTCCCTGGCTGCATTCGCTGGGCTTGATCTCGATGGTCGCACCCGTAGAAACATCTTCCAGCATACAATTAAACAGAATATTATAAGTCCATGGATCTGCCGGATATTGATTGCAACTGATGTAAAGGTTAGAAATAAAGTTTAACGGCGCGTACCGTGAAGGGCAGATCATTTTGTCGATCCGGACTAAAGCATAGTCATTTCCGTTTCCCTGGATGAATGGGCTTCCCCAATTGGCTGTGGTGAGTGTACCTATTTCCAGCATAGCAGAGTTGCCCAGATATACCGAAGAGTTTGCCATGGAAAAATCTTCGCTGACGAAAGAGCAGTCCGGAGAAACGGTCAGTATACTTTGGTTGTTCAGCTTAAATTTTTTGATATGGGCATAACATTCATTCCGGAATAGAAATGCAACGTCGGATGTCGTCAGTCCGTTTGCATAGAATTTTCCCTTGTTGACGAAGAGCATTCCACCGGCTTTGGCGATGATCCAATCTCCGTAAAAATTCCCTTCATTGATGACGGCTCCCGGATTATGAAATTCCAGGCCGATGTTGTTTTGCTCGGGGGTGCCCAATTGTCCGCCGGGGGCGATACCCATAACACCTCCTGCCGAATTCCATTTAAATGTACAGGAAGCCGCAGAAGATAACAGTTTTCCCGTTCCCATAATGTAGATATCCGAGCCTTTGTTAAGGACCGTCATGTTATTCGGGTTGATCCACGTACCCGTAATGTACAGAGAACTGTTGCCACTGCCGGGGAATGTAATTTTACCGGTATACGTTTCCCGGATAACGTAATTTTTATTGGCTTCCAAGGTTACGTTATTGGGGCCTTCTTTGATTTCGTTTGCGTCTGCGGGTACATTTTCCGGTATTCTTTCATCGGCATATGCCCGGGTGGTTGCCGGGGTGCTGCTTGTATTTTTTTCCGGGTAGAAACTGCAATCGAGTTTGTTGTTTTTGATTTCCGCTTCTTTGATGCTTTTTCTTCCGCCGGGAGTCGTTTGACGGATATACAAGGTTTTTTGAACAGCCGGAACGGTTATCGTTTTTTGTAGAGGTTGTTTTCCGGTACACCAGCCCGTGGTATACAATACAGCCGACGGATCGGTAAGCGGGTTTTTATCGAAAATTTCAATCGTGTAGAGGTATTGTCCTTCGTACCGGTCATAAGGAATTACGGACGTCTGAACGGAAGAGGTCGTCGACCAGGTAAAATCACTTGGAATATTCTGGATAAAATAATCCTTGCCCAGTGCTTCCGGGTCATATATTTCTTCGTGGCAACTACACAATAGAAATAGTCCACAAAGTATGCATAAAATACTGCTGTGTATTCGTTTCATGGTATCTTGATTAAAATCCGGGCGGTTGTGTTTGGGAGTTTACATGCTACCCAATCTACTTAATTATGTAACAAATGTACAATTCTTATTGATTCATTTCAAGAATATTACTCTTTTTTTTTAAGTAATTTCATTACTATCGGATTGTGGTCGCTTCCCGGAAGGCTGGGAGAGTCGTATGTCAAACCGACGAAGTGGGAATCATAGGCAATGAAGTCGATTCGCAACAAGCCTTTGATGCCTTTGAACGAGTGGCCGTAGCCTTTGCCACAGGCCCGGAAGCCGTCGGTAAGGTCGTGATTGCGGATGTGGTTGAAAGCATAGGAGACCGGGGTGTCGTTAAAATCTCCGCAGACAATCACGGGGTATTTCGTCGTATCTATTATTTGCCGGACAAGTTGAGATTGGCGGGCACGGATCTGAAAGTTTTCTTTCAGTTGTTCCAATAGGTTGACGAGGGTGTGGGCCTGGCCTTTCCAGTTTTTTACACTTTTGTACTCGTAATATTTCTTTTTGTTCAGACTGACATTCGTGGTTTGCAGGTGGTTGTTAAAAACCCGTATGGTATCCTGGCCTACCAGGATATCTACCCACATGGCAGCATTCGTTTCGGAGTGAAAGTCGATATCGGTATGCCGTATTATAGGATGACGGCTGTATACGCTGATACCGAAATTGGCCCACGAAGTCCGGCGATTGAAAAACGTACAACGAAACGGGAGAGGGATTCTTTCACGGATGGTGGCTGAATCCAGGTTGACTTCTTCGCAATGTTCCTGTACACAGAGAATGTCTATATTTTCAAGAGACAGTTTGCGAAGCAGTGCATAGCCTTTCGGAGAATGGCTGATTTCGTAAAATCCTTCGACATTGTAGCTGGCAATGTGCAAAACTTTTCCCGCATCTGAAATTTCAGGTAATTTTTTCCAGGGATTCTGGAAGATGGAAAAAAGGTAATTGTAATTTAATAAGATTGTAATTAAAGGCAAAACCAGCCATATTTTTCTGTGAAATCCCCAGAATATCAGTAAAAAGAAGTTGCCGATAAGAATGACAGGCATAAATAATCCGGAAAATGCAGGTACCCACCATGTATTAGGGTCAATATACGGTGCCAGTATGCCGGTTAATCCCAAGACGGCCATACCTATGGCTATAGGTTTCATTAAAAGGTAAAAGAAAAACCTTAAGGCAGCCATCTTATTCGTTCTTATTGTTATCTGACATGGTGAAATAACTCACAATAACCGATTGTGCTTTTGACACAATCTTTCTCTCCTACGCTTGAATTGAGGTTAATGATCGGATTGGCAAAGTTAAGATTATTTATAGAATATTAAAATCTTAAAATATTCGTTCCAATACTTTTTTTATCTGTCTTTCCCAGGAGAGTTCCTGAATGGAAGCTCTGATTCCGGAAGGTGAGACGGATAGTTGCCGGTAGAAAGCGATGAGCCGGCCGATGTTGACGGGGGCTTCGTTTGCCGGGACTTTTAGGATGTAAGGACGGTTTTCAAAATCAGTATCCGTTTCCGAGTAGATAAAAGGAATACCTCTGGCTGCATATTCTCTGTTTTTCAGGGTTTTGATGTGCTGTATGCCGCTGCGATGGCGTCCCAGACTACCGATTCCCATATCGCAACGGTCGAACAGGTTATCCAGTGCCTTGCCGTGTAATGCTCCGTGGAGAATGACATAGGGCCCGAGCCCGGATTGTCCGATAAGGGGGACAATTTCATTACGCTCGCGGGCACTGAAAAAGTCGCCTATAAGGTGGAAATATACTTTATAGTCAGGTTGCGTGGCGTAATATTCTGCCATTCCTTTTATCAGGCGGTCGTATCCGTGCCAGTAATGGATTTCTGCTACTCCGATGAGATGCAGTTCACGCTCCGGTGTATTGAGGGCGTGTTTCAAGGGGATTGCTTCGAAATCTATACCATTGGAAATTTGTATGGTCGGGACACCGAAGATTGTTTTATAGTCGGAAAAGGTAACGATACCGTCGAGGCAACGGGCCAGTTTTTTACGGTAATAACGGTCGAGGTATAAACCGATTTTCATGCGGAAGGTCACGTATTCCTGGTCGTAGGGATAGGTGGGGATTTCCATGATTACCCGGCACCCCTCCTGTTTCAGCCGCCGCACCAGTCGGATGGTAAAAGGATTGGCATTGTGGGCGGAGCGCATATATACCAATTTTATTTTTTCCCGGACGACAAAGCGAACGATGGAATCGAATTCGATCCGTTTGCTTATTTTGCTTCTCCAGCCTGTGCCGTAATCGGCAATGACTTGCTTGCCGGCCATGCGTTGTTTCCGGCCGTGTTCTTCGGACAGATAGCACAGGTAAGTTTCTAAACCGTTGGTTTCCAATGCACGGACTTGATAATGAATCTTTTTGCTGATGCCGTTGGCTGCGTCGAAACCGTGGAATGTGAGAAAAAGTGCTTTCATCTGTCGTCGCGTTTTTATACCTTTGCCGATATTTTTTAATTTATGGCGGAGTCAAGAGTTCAAAAGAGTATCCAGAATGCAAAAGTAAATCTAATATTCTATTTTATTACTTTATTTTTGTCGTTCTTTTCCCGGAAAATATTTTTAGATTGCCTGGGGGATGATTTTGTGGGGTTGACCGGAACATTGGGTAATTTGCTGAATTTTCTGAATCTGGCCGAATTGGGGATCGGGGCTGCTATCGGTACGGTATTGTATAAGCCGATTTTTGATTGCGACCGGGAGAAGATCAATGAGATTATCTCGGTGTTCGGCTATTTTTATCGGAAAGTGGGATTTGTTATTGCCGGAGGCGGGATTGCTTTATCTGCTTTCTTACCCCTTATTTTTGCAAAGACGGAATTTGACTTGGCTTTGATTTATTTTGCTTTTTATGCTTTTCTGACTTCGGCATTGATCGGCTATTTTGCAAATTATAAGCAAGTATTACTGGGAGCCGACCAGCGGAATTATGTTGTAATCGCCTATTTTCAGACTTCGAATCTCATTAAGACTTTCATTCAGATTGCTTTGGCTTATTATACCCGGAATTATTATTACTGGGTAGCGGTTGAGTTGTGTTTCGGGGTGATCTATAGTATTATATTGAATTGGAAAATCCGGAAAGTATATCCCTGGCTGCGTTCAGAGATTCGCAACGGCAGGTTGCTGCGTAAGCGCTATCCGTTGATTATGACTTATTCGAGGCAGTTATTTGTACACAAAATAGGTTCTTTGGTACAATTTCAGATCAAGCCTTTATTGATTTATAGTTTTGTATCTTTACAGGTTGTTGCCTTTTACGGAAACTATTCGTTGATTATCGATAAGGTGATTTTGCTTATCAAAAATATGCTGGGAAGCACAGGGGCCGGGGTGGGTAATCTGGTGGCGGAAGGGGATAAAGTAAAAATCCGGAAAATATATTGGGAATTGACGGCTTTGAATTATTTTATTGCGGGTTTGTTTGTATTTGCCGTTTATCACCTGATACAGCCTTTTATTGTATTATGGGTAGGGCCGGAGTATGTATTGAGTCGTTGGGTATTGATTATTTTGTTGGGGAATATGTTTATTATGCAGACCCGGGGTACGAATGATCAGTTTTTATATGCCTACAGTCTTTTTCATGATATATGGGCTCCGATTGTGGAGACGGTCGTCAGTATTTCCATATCTTTGGCCGGAGGATATTATTGGGGGTTGGAAGGCGTATTGTTGGGAAGTGTGGTAAGTATGTTTTTTATTGTGGTTTTATGGAAACCCTATTTTTTATACCGGAAAGGCTTTCAGGACAAACTTCGGGAATACTGGTGGGGTATCGTCAGGTATATTCTTTTGATCTTGCTTGCCTGGATCATAACGTCCGGAATTATCCGTTATGTTTCCATTGATCCTTACCGGAGTTATTGGAACTGGATACAGTTTGCCCTTGTGATCGTCGGTATTCTGGGGGGAGTGTTGTTTACCTTCTTTTATTTATTCAGTGCAGGATTCCGTTATTTTTTGAAACGTGTGAAGGAACGCTTGAAACTGAAATTTAAAATCAAAGCCTGATAGGATTTACGATTTACGATTTTTGATTTACGATTTTAGTTCAACCTAAACTGTTATCGCTTTACAGGAGTCGAAATAATTCTGTATTTGTCCGGATTGTCAGTCAATTTACAATCCGGGCTTCAGGTATGCCGGTAAAAATACCCCCGGTCAATGTGTGTGAACAGACCGGGGGCTATTTTTTATAAGAATTACAATTGTTACTCGAGTTCTTTTACGATTTTTTCGACATCTCCGGGAACGACACGGCCGAATACTTTTTCGCCGATGAGTACAACCGGGGCCAGACCGCATGCACCGACGCAACGGAGACTGGTGAGTGAGTATTTACCGTCGGCAGTGGTTTCGCCGACATTGATTCCCAGTACACGTTTGAATTCATCGAGTACTTTTTCTGCTCCTCGTACGTAACAGGCGGTTCCCATACACACGGAAATGGGATGTTCGCCTTTGGGGGTCATTGTAAAGAATGAATAGAAGGTAACGACACCGTATACTTTGGAAACCGGAATAGACAGTTGGCGGGCTATGATTTCCTGTACTTCACGGGGCAGATAACCGAATTTATCCTGTGCTTTGTGAAGTATGTTGATCAGTTCGCCGGGTTGGTTACCGAATGATTCACAGATCTGCACCAACTCTTTGACTTTATTTTCGGATAATTTTATTTCTGACATAACTTATCGGATTTGACTGTCTGCAGACCGGCATTTGCATACCGGTCTGACAGATGTTTTAATTACTTTTGTTGAAATAGTGGGTATGTAACAGATGGTGTGCTTTTTCACTCATCGGTTTACCCAGAAATTCCTCATATAATTTGATAATATCGGGATTCTCGTGTGATTTGCGAAGCGGTTTGTTACGGTCTTCCTCATAAAGAGCCCGGGTACGGGCTTTAAGCAATTCTGAATTGCCGTGGTGCAGAGGTTGTCCGCCGCCACCGATGCATCCGCCCGGACAGGCCATAATTTCGATGGCGTGGTATTCGGATTTACCTTCGCGGATTTCTTCCAGTAACCGTCTTGCATTTCCCAGACCGTGAGCAATACCGACATTCAATTTCACTCCGTTCAGTTCTATCGTTGCTTTTTTGATGTTTTCGAGTCCGCGTACGGCTTCGAAGTCTACTTTATCCAGTTTCTTTTGCGTATACAATTCGTAGGCTGTACGTAATGCTGCTTCCATCACGCCGCCGGAAGCTCCGAAGATAACACCCGCTCCGGTAGATTCTCCCAACGGATGATCGAAATCTTCGTCAGGCAGACTGTTGAAGTCGATGTTGGCCCGTTTGATAAGCGATGCCAATTCGCGGGTGGAGATGGAGTAGTTTACATCCGGATCGCCGTCTACCTTGAATTCGTCGCGTTTGCATTCGTATTTCTTAGCCAGACACGGCATGATGGAAACCACGATCAGGTTTTCGCGCGGAATATTCATCTTTTCAGCCCAGAAGGTTTTGGCAATAGAACCGAACATTTGCTGGGGTGAACGGGCAGTAGAGGGGATGTCGAGCATATCCGGGAACTGGTGTTCGAAGAAATTGACCCATGCCGGACAACAGGATGTCAGGATCGGAAGGCGTACGCTTTTGTCTCCTTCCAGGTATTTTGTCAGACGTCCCAGTAATTCAGAGCCTTCTTCCATAATGGTCAGGTCGGCAGCAAAATCGGTGTCGAATACTTTCGAAAAACCCAGTTGCCGGAGTGCGGCAACCATTTTTCCGGTTACGGAAGTGCCGGATGCCAGGCCGAATTCTTCTCCGAGTGCAGCGCGTACGGCGGGAGCCGTTTGTACGATCACAGTTTTTTTCGGATTATTGAGGTCGTTGATAAGACGGTTGGTGTGGTCCATTTCCGTCAATGCACCCACCGGACATACGGCAACGCATTGTCCGCAGAAGGTACATTCGGATTCACTCAGCGGTTGCTCGAATGCCGGGGATATGATGGAGGCAAAGCCCCGGTTTACAGCACCCAGTGCACCGACAGTCTGTACTTCGTTACACATCATTTCACATCTCCGGCAATAGATACATTTGTTCATATCCCGGATCAGGGAAGGTGAGCTTTCTACCTTGTAAGAACACTGTTCGCCGGCAAACGGCATTTCTCTGATCTTCAATTTTATGGCCAGATTCTGTAATTCACAGTTTCCGGATTTCGGACAGATCAGGCAGTCGTTGGGATGGTCTGAAAGGATCAGTTCCAATACCGTTTTGCGGGCATTCAATACCCGTAACGTACTGGTGTGTACCTGCATACCGTTTTCACAGCGGGTTGCACAGGCCGGAGCCAGGTTACGACGACCTTCAACTTCTACGACACAAATTCTGCATGAAGCCGGAAGGTTGGTGATGCACATGTCCTTCAGGTTCATGTAACAAAGTGAAGGAATATTGATCCCAACACCCCGTGCCGCTTCAAGGATAGTTGTGCCTCTGGCAACTTCGACGGTGTGGTGATCTATTTGTAATGTTATAGTAGGTTCCATAATTTTCTATTTCTCAAAGCAATGTACATAGTTTTTCTTAGACGGCACTGATTGCCTTAAATTTACATTTTTCCATGCAGGTACCGCATTTGATACATTTGGAGGTATCAATAAAGTGGGCTTCCTTGCGTTCTCCGATGATAGCGTCAACCGGACAATTGCGGGAGCAAAGGGTACAGCCTACGCACAGTTGCGGATCGATACGGAAAGAAAGCAGTGCTTTACATTTTCCGGAAGGACACTTCTTATCCTGAATGTGAGCAATGTATTCATCGTAGAAATTTTCCAAGGTAGAAAGTACCGGGTTAGGAGAAGTTTGCCCAAGACCGCAAAGGGCTGTGTCTTTGATGACATGACTGAGGTTGCGGAGCATATCCAGGTCGTCCATGCTGCCTTTGCCTTCCGTAATCCGGGTTAAGATTTCAAGTAACCGTTTATTGCCGATACGGCAGGGGGAACATTTTCCGCAGGATTCTTCCACAATGAATTCCAGATAGAATTTGGCAACAGCTACCATACAGTCGTCTTCGTCCATAACGATCATACCTCCGGAGCCCATCATCGAGCCGGCGGCAATCAGATTGTCGAAATCGATCGGAGTATCCAGGTGCTTTTCTGTCAGGCATCCGCCGGAAGGGCCTCCGGTTTGGACAGCTTTGAATTTCTTACCGTTTTTGATGCCTCCTCCGATTTCGTAAATGACTTCACGTAAAGTTGTTCCCATAGGCACTTCAATAAGTCCGACATTGTTGATCTTGCCGGCCAAAGCAAAAACTTTGGTTCCTTTGGACTTTTCGGTACCGATCTTATTGAACCAATTGGCTCCTTTGGTAAGGATTACCGGAATATTGGCCAGGGTTTCAACATTGTTTACATTTGTCGGTTTGTTCAAATAACCCGATTCGGCAGGGAAGGGAGGTTTTGTTGTCGGTTCACCGCGTTTTCCTTCCATGGAATGGATCAGGGCGGTTTCTTCTCCGCATACAAAAGCTCCGGCTCCATACCGGATTTCAATATTGAAACAGAAGCCGGTACCCATAATATTTTTACCGAGCAAACCGAATTCTTCTGCCTGGCGGATGGCTATCCGCAGGCGTTCAATGGCCAATGGGTATTCGGCCCGGATGTATACCAAACCTTTGTCGGCTCCGATACTGTATCCGCAAATGGCCATCGCTTCGATGACCGAATGCGGGTCGCCTTCCATAATCGAACGGTCCATAAAAGCTCCCGGATCGCCTTCGTCGGCATTGCATACGACGTATTTGCAATCAGACTGGTATTTGCGGGCAAATTCCCATTTCAATCCGGTAGGGAAACCGCCGCCCCCGCGTCCGCGTAGTCCGGAAAGTTTAATTTCATTGATGACTTCCTCCGGCGTCATTTCGGAAAGGCATTTTGCCAATGCAGCATAACCGTCCCGTCCGATGTATTCTTCAATATTTTCCGGATCGATAAACCCGCAATTACGCAATGCAATACGCAATTGCTTTTTATAAAACCCCATGTGTTTGGAGTCGCTTACGGCCGCTTTCTTTTCCGGATCTTTGTAGAGCAGGCGTTCTACTTTCCGGCCTTTTATGATATGCTCATTGATGATTTCTTCCGCATCTTCCGGTTTTACCTGGGTGTAAAACGTATTGTCGGGCATGATCTTTACAATCGGCCCTTTTTCGCAGAAACCGAAACAACCGGTAGCAATAACTTGTACTTCATCCTCCAGATTTTTTTCTTTGAGGTAATCTTCCATTCTGCTGATGATGTTCTTGCTGGAGGAAGCGCGGCATCCGGTACCCCCACATACAAGAATATGCATTTTATAACTCATAATTCTTAGTTTTCAGATTTCAATGTTCAATAGTGTCGTAATTTACCGGAATAATTCCTTCTACCAGTTCATCGTGTTTCAGATATTTCTGGATGATTTCTTCTGCTTTTTCACAGTTGACATGACCGAAGACGATCGGTTCTTTTCCGGGTTTTGTAATTTCTACTGTCGGCTCTGCAAAACAATAGCCCATACAACCCGTCTGTGTCACCACGGCTGCAATCCCGTTTTCTTCCAGATGAGAAAGGAAATAGTTCATTGTTTCCTTACTCCCGGATGCGATACCGCAGGTAGCCATAGCTACTTTTATCTGTATCATGTTTTCGGGATGTTCGCTTTTTTCGCGCAGGTCTATTTTAGCCTGAACATTGTCCCTGATTTTTTTCAGGTCGGCGAGTGTTTTTATTTTTTCCATAAGTCTCTAATGTTGTGTCGCCCCGGCGACGTTTCAGGTTAACTATTCTGTAATTTCTTTTTCATTTTCTTTTATCATTTCCTGTATTCCCATGATGATTTCCGGGTGGTTGACCGGAATGCCTTCCAGCATGTTTTTCAGTTCACGGGTATCGATGCTGAATGTACCGCGATCGGAGCAATGGGTATATAAAAATTCTCTTTCAGAGTTGGCAGCGATCAGTAAACTGATGGTTTCCGCCATGTTACCGAGTGGAGGGCGGTCTATGTGAGAATGCATAAACCGGGCTTCCACGATTGTCCCTTTCCCTTGCTGTGAAGTAATACTTAATGAACCCCCTGTACGCTCTGCGTTTTGTTGAAATAGCGGGATGCCGAGTCCGACTTTACGGACTGTACGGCTGGTAAAAAAAGGATCCCGCACCCGTTGCAGGGTTTCTTCGTCCATCCCGTCTCCATCGTCTTTCACTGTGATCGTCAATAAATCATCGGACCAATGTTCCTCTACGGTAATTTCTATATTTTGTGCATTGGCCCGAACTGAGTTCTGGACAATATCCATGATATGGGAAGCCAGGTCTTTCACGCGTGATTCTTTCGATCTATTTTATTTAGCCTTATTTTGAAATGAATCTGTAATAAAACGCCTCAAATTTAATTTAAATTTGAATACTTACAACGATTGCATGAAAAAGAATTTTTAAAAATGAAAAAAGATGTTGAATTTGATTCCGGGTTTTTACCGGAACGGGGATTTTACTGTTTTTGATTTATCAAAAATTAAAACCTGCTATTGTGTATGGCTTCCCGGATAGTGGAGAACGATATTTCGTCCAGTTCGAAAGGAGTCGATACCTTTCCGATATCCGGCAGATAATGTGCATCGGAGGACCGGATGAAAGGATAGTTTTTCAGGTAATCGTAATTGTGTATAAAGGATGTGTACGTTGTGTGGGGACTTAATTCCAGCGCATCGCATTGTAGAGAGGGAGGAATAAACCCCAATTGTGACAATATGCTGAAATGACTTTTGTCGATGTGAGCGGGAATGAAAATACCTTGCAGGCTGTGTACTTTTTTTTCGATTTCTTCCAAACCCGGGGTGATGGCAGAGATCAATAATTTAGGTTCTTCATATATAATATTGTCCTGAATATCGGCGACGACCTGATAGCCGAATTTTTCCGGATTGTTCGGAATATCGGGAAGATAGGTATCCAGGTATGTCTGAAAGTCTGTCAGTTGCCCGTCTTCTTCAAAGAATGCAAGACAATGCACTTCTTCGCGAGTGGTCACTTCGGCTCCGGCGAGTACAAATAATCCCGTATTTTCAGCTGCATCGCGGATGATTTTTGCTTCCCGTGTCGAATTATGATCGGTTATGCCGATAATATCCAGTCCTTTTTGGCGGGCAGTTCGCAATATGTTTGCCGGACTCATTTCCAAATCCCCGCAGGGAGAAAGGACTGTGTGTATATGTAAATCGGCATATCGTGTTTTCATAAACCGTTTCGGAAAACTCCGTTTCGTGTAAGGATGGCGTAAGCCGTTATTTTTGTTTCAGCAGTTCGTATATCTCGCCTGTAATTTCAAAGGTCTGTTTTGTTGTGGAAAGTATCGGGATGCCTTCGGCTTCACTTTCGGTGACGGTATCCTCTTCCGGCTTGTAACCTTTCACCAGAATAACGGCCGATAGTTCTTTCAGCGAAGCGATGGCCATTACGTTTTTATGTGTCTGCAAGGTGATCCACAGGTTTCCTTCCTGGGCGTTTCCCATGACGTCACTCAACAGATCGGATGTGTATCCGCCTTTGATTTCGCGGTTTATTCCGGCTGTTCCGCAACATATTTCCAGTCCTAATTTTTCGACGATATCTGCGACTTTCATGATGGTATTTTATTTGTATTGATGATTCAGGTTATTTATTTGTCGAATTTTTCCTCTCCCCAGATTTTGCAGGAGAGTTCCATGGATTCTTCCGGCGTAATCAAACCTTCTTTTGTCAGTATTTTCTGCATGAATACACATTGGTTCAGTTTGGCTTTTCCCTGTGCGACATCTTGAGCCAGCGCCTGACAGGAAGGGGCTCCGCAGGCGCCGCAATCGATTTGCGGCAGCACCTTCATGACCCGGTTGATCTTTTCCATCTTTTCCATAGCGATCAGCATGTTTTCGTCCAGTTTCTCGATGGAGCGGGGGCGAATCTCTCCCGTCAGCCGGATTTGTTCATTCAGAAATTCCCGGTATTGGGGCATTTTGTTGGCTGATGTGTAATTGTTCCGGATGTAGTTTGTCATCCTTTTTTGCAGGCGTTCGATGGTTAAAAAACGGTTGTTGATAGTGAGGGCTCCTCCGGCACAGGAATGATCACAGGCCCGTAGTTCCAGAAAATCGATGTCCGTAATTTCATCGTTTTCCAGCTTTTCCAGAATTTCGATGACGTTGTGTATTTCATCGATAGCCAGACAGCGACCGGTATAATGGGCGGCTTCGCCTCCTGTCAGCGTCCAGTTGATAGATTCCGGAGTCAGATGGTATTGTTCGGGTACTTTGGTAATGGGTTTGTCTTTGTTTTTGTTAATGGCCAAAAGGATTTTATTGTATATGAAATCCATGTTGATTACCCCGTCGACGGAAGATTTTTCTTCTCCTACCGGGCATTTGATGGCGGCAATTTTTGCGGCACATTGGGTTACGAAGAATACACCGATCTCTTCTTCCGGAATCCCTTTGTCGATGAATTTTTTCCGTACATATATGGCTGCCGTATCCATGACTTGCTTCAATCGGATAATGTGGTCGATCAAGGACGGGAACCGGACTTGTATCAGCCGGATGACAGCCGGACAGGAATTCGAGATAAAAGGTTTCAGGTGGGCGTTTTTCTCCATGTATTTCCGGGTTTCTTCTGCTAGAATGCCGGTGGCTTTGTCCACTTCCATCACATAGTTAAAACCCATATTATGTAGTTCGGAAAAGATTTGCTCTTCGCTGATATCTTCCGGGAATTGTCCGATCAGCACAGTGGGGAGCAAAATGATCCGGTAAGAGAACTTGAATATTTGGCTGAAATCGTCCTGTTCGACAATAATAGCGTGTTGAGGACAGGTTTTCAGACACATTCCGCAATCTGTACAGGCCGCTTCATTTAAGGACGCCTTTCCGTTCCGGATTCGTATGGCGGAGGTAGGGCATATATGCATACAATGGGTGCAGCCTGTACAGACGGCGTCCACGATTTTTAATGCATGATAAAATTCCCCTCCGCTCATTACTCGTTATTTTATATTTCCCTTATTTGTACGGGGTATTTGTTATTTCGTTCTTACTTTAAATAGGTGATCATGCGGACAGTCGTACCCACGTTGATTTCGGATTGAATGTCCAGCTTGTCACAGTTTTTCTGCATATTGGGTAATCCCATTCCCGCTCCGAATCCCATTTCCCTGACTTCGGGGGTAGCCGTGGAATATCCTTCCTGCATGGCCAAACCGATATCCGGAATACCCGGTCCCTTGTCAGCTACGGTAAGTTGGATCGCTTCCGGCGTAATTTGTAATTTGACAGAACCTTCCCAGGCGTGGGCAACGACATTGACTTCGGCTTCATACAATGCGACGACGATACGTTTGATCAGATTGCTGTCGACATTCAGTTGTTTGAGTATTTTTTTTATTTCGCTGGAAGCTGTACCGGCACGTGAAAAGTTACCGCCTTCTATGTTGAAATTAAATTCCATAATTCTGTTTTAATATACGGGTTCCAGTCCGGCTTTATAGAGTTCGCCACAGACTTTAAACATACTTTGGGAACATTGTAAAACGGCGATACCGTTTTCCCGGGCCAGTTCCAGCATATCCGGACTGACTTTTTTGTCCCGGACGAAGAGAATGAAATTGATGTCGGACATTTCGGCTGTCCGGATCACCTGAAGATTAGCGAGTCCGGTGATCAAAAGCATTTCTTCCGTATTCAGACGCAGGACATCACTCATAAGATCGGCTGCAAATGCCCGTTTTATTTCGCATTCGAGATGTTGGTCTCCGCATATAACGGAGGCTTTTAACAGTTGCACAATATCATTTAATACCATCTTTCGGAATTTAGATGGTTACGAATATAACAATTGCAATCGTTTTAAAAAAATTTTTTTAAGGAAAGATTGAATTTCAGACATTGTCCGTAACTGAAAAAGACGGAATGTATGGTATTGATATCAGATGGTATATGTAAATTTTAATTCATTGTGAAGTGGATCGTATCTTAAAGGAAACTGTTATTAATGACAAGGGATATACAAGGCATCATCTCTGGGAATTAATAACGTAGGGGTGTGCGAATAACGTTTGAATAAGCGCAGATTCAGCGGTGTATAGAATGGAAACAGACGGAAAGGCCGCATGATAAACACAATGGAATTGTCTGTTTGTATGAACGTATTTTTTAAAATATGCTCGAAACTCCCTTTGAAGAAGGATTTGGTGTACCGGGCATTGGAATTTTTGAAAATATTTTCGATAAAGCTGACGTTGTTATCAACCAAATGAGCTATACCTTCGTCTTTTTCCTGCGGAATCGTCAACTCGATCGTTGCTTTTGTATTGTATCTTTGGAAAAAGTTCGCCCAGACTACTTTTTCTTTGTTTTCCTGCAGGTAACCTACCGGAATATTGAAATGATTGTAGGAATCCTCGGGATAAGACGCCCGGACAAGCAACATCGGTTTGTTGATCTCGTAGGCATATTTCAACAACTTACCGAATTTCAACGTATCCCGGTTAAGTATGCACAATACTGTTTTTTCGGAAAGGAGTGTAACAATGGAGGCCGCAGTTGCCGGAAGCTTTTCGAATCTGACATTCAGGTTGTATAGTATCCCTATTTTGTTTGCCAGAACCGTGATTTCTTCCTCACTGTCCTTATAAAATGCAATGATTTCGTAATTTGCCATGGCATTTTTTTATTAGTTTTTCAAAGTAAGCTAAAAAACAAATAATAAACAAATATTTAGATACTAAAACTAATATTGAATAAAAACTCTGCAAACATCGATTTGGTTTGTGTTTCGTAACCTGTCCGGATTCCCATGGTCAGGGGAAACGGTAATCTCAAAAAATGGAATCCTGCTGTCAATTCTGCTCCGTAAGAGTAATAGTTTTTTTCCGCCCGGCGGAATTTTTCATGTCCCATATCGAAGAAAAGTCCTCCATCCAGACGTTTTATATAAAAGAGGGAAGTGATGTGCTGATCGGGAAAGAGCAGAGGTAATTTATAATTTGTCCGTAGAGTTGTCAATTCTGAACCGTAAAAATGAATACCCCGGGGTTGGAGTATTTTTTTTCCGTAGGCTCTGTTATCGGGGCGTTCCTGGTATCCTCCGTATAAAGAAATGGAGTTGTTGACTGCAAAGCCGGGAAAATAGAATGTGCCGGATACCCACCATTCATGTCCCAGATCCAGTTTTTTCCAGGGTGTATGTGCGTAGCCTATTTGTATCGATTGCCCCCAGCGGGGGTTGATTTCCTGTGGCGTCATACGGGTTTGGCTGCCTAACAGCAGGCCGTACTCCAACATCTGGTAATAGTTGGAAGGGGTCGAGAAACGGAAGTCGGAAGGGTTTACCGGCAGAATGTAGCCCATATCGCCCTTTTTTGTCAATAGGTAGGTTTCGCGGACTTTATTGTTGTGTATGGCCTCGATTTTGTAACGGGCGTAAGGGGTGATATAACGGTTGTAATTTTTTCTGGATATGTTGAAGGGGAGTTGAACGGTAAATTCTCCCTGGGTATAATTCGACCGGTTTTTCAGGTAGAGGGTATCTTTTGTTCCGGTGTGCAGGTTTTCGGCCTTTGTGTTGAAGGTGTAATAGTCGTATCTTCCGCTACGGATGTCGACGGAGAATACCGGCCATATTCCTTTGTAGCTGGCGTTAAGCATCCAGGCGCCGTGATCGTAGTCCGAATCCAGAATATATCCGGCAGATAAGGACAACGTGCTCAATTTGTTTTGGGAATAGGCAACGATACCGGCTGTGATTTCCTGTCTGCTGGGGTCTATGTACAAAGGGCCCCAACTGTGGAAATTGAATAGATGGGTAAGTTTCCGGTATTTCCGGGTCGGATATATGGAATCGTTATCCCAGGACATCTTCCAGTTTTCTCTTCTAACGAGAGAGTCGGCCAGACGGAAATGTTCTTTGTCTAAAGGGATATTTTTTAAGTCCTTTAAGGCTATACGTCCGGGTTTATAACCGTCGGAAGTATAGAACGAGAAATACAGGGAATCGGTATATAAAGAAGGGAAACGCACTCCGTAGGGAGCATTCAGGACATTGTCGATGTGACCTGTCCGGCTGTTTCTGGCATAAAATGAATTATTGGCATTGAAAGAAGCCCGGAACAGCAGCAGGCTGTCCTGTACAACCGGGTTATCCAGTTCATACCAGACGGGGGCGGTGATTTTTTCTCTTGCACCGCTGTGCAGGTCGATCGATTCCAGGTGTATGCCTTGCCGACCCTGAACGACGGTTGTTATCTTTTTACCATCGTAATGCGGGTGAATAAATAACTCATCTTTGGATGCCTTGATGCGTTGCAATTCTTTTTTCATTTCCGGGTCGAGAATGACCAGTGAGGCCCGGTTATTGTCGTTTACTTCGACAACACCCCAGTTTTCACCGACAGAGAAAGGAGAAAACCGGTTGTGACGACTTTTGTGATAACGGTATTTGTGTCTGTGCAGATCGTAACTTACAAGCGTGTTGCGGCCGCCGTGCTCCCAACGGATATCCGGCCGGTATTCCGTCCAGACGATACGGTCGTCGTTTATGGCATATCGGTTGTCGTCCATGACTCCCGTGCGTGTCAGTAGTTTGTCTTTGTCTGAGCCGATGCTTACGAAAGCACCGGTTTCCCGCAACCCTTTTTTGTAAGCAATGAGCCGTCCATCCTGTAAACGGATGGGGTAAAGGTAATGGGTATAGGTTCGGTTGTGTGTGGAAACGGTATCGAATTTACTGGAATCGTGTATAACTTCTTTTTGCCAGATGCGTTGTAATTCCGTAAAATTATCCCGGTATAGGGTGCGTTTGGCATCCCGGTAAGTATTGGCTTTTTTTACACTGTCTGCATTGATAAAGAGGGACCGGAAGGTGGAATCCCGCCACAGGCTGTCCCGTTTTTGCGCCAGGGTTTTACGCAGGCTGCGGGCAAAAGGGGCCAGGCTAAAAGGACGGCGGCCGATGCGGTTCAAGGCGTCGGTCCAGATTTCGTTACCGTAGTTTACCCGGGCATTGCCCACCATAAAATAGCCCATGTTATAGCGATTGGGGACAAAGTCTTTATCCGATCCGAGGGTTGCCTTATAATAGGTGTATATACCTTTTTCAACGATTTGTGCTTTCATTTCATTGAGAAATTCAGGAGAACGTCCTCTGCCGATATGTCCGACGGCGGTTTCGAATGTCACGGCGTCGCCTTCGAGGAACCACAGGGGAAGATATAAGCCGGTAACGGCAATCGTAATTTCTTCTCCGAAAATGTAATATAGCAGTTTCGTCAGTCCCTGGTTCACTTTGTCGATTTGTACGACATGACGGAATTCATGTACACAGAGGTGTTCCAGCCAGGTATCGGATGGTTCCTGGGGAGGCATCGTATACAGATCGGTTTTACGGGGAGCCCAGGCAACGTTACCATTGGCAATACCTCCGCTGGCGTGAATGACCATCGATATTTTTACGGGTTTATGTGCCAGAGAATTCGAGTGGCGGTACAAGGCTGCGTATATATTCGCAATTTTTTGGGCATTTTCTTCGAAATAGTCCGGGTAAATGATCTGAAAATCTTCTGTTTTAATTTGTTTCCAGCGTAAACCTGCCGGATCTTGCCCTAAATCGACAAACTGAGCTTTTGCGGAAAATAGTAACAGTAAAAAAAAGACGGATAATTTGATCTTCATAGTTTACGTTGTAGTCTTATTTAAGTGTCTAAAAATATAGTTTAGATTTGAAATATTGTATAATTCATCAATATATTTTGATAAAATAACTGTAAGCCGGTTTGAAAAATACCTTTTTTTCAGGATTTTCCTGCATTTTTCGAACTCTTTCAGAAGGAAAGAAAATGATTATTTTTCCGTAACTTTGTCGTAAAGATTTATACGGAAACTATGGAAAAAGCAGAGGAACGGCTATTGGCGTTGCGTAAATTACTGGAATATCATAATAATAAGTACTATATCGATAATGCACCGGAGATTTCGGATATCGAATTTGATCGTTTGATGCATGAGCTGGAAGCTTTGGAAGAAGCTCATCCGGAATGGTATGATCCGAATTCTCCGACACAGCGGGTCGGTCAGGATATAAACCGGGAATTTACCCAGGTGGAGCATAAATATCCGATGCTTTCGCTCAGTAATACATACAGCGAGGAAGAAATCCGGGACTTTGATACCCGGGTACGTAAAACGGCAGGTGAAGTACAATATGTATGCGAGTTGAAATACGATGGAACTTCGATCAGTCTGACTTATACCGGTGGGGAATTGACACAGGCCGTTACCCGTGGGGACGGGGTGAGAGGCGATGATGTGACGGCTAATGTCCGGACCATTCGTATGGTCCCTTTAAAACTTCAGGGAGATTATCCTGCCGAATTTGAGATACGGGGTGAAATTTTAATGCCTTTTGCTGTTTTCAACCGTTTAAATCAGGAGAAAGCGGAAGCAGGGGAAGCGCTGTTTGCCAATCCCCGGAATGCTGCTGCCGGTACGTTGAAATTACAAAATTCGGCTTTGGTGGCCAAACGGCATTTGGATTGTTTTCTTTATTATTTGCCCGGAGAGAATACGCCGGCAGATACGCATTACGGTAGCCTGATGAAGGCAAAGGAGTGGGGATTTTATATACCGCCTTATCTCCGGCTTTGTAATACCATCGGAGAAGTATGGGATTTTGTGAAAGAATGGGATAAAAAGAGGGTGGATTTGCCGGTACCTATCGATGGTATCGTCGTAAAAGTCAATGATCTTGAAAAACAACATTTATTAGGCTATACGGCAAAATCTCCCCGCTGGGCGATCGCTTACAAGTTTAAGGCAGAACGGGAAGCTACTCCGTTGATTTCGGTCAGCTACCAGGTAGGCAGAACGGGGAGTATAACCCCTGTTGCTAATCTGGAACCGGTGCATCTGGCCGGAACGGTGGTGAAACGGGCTTCTTTACACAATGCGGATATTATAGCCGATTTGGATTTGCATGAGCATGATACGGTGTATGTCGAGAAAGGGGGAGAAATCATTCCGAAGATTGTAGGAGTGGATGTGAGCCGTAGAAAACCGGATGCGTTACCGGTGCAATTTATTACACATTGTCCCGAATGTGGAACGGAATTGGTGCGGATAGAAGGCGAGGCCAACCATTATTGTCCGAATGAAGAACATTGTCCCCCGCAGATTGCCGGTAAAATCGAACATTTTGTCAGTCGCCGGGCCATGGATATAGAAGGTATGGGGGAAGAGACGATAGATTTATTGTTGAGCCGGCACTTTATACAAAATGTGGCCGATATATATATTTTACCGGAACGGCGGGCCGAATTGATCGGATTGGAGAAAATCATTTATCCTCAAAGTTTTGAGATGACGAGTATTCCGTTGGCTAAGGTGATTTACGGCTTTGAAATCGGATTGAAAAACATATCGGCTCGTCTGGCAACGATGCTGGCAGGGCGTTTTTCCAGCCTGAAGGCATTAGCCGAGGCCGGTAAGGAAGAGTTGATGGCCTTGCCTTGGGGAGAGAGTAAAGATATAGAGAAGAACGTAAACCGGATTCTGGATTATTTCCGGACTCCTTTCAATGAGCCTTTAGAGCGTTTGAAAGCAGCCGGAGAGGTGGCGGATATTCCTTCGGATGATGTCATTTTTGCCTTTTGTATACCCGGGGTTGACAGGTATAAAGCGGAATTATTGGCAGCTTCTTACGATTATATTTATGAATTGGCAACGGCTTCTGAATCGGAAATAGCAACGGTAGAGGGAATGACAGATACGGATGCCGTCAATATCCGGAATTTTTTCCTGCGTAATGAAAAAATGGTACGGAAATTGAATACCTTAAACGTATACCGGATGCAGGAAAAGTCAGTGGATAACTTGATCACCGGTATTGAAAAATCGAAAACCGCCGGATTTCCTGCCTTATTATATGGTTTGGGGATTCGTTATATCGGTGAGACGGCTTCCCGTAATCTGGCCAGAAGTTTCCGGAGTATGGAGAAATTGATGGCTGCCGACTATGAACAACTGATAGAGGTGGAGGATATCGGAGAGCAGATGGCGAATAGTTTATTGAAATATTTTGCACGGATAGAAAATCGGATACTGATCGAACGTTTGCTGAAATATGGGGTTGCCGGAGAGATGGAGGAACAAGCTGAAGAAAACAATATCCTTGAAGGACAGATTTTCGTAATAACAGGGACATTGAGCCGGCCGCGGGAATATTTTAAAGATATCATATTGAGTGCCGGCGGCAAGGTCAGTGATTCGGTATCTTCAAAAACCACTTTTTTGCTGGCGGGAGAAAATGCCGGAAGTAAATTGAAAAAAGCTGAAAAATTGGGAATCCGGATTATCGGAGAAAATGAATTTAAGGAGATGATTAACGATAAGTAATAATAATTTCTTTTTTTCAATAGTGATTTTCATTGGAATGTATTATTTTTATGATGTCAAATGCGACTTTTCAGATTTTAAGTAAGAGTTGCTTATTAAATAAAAATGGGTAAAAGCGATACAAAAAGATTAAAACAGATAATGACCTCTGCAGGAGAGGAAGCTAAACGTTTGGGTAATTCGAAGATTTATCCCGAACATTTGTTTTTGGGGCTGTTGAGGTTGAGTCGGGGCCGGGCAATAGATGTGCTGATGGCTCTGGGGGTGGATTTCTATGAGGTGAAGGATCGGATAGAAGAAAAACTGGCAAAGAAAAAAGAAAAAATAGAATCTTTGACAGAGTTGGATTTTACATTGGCCGCCAACAGTATTTTGAAACGGGTGATGGAGGAAGCTTTGAAATTAGGTGATGAGCAGGTGGATTCAGAACATGTCATGTTGGCTATACTGCGAAGTGAAGCTGTATTTGTATCCAAACTATTCAAATCCATGGGGGTCGATTACGAGGTGTTCAGGGAGCAGTTGCTGAAAGAACGGGCCCGGATGCAATCGGATTATAAGGAGGATTCCGAGGATGAGGACATGGAGGATGAAGATCCGTTGTATAATCCTTACCGTCAGCAGGGAATGTCTAAATCAGATACTCCGGTACTGGATAATTTCGGAATCGATATTACAAAAGCTGCGGAAGAAGGTACATTGGACCCGATTGTCGGTCGTGAACGGGAAATCGAGCGTTTGGCACAGATATTGAGCCGCCGCAAAAAAAATAATCCGGTATTGATAGGTGAACCCGGTGTCGGCAAATCGGCCATAGCAGAGGGGTTGGCTATTCGTATCACGCAACGTAAGGTGTCCCGGGTGTTGTTTGACAAGCGGGTTGTGGCTTTGGATATTGCTGCTATCGTGGCGGGAACAAAATACCGGGGACAGTTTGAAGAGCGTTTGAAAGCGATTTTGAATGAATTGGCCAAGAATAAAAACGTTATTTTATTTATAGATGAGATTCATACCATTGTCGGAGCCGGAGGATCGGGGGGAAGCCTTGATGCTGCCAATATGCTGAAACCGGCACTGGCCAGAGGAGAGATTCAATGTATCGGCGCGACGACATTGGACGAATATCGTCAGAATATAGAGAAAGACGGTGCTTTGGAACGTCGTTTTCAGAAAGTATTGGTAGAGCCGACAACTTTTGAAGAAACGGTAGAGATTCTGAATAATATAAAGTCGCGTTATGAAGAGCATCATAATGTAAAATATACGCCGGCAGCTATTAAAGCGTGTATAAAGCTTACCATGCGTTACATTTCGGACAGGGCATTGCCTGATAAGGCAATCGATGCTTTGGATGAAGCGGGGTCCAGGGTGCATATTACGAACATCAACGTTCCGGCTGTAATTGAGGACCTGGAAAAGAATATCGAAGAGGTAAAGTATCAGAAGAAGGAGGCTGTAAAACAACAGAACTTCGAGGTCGCTGCAGCTTTTCGGGATAAAGAGCGTCATCTGACTTCATTGTTGGAGCGGGAAAACGAGTCATGGCAAAAAGAATTGAATGAGAATCCGATTCTTGTCGATGAGGAGCAGGTTGCCGAAGTGGTGGCTATGATGACCGGTGTGCCTGTAAAACGGATTGCACGCACGGAAGGTATAAAGTTGCTGCAAATGCGGGACGAGCTGGCGGGTAGTGTTGTCGGTCAGGAAGAGGCGATTGAAAAGATTGTGAAATCGATTCATCGGAACCGGGCCGGTCTGAAAGATCCCAACCGCCCGATTGGTTCTTTTATATTCCTGGGACCTACAGGGGTCGGAAAAACCCAGTTGGCTAAAGTTCTGGCAAAATATCTGTTCGATACAGACGATGCTTTGATTCGTATCGACATGAGCGAATATATGGAAAAATTTGCCGTATCCCGGCTGGTCGGAGCACCTCCCGGATATGTCGGATATGAGGAAGGCGGACAATTGACGGAAAAGGTAAGAAGAAAACCTTATTCGGTGGTGCTGTTGGATGAGATCGAGAAAGCCCATCCGGATGTTTTCAATATTTTGCTGCAGTTGCTGGACGACGGGCAGTTGACGGATAGCCTTGGACGGCGGGTGGATTTTAAGAATACCATAATAATCATGACGTCCAATATCGGAAGCCGGCAATTGAAGGATTTCGGCAGAGGCATCGGATTTAGCCGGGAAGACCGGGTGAATGATAAGGATTATGCCCGGGGTGTAGTACAAAAGGCGTTGAAAAATGCATTTGCTCCCGAATTTCTGAACCGTATCGATGATGTAATTGTCTTCAATGCATTGACGAAAGAGGATATTCATAAGATTATCGATATCGAATTAAAAGGACTGATGAAACGGGTCGGCGATTTGGGATATGTTGTCGAGATTTCGGAGGAAGCCCGGGAATTCCTGACAGAGAAAGGATATGATCCGCAATATGGGGCGCGTCCTTTGAAACGAGCCATTCAGAAGTATCTGGAAGATGAATTGGCAGAGGTGATTATTAAAGGTACGGTTCCGGAAGGAGGCGTGTTGAAAGTCGACTGTGACAAGGAACACGACAGAGTAATCGTTATATAAAAAAAAGAGCTTGAAAAAGCTCTTTTTTTATTTGGGATCTTCTGTAAGCAGATCGACTTGTTTTTCGATAATGGTATCCAAAGATATAAAAGATTCCGTTTTAGCGATCCCCGGTATATTCTGAAGGGTATTGATCAAAACATCCATCAGATGCTGATGATTGTTACACCGAAGCTTCAAAAGAAAGGCATAATGGCCTGTAATGAAATGGCATTCCGTGATTTCCGGAATTTTTTCTAACTCTTTAACCACAGATTTGTATTGATGGGCATTGTCAAGAACAACACCGATAAAAGCACATATCTTAAGCCCTAAGGCTCTGGGTTTTACAATAAAACGGGAACCTTCAATAATTCCTGCATCTTCCATTTTTTTTACACGTTGATGGATGGCAGCTCCGGATATTCCGCATTCTCTCGCTATTTCAAGGAAAGGTACCCTTGCATTTTTTACCAGATAGGAAAGGATTTTTCTATCTATGTCGTCTATTTGATATTTCATAGTTGTTTATTTTAAACTGATTGACCGGAAATTACCGGAAGTTTAAAACACTGTAAAGCTGTTTGCGTTGCTTGTAGTATCTTTTTCCTTCCTCATTTGTGATCGATTTGATAATGCTGTCGATCAGATTGTTGAAAATTGTCGTAAATGTAAATCCTTCAGGCGGATAGATTTCCGGATTGTGGATATCATTCAATTTGGCAATAAACATGCGGGCAATCATTTCGCTGGAAGCATCCTGTTTATAAATTCCCTGTTCCATGCCTTTTTCGATGTTGATTTTTATCTTTTCGTATATAAAATCCGAACGGAGATTCTTATGTTCTTCGTAAAGATCCGGATAGGCTTTTGATAAAGCCATTGTTACCGAGGGGGTTACATTGAAAAAACGATTGTTGATCTCGTTACTTACAATCAGTAAGATGTCAATTGCATTCCATCCTTCAAAGTTGTATTCATTGAAAATTTCTTCGAAACACCTTCTTTCATGAGCTAAAATCGTATTAACCATGTCTTTACGATCTGTAAAGTATTCTTTCAGTTCATTTGTGGATAAGCCTACTTTTTGTAGATGCTCTTCGCTGAAATCATTGATTCCGTAGCGACTGATATAGGTCCTGAGTTTTTCTGCCAGCTGAAATTTCTTGTCCTCCATAATTTAATTCAGGTTTAATTGAAGTGGTAAATATAGTAAACAAATAGGAAAACTACACAAGCTTACTTATAAATTATAATATTTTGCTCCCTTTTTCTTTAAAACCGAAACTCCGACATCCTTTGTTGATAATATGCGGAATCCGAGGTGTTAAACATCATTAAAATCACGGTAATCTTGTTGTAACGATTAAAATATTTTTTGATTTTCATTTTTCGGTTTTTAATTGTTTTTACCTTTGTTGCTTTGAGAAAATTATTGTCATCAGATAGAATCGGTTATGAAATATATATATGTTTTTCTGCTGTTTTGTTGTGTGTTGAAAGGATATGCTTCGGAAAATAAGACCAGGTTGATCGTCACTATTACGATTGATCAGTTTTATCCGGAATGGTTATCCGTTTATGCCGGGGATTTGGAAGAAGGAGGATTCAAAAGGATTATGAATCAGGGAAAAAGGAGTGTTGCCGATTACAATTATTTGTATTCCCAGACCGGAGTCGACCAGGCTACGATATATACAGGTGTACTGCCTATTATTCACGGGATTGTGGCTCATGACTGGTATGACAGATTGAGACGCTGCCGGATAAATAATGTGGCCGCTGTGAATTATCCGGAAATCGGTTACGGTGATTCGCTGAAAGGATATAGTCCTGAAGGATTGGAGGCGTTGACTCTGGGCTGTGTATTGAAAATGAATGATGTATTTTCCAAGGTATACAGTGTGGCTGTTAATCCGGAAGTGGCGGTGTTGGGAGGCGGTAGTTGTGCCAATCTGTCGTTGTGGCTGAGTGAAAAAAGCGGCAAATGGGTTTCTTCCGGTTTTTACGCTGATTCTCTCCCGGCCTGGCTGACGGCTTATAACGGAAAAATCGAAAGTGATTTCCTCATTCGCCGGGGATGGATGCCTTTGGCAGAAGAACAGAGTAATTCACTTTCGTTGAAAATGAAAAATAAGTTGGGCATGGGAAATAGTTTTTTTTATGATATCGCCCAGGCTAAAAAGAAATTTAATACTTACCGGGTGTTGAAAGCCACACCTTATGCTAATACGATGGTGGTGGATCTGGCCGAGCAATTGGTAAATTCGGAGGGATTGGGCAAAGACAATGATGTGGATTTGCTGGCTCTCGGCTTTTCGAGCCTTGATTATATGAACCGGGATTTTGGGGTTTATGCCCGGGAATTTCAGGATATGGTGCTGCGTATGGACAAAGACATACAGCGTTTGCTGGAATTTTTGGATAGTAAGGTCGGGAAAGAGGGGTATACGGTGGTGCTGACTTATACGGAAGCCCGGGAGTTGTTGCCCGAAGAATTGGATAAAATGCGGATAGAGAGTGGGTATTTCAGTATTTTTAAGTCTGTGGCCTTATTGAAATCTTATCTGAACCTGGTGTATGGGGACGGAGAATGGGTAGCTGATTACGATGCCGGACAAATTTATTTAAACCGGGGATTGATAGAGAAAAACAAACTGTCATTGGAGGAAATACAGGATAAAGTAGCTGATTTTATGGTTGAATTCGAGGGAATATCCAAAGTATTGACGGCTTATTCTTTGTCCCGGAATGCATTTTCTCACGGACAGGAGATGTTGATGCAGAATGCTTTTTCCCAGAAGAGGAGCGGAGATGTGATGTTTTGTTTGCAGCCCACCTGGATTCCGGAATTGAAGGACAGGGAAGACAATTATTTTCGTTACAGTAAGCGTAATAAAGTGCCTGTATTCTTTTACGGTGCAGGTATCGGGCATTCTCTGGCTCCGGAATGTAAGATGACGGACCTATTGCCGACCTTGTGTTATTTGGCAGGGATACCGGTACCTTATACGGCTAAAGGGGAAATTCTTTTCCGGTGATCTTACCGGCTAAATTCGGCCGACTCCATAAGTTCGACGATGTCTTTCCGTAAATATTCGATGACCGGGGCCAGGGAATCTTTGTTGGGATGTGTATGAAAATACAGGGACCCTCTGAGGAAATGCCGGGTGGAATCAGTGATATAAAATTGTGTCGATGAAGCTGTATTGCCTTCAATCAGGTAAAGCAAACCGTGTAATCCTTTGTCCCGGCTGAAATACTGTTCTTTTATCGATTCTGCTTTTACTGTATGAGCATAAGCCAGCCGATGACAATCCTGTTCGTACCTAAGGAGAGAAGTATCATTCGCAATGGTTTTGTAGGACAGGTTGATTATAGCGTTGTATGCCGGATACCGGATGTTTATCCAGTAGGCTTCTGCATCCGGCGATTTATCGGGTTCGATTACGGCCTGGTCCGATATATTGAATGTGTAAGGTAAACCGGGAGCAGTCATCGGTGAGTATGCTTTCTCCGGAAAATCGATCCGGTAGTAACCGTAAGGACGCGGAGAGTAATTTTCCCGGCAGCTCATCGGTAGTATGGCAATAGATAATAAGCAGGCCGTGAAAATTATTTTTCCTGAAAATCCGGTGTTTATCTTCATTTTATTCTGTCTCTTGGTCCAGGTTTTCGTATTTGATCTTCTTGATTCTTCGCTTATCGACATCCAGAATGGTGAATTTATGCTGCCGGTAGGTAATGACTTCATTTTTCCGGGGCAGCTCTCCTTTGATTTCGAGAATTAAACCGGCTAACGTGTCCGCTTCACCTTCTATGTCTTTGAAATAATCGTCTTTAATATCTGCAATCTTTTCAAAATCGTTCAGTAATGTATGGCCTTCGAAAATATAGGCGTTGTTTTTGATTTTGATATATGTCTTTTCTTTTTCATCGGTTTCGTCATTGATTTCTCCTACGATTTCTTCCAGAATGTCTTCCATGGTGACAATACCCGACGTGCCCCCGTATTCATCTACGACAATAGCCAGATGTACTTTCTTGGTTTGGAATTCTTCCAGCAGGTCGTTAATTTTTTTGGTCTCCGGGACAAAATAGGCTGGCCGTATCAAGCTTTGCCATTGAAAATGATCGTCTTCCTGTAAATGTGCCAGCAGGTCTTTTATATATAATATACCTACGATCGTATCAAGATTGTCTTTATATACCGGGAGCCGGGAATATCCGTGTTCGATAATCAGCTCGCGGATGTGTTTGAAAGAATCTTCTTCGTCGATGGCAATAATATTGATACGGGGCTGAATAATATCGATCGCATAAATATTACTGAAACGCACAATACCTTCCAGAATGTCCTTTTCTTCATTGATTTCGGAATCTTTGGTCAATTCCAGGGCTTTTGACAACTGGTCGATGGAGATACTGTCTTTTTTAGCCACTTTTTTACTGATAATCGAAGTCGAATTGATCAATAAGGCTGAAAGCGGACGAAACAGGTAGCTCAACACGGTTAAGGGCGATGCCATAAATATCGCCATCTTTATCGGGGAGCGGTTGGCATACAGTTTGGGAATGATCTCGCCGAATAGTAATATGATGAATGTGACGACGATAACCTGGATGACAAAGCCCAATAAAGGGTTTCCGGAAAAATCGAACAACGAATCTACCAGATAAGAGGATAATATGACAATTGCGACATTGACGAAATTGTTGGATATCAAAATTGTCGCTAATAGCTTTTCCGGTTTGCGATGGAGGTGACATACCTTTTCATAACCTTTTTGCCGGATTTCTTCTAACTGGCCCGGACTCAAAGAAAAATAAGCTACTTCGGAGCCTGAAATGACGGCCGAAGAAAAAAGCAGCAGCAGTAAAATAATAATGAAGATGACATCGGTTAAGTTAAACGGTCCATATGCAACATCCGATACGGCACTTATTAGCTCAGTTTCCAAAATTTATATTATTAGTTAAACAATTTCACCCTCCTCTTGCCTTACCTTCTTTCTTTAATCTCTGTTCTTTATTCGGTATCAGAACGGCAGATCGTCGCTTTCATCAGTAGCCGGAGAAATATTCTGAACCGGAGCAGAGGGGGCTGCTGAAAAATTACTGCGAGGCGCAACATCGGCATTGTCTCCGCGGTTGAATGACAACATTTGCATGTTGTCGGCGTAAATTTCAGTGGTGTACCGTTTTACTCCGTTTTGATCGTCCCAGGAACGGGTACGGATTCGGCCTTCGATATAAAGCCGCATACCTTTTTTAACGTATTTTTCGACAATTTCCGCTAACCCCCGCCATAATACGATATTATGCCATTCCGTTTGATCGACTTTTTCTCCGTTTTTGTTTTTGTAGCTTTCTGTCGTTGCCAGCCGTAAATTCGCAACTGCAACACCACCATCGAGGTACCTTACTTCCGGATCGGCACCTACATTTCCGATTAAAATCACTTTGTTAACCATACTTCTTACCCTTTAAATTTTCACACAAGTTACGAAAAAGACGGCAATTTTAAAACCCTATTCTTATTAAATATCGAATTGCGAATTTAAAAATAAATTGTGGGAAACAAAAGACCGGATATTAAGTTTTTATTTCAGGAGATATAAATCCTTGTTTTCGTATTCTGTTTGAGTGGTGAAACGCAGTGTCCGGTAGAATACCAGGGCCTGGATTCTGGCGGAGGGAAGATATTAAACTGAAAATTTCGGTGAATTGTGAAAAGCGTATTTATTTATATAGTAACGATTCTGTCTGTCGGGGATGTAGAAACAGACCGCAAAGATGGATCTTATACTTAACAGGATATGTTTCGGTTAAAAATTTTGATATTATTATAAAGTGAAAAGTGAAAGGCGGAAGGGGAAACAGGGTGTGGGAAAAGCAACTATCTGATATTTTTTCAGAAAAAATCGAAAGGTTTGTTTCATTGTTCCAGGAAAACACTTATATTTGCAGACTGAAAACAGATCAGAAGAAATAAATTATTGAATATTAAATATTTATAGAAAATGACTAAAGCGGATATTGTTAACGAAATTTCGAGAACAACCGGGATTGAGAAAGTAGCGGTTCAGGCTACAGTAGAGGCTTTTATGGAGTCAATAAAGAATTCCGTGGTTGGTGGTAAGAACGTGTATTTGAGAGGATTCGGTAGTTTTATCGTGAAAAAGAGAGCAGAAAAAACAGCCCGTAACATTTCAAAGAACGTAACTATCAAAATACCCGAACATTTCATTCCTTCATTCAAACCTTCCAAAAGTTTTGTAACGGAAGTTAAAGGTAAAGTTAAAAAATAAGAAAGGAGTAGATTATGCCAAGCGGAAAAAAGAGAAAAAGACATAAGATGGCTACTCACAAACGTAAAAAAAGACTGAGAAAAAATCGTCATAAGAAGAAATAAGTTTGTGAGTCGAAGATAAACCTAAAGAACCGGTGTTCTTTAGGTTTATTTAATTATAAAAGAAAAATGTATACACATGAACAGTGAGCTAGTTATTGATGTCAGGGCGGATGAGGTTATTATCGCTTTGCTGCGGGAAAAGAAGCTGGTGGAGTTGACGAAAGAAAAAACGAGCGTCCAGTTTGCCGTGGGGGATATTTATCTGGGAAAAGTAAAAAAGATCATGCCCGGATTGAATGCGGCATTTGTAAATGTGGGATACGAGAAAGATGCATTTCTTCATTATCTGGATCTGAGTCCTCAATTCCATTCTCTGGATACCTATATCAAACAGTGTATTGCCCGTAAAGGACTGCCGTTGGCTAAACTGAAGCTGGAACCGGAGATCAGTAAGAACGGAAAGATTTCCGATATTCTTACCGTTGGACAATGGGTTGCCGTACAGGTGGCCAAAGAGCCTATTTCCACGAAAGGGCCGCGTTTGACTTCAGAGTTGAGTATTGCCGGACGTAATCTCGTCTTGATGCCCTTTGCGGATAAGGTATCCGTTTCGCAGAAGATAAAATCTCCTGAAGAACGGAAAAGGTTGAAACGGCTTATTGAGAGCATCAAGCCTAAAAACTACGGGGTAATAGTGCGGACGGTGGCCGAAGGGAAAAAGGTGGCGCAGTTCGACACTGAACTCAAGGAATTGGTGGATAGATTTGAGAGTGCATTTAAACATATCCGGGATATCGAGCCGCCTAAGCTTATTTTAGGGGAAATCGACCGGACAAGTGTTATTTTACGTGACATTCTGAATTCTTCTTTCGAGAATATATATGTCAATGACATTACTTTAAGTAAGGAAATACGGCATTATCTTAGCTCGATAGCGCCCGAGAAAGAAGATATCGTAAAATATGTATCTCCTGAAATACCGATACTCGACCATTTCGGTGTGGATAAGCAGATAAAATCTTCGTTGGGGAAAACAGTTTCCTTTAAGAACGGGGCTTATTTGATTATCGAACATACGGAAGCTTTTCATGTCATCGATGTGAACAGTGGCAATCGGGCAAAATTGGGTGACGATCAGGAGTCAAATGCCCTGGAAGTTAATCTGGCGGCCGCAGAAGAAGTGGCCCGGCAATTGCAGTTGAGGGATATGGGAGGCATCATCGTTATTGATTTTATCGATATGCAATTGGCCGAAAACCGGCAGAAATTGTATGATAAAATGAAAGCCTGTATGGAAATCGACCGGGCGAAACATACGATTTTGCCGTTGAGTAAATTCGGATTGATGCAGATCACCCGTCAGCGGGTACGGCCGGAAATGACTGTCGATACGATGGAAACTTGTCCCGTATGTCACGGGACGGGAAAAGCGGAACCTGCTATTTTGGTTATCGACCGGATTGAAGACCAGTTGGAACACATTGCCCGGGAAAAGAGATGCCGGAATATCGTATTGAAAGTACATCCGTTTATCGGCGCTTATTTGAAAAAAGGTTTTATTTCCATGCGCCGTCGCTGGGCTTTCCGGTATAAGATATCTCTTCGTATCGTGGATGTCCCGTCGTATTATATTTATGAATATCATTTTTATAATTCCTATAAGCGGGAAATTGTGGATTGAGAAACCGGGGAGTATCTTAGGGAAACAAATGATAAAATGTAAAAACGGCGGAATTTTTCCGCCGTTTTAATTATATGTTAAATTTAACAAATTCATAGTATTCCGTGATAAAATAATTCTATTTTTGTCTTTGAGTTAAATATTTGTAGTTATACATTCATATGCATAATTGAAACTTATGAGAAAAAAATTATTTACTTTTTTATTGTTTTGGACAATAGGTATATTAACAGCCTTTGCTCAGGTAGAAAATCCGGCGACATGGTCATATAGCGAGAAGAGTTTGGGAAACGGGGAATACGAATTGACATTAAAAGCTGAATTGAAACCCGGTTGGACGATATATTCCATGTATACTCCCGAAGGCGGACCGATGCAAACCTCTTTGAATTTCGAGGCTGCGGGGAAAGGAATCGAATTGCTGGGGAAAGCTACCGAAAACGAACCGCATAAAGAGTATGATCCGATATTTGAGGTGGATGTATGGCATTTTGCAGGGGAATTTGTAATTACCCAGAAAATCAAAGTGACCGATCCGGCATTGACTTCGGTAAAAGGAACGTTGGAATATCAGGTATGTCAGGAAGGACAGTGTGTCATGTTCGACGAAGAGTTTACGATTCCTTTGAAGGGGGCGGGAAATGTTGTTGAAAAGACAGCGGAGGTGCCGTCGGGAGATCTGCAGGCATCTGATACGCAGAAAGACGAGTCTTTGTGGATGTTTTTCTGGCTTGCTTTTGTAGCGGGGTTAGCAGCCGTCGTGATGCCTTGTGTATTTCCGATGATTCCGATGACGGTATCTTTCTTTATGCACGGAGATTCTAATAAGGCCAAAGCCAAAGCGAAAGCATTGTTTTTTTCTTTCTCGATCATTGCTATTTACACGGTGCTGGGATTGATTATTTCGGTTGTGCTTGGACCGGATTTTATCAATTGGCTGAGTACGAACTGGGTTCCTAATGTATTCTTCTTTATCATTTTTATGATCTTTGCTGCTTCGTTTTTCGGAGCGTTTGAAATCGTACTTCCTTCCTGGCTCGTAAATAAGTCCGATAAGCAGGCTGATAAAGGCGGTTATATCGGTGCTTTTTTTATGGCTTTTACTTTGGTATTGGTGTCATTCTCGTGTACGGCACCGATTGTCGGTACAGTGCTCGTTGAAGCTGCCCGGGGATCGGTATTGAGACCGGTTATCGGTATGCTGGGTTTTTCGCTAGCAGTGGCTTTGCCTTTCGGTTTTTTTGCTTTTTTCCCTTCTAAATTGGGAAATTTGCCCAAATCAGGAGGATGGCTGAATTCGGTAAAAGTGGTTTTGGGTTTTATTGAAGTCGCTTTAGGCTTTAAATTCTTGATGGTAGCCGACCAGACATATCATTGGGGATTACTCGACCGGGAGGTATATATCGCCATCTGGGTAGCTGTTTTCACTTTACAGGGCTTGTATCTGATGGGTAAACTGAAATTTAGAAATGACAGTGATTTACAATATATCGGTGTAACCCGGCTGGCATTTATTATCGCTACCTTTGCTTTTGTTATTTATCTGATTCCGGGTATGTTCGGAGCTCCTTTGAAAGCATTGGCCGGTTATTTCCCGCCACAGGAGACGATCGATTTCGATATTAACCGTATTGTACGCGACAATGCCAAAGAAATTATGAAGAGTGGTGTGGCTCTCGGTAATCCGGCGGCCGTATCCAGGAATCAGGAAGCCTGTGAATCTCCCAAATATGCAGACTTCTTACATTTGCCTCATGGAATCGACGGATATTTCGATTATGAACAGGCATTAAAATGCGCCCGGGCACAGAATAAACCACTGTTTATCGCTTTTACGGGACATGGATGTGTGAATTGCCGGGAAATGGAACAATCCGTATGGTCCGATCCCCGTATTTTGGATATGCTCAGAAATGATTATGTCGTTGTGGCTTTGCATGTGGACGATAAAAAGACTTTGCCTGAAAATGAATGGTATATTTCTGACTATGATGGAAAGAAGAAAAAGACTCTCGGAAAGAAAAATGCCGATTTTCAGATTAAATATTTTAATTCCAATGCTCAACCCAATTATATTCTATTGGACAGTCATGTTGAAGGAAAGGATCTGGAAAAGTATATGTTGATGCCTGCCCGCGGATATGATCTGAACCGGGATGCTTTCTACAATTTTCTCAAAGAAGGACTGGAAAAGTTTAAACAGAGAAACCAATAAGAAATTCATTCGGTATTTCAAAGGCTCCCAAATATCAGATTTATTTGGGAGCTTTTTTATTTATCGGTTGTTCAGGATACCCGGAAAACCGGTTTTAAAACAAAAAGAGAGAGTGTGAAGTTGTGGCGACCGGAATCCATGTATTGCATCCTTATTTAGCTTGGAAGGCAGGACGGGGCAAACCGGATTTATTATTTTTAAATTTCTTGTATATTGATGTAACTTTTGATTGACTGATCTGTCTGGTATATACGATGAAGATAGAAGAATTTAAAAATAAGATTTTGCCTTTACGGGATAAGTTGTTTCGCTTGGCTTTACGAATAATGCGGAGTACGGAAGATGCGGAAGATGTTGTACAGGAGGTCATGCTTAAAATGTGGGATATACGGGAGGATTGGGAGAGGATCGGGAACAAAGAGGCCTATTGTTGCAGGATGGTACGGAATATTTCGTTGGGAAAGATTGGGCTGAAAGAATATGGAAATGAAACATTGGATGAACATTGGGAATTGAGGCTGGAGGAAGAGAGGCCGGATGAGAGAATCGAAAAAGACGATAATCTGAGATGGTTGCATGAGTTGATCGGCCGTCTTCCGGAAAAGCAAAGAACGGTTATACAGTTGAGAGACATTGAAGGTATGAGTTACCGGGAAATTGCCGCTTGTATGGCTGTTTCGGAAGAACAGGTGAAAGTAAATCTGTTCAGAGCGAGAAAAGAAATCAGGGAAATGTTTTTAAAAATTGACGGTTATGGATTACGGAAGAATTGAAAAATTGTTGGAAAAATACTGGAGCTGTGAAACAACAGTGGAAGAGGAGGAAGAATTACGTCTTTTTTTTACCAGAGAAGAAGAGATGCCGGAGCATTTATCCCGCTATACCTCCCTGTTTGTATTCCAGCGGACAGAACGGAAAGTGGGATTGAATGATTCGTTTGATGAAAGGATTTTGCGGCAGATCGACCGGAAAAAGGGTGGGGCAAGGATGTGGCTGACGTTGGGCATGCGCCTGGCTGCCGTATTTGTATTGTTTATCGGCATGGGACTGTTGTACCGGCATATGGACCGGATGCAAAAACCGGAACCGGCAGATACCTATCAAAATCCGGCAGAAGCTTTAGCACAGGTTGAGAAGACTTTAATGCTCGTTTCGGATAAAATGATGCAGGGACAAAAGAAAGCTGAACGGAATATAGAGAAAACAGAGACTCTGATTAAATATATCAAGTAAAAACTTTAAAACTTAGAAAGATGAAAAAGATAACATTGCTAGTGGTGCTTGTTTGCCTGGGATGGGGTGGCTTCGCTCAAAATTTTGTAGAAGAATTCGAGATGCGTTATGCCGATAATGAGAATTTTTCGGTCGTAAATATTTCTTCCAAGATGTTTGAGTTGATTGCGATGATGGCGGATGAAAAGAAAACGGATTCGGAGACGAAGATAAGGTATCAGATTTCTGCCGATGGGGAGTTGGAGGTACAGAAAATGGTTTCGAAATTGAAGGGTATGAAAGTGTTGACCTCGGAAGTGGATGCCCGGAAATATTATGATGCTGCTGTGAAAGATCTTACAAAAAGCGGGTCTGTATATGAGGAACTGATGAACGTAAAGGAAAAAAAGGAGTGGGTCCGGATATATACGCGGGAGAAGAAAGGGACGGTTTCGGAGTTAGTGATGGTTATTCTCGATGAGAATGAGTTTGTTTTAATCGGATTTACGGGAGAAATCGATCTGAAACAGATTTCCGGTATAGCTGAAATGGTCAATGTGAAAGGGGCTGAACAGTTGAAAAAAATCGATGAAAATAAATGATAGGATATGAAACGGTTTCTTTTGGTATCTCTGCTGGTCATAGTGGCTTTAACAGGGATGGGGCAGACCCGGGAATTTCAGGAGATATGTGATAAGTACAAAGAGCACGAAGATGTCGTAAGTTTGCGGGTAAATCGGTTCGGGTGTTTTTTTCTCTCCTTGTTTATGCCGGCAGGAAAAGAGAGTGAGGTTGTCCGTAATTTTATACGTCACAGTTCTTCCTTTCAACTTTTGGTTACAGAAGGAGAAATCGTCAGGGATGTTACGAAAGAGATAAAGAATTATATAAAAAAGGATCAGTTGGAAGAATTATTGAATGTAAAGGATAAAAAAGACGAAATAAAGATCTATACCCTGGACGATAAAAAAGTGATCCGGCAATTGTTTATTTCGGTTGTCGACGGAGGGAAGGAGGCGGTTTTTCTGCAAGTGAAAGGAAAATATTCCATGAAGATGATACAGGATTTGGCTAAAGTGAACCGTTAATTTGGTTATATTTGCATTCTCAAAATGAGAGAGGGATGCAAATTATTAAAATTGCGGTTATATTGGGGATATTTCTGTGGTGTGGATGTAGCGGAGATAAAAAAAACGATCGTTTTTCCTATTTCCGGAATTATTCGCGCACATTCAACGATTTGAATGACAGACATCTGCAGGGAGCCCGAAAATGGGGGATACAACCGGTCGGGTCGGTGAATGAGTTGAAACGGATGAAAGGGCAGGTCGAAGAAATCCGGTCTTGCCGGCTGTATGAAGTAGACGAACTGACCCATTCGCAGCCTTACCTGGTGCCCAGGGCCGTCGGCTTATTGCAAGCGATAGGGCGGAATTTCCGGGATTCTTTATCGGCTAAAGATTTACCTTCTTACCGGATTATTGTGACCAGTGTGTTGCGGACAGATGAGTCGGTAAAGAAACTCCGGAAAAGAAATATAAATGCCAGTGCCAATTCAGCACATGTTTTCGGTACGACTTTCGATGTGGCTTATGCACGTTTTAAGAAAACCGGTTTCGGAAAGACGGAAAACGATAAACTGAAGTCGGTATTGGCAGAAGTTTTGCAGGATTTGCGTAAAGCAAAACAATGTTATGTCCGCTATGAGTATAAACAAGGATGTTTTCATATCACAGTGAGGTAAGGTATAAAATTATCTGTAGGTAAATCGGACAATTTTATTTCAGGATTTAACTTTACGTTTTTGATCCTTCTTTTTCAGGGAAAGGTTATGGGCCGGATTTAAAATCGTAAATCTAAAATCCGCAATTAAAACCGACTATTCGAAAGTTTGGCTATCTTTGCGGACGGAAAATTCTGGAATATTCCCGTGGCTTGTCGTTTATGTCTGCGGAGATTTCCGGAAAGAATAGAGTAGTGATATAAATAATTGATATTAAATATTTAATGTAAATTTATGGGTTTACAGTGTGGTATTGTCGGACTGCCGAATGTCGGAAAGTCGACCTTGTTTAATTGTTTGAGTAACGCCAAGGCACAGTCTGCCAATTTCCCGTTCTGCACGATCGAACCGAATGTGGGTGTGATTACAGTGCCCGATGAGCGATTGAATAAGTTGGTGGAATTGGTGAAGCCCGCGAATGTCGTACCGGCTGTCGTGGAGATTGTGGATATTGCCGGCCTGGTAAAAGGGGCCAGTAAAGGAGAAGGGCTGGGAAATAAATTTCTGTCGAACATCCGGGAAACGGATGCGATTATCCATGTATTACGTTGTTTCGATGACGATAATATTGTGCATGTGGATGGACGTGTAAATCCTGTAGGGGATAAAGAAATTATCGATGCCGAATTGCAATTGAAAGATTTGGAAACGGTCGAAAACCGGCTTCAGAAAGAAGAAAAGAGGGCAATGACCGGAGGCGATGCCAATGCGAAGCGCTTGGTTGAAGTGTTGCATATGTATAAGGATGCCCTGGAAAAAGGGTTGTCGGCCCGGACGGTTGTGCTGGACGATTTGCAGCAGGATGTCGCTAAGGATTTACAGTTGCTGACCAACAAACCGGTATTGTATGTGTGTAATGTGGATGAAGCTTCGGTTGTCAATGGTAATAAATATGTGGAAGCTGTCAGAGAGGCTGTTAAAGACGAACGGGCAGAAGTACTGGTGATCGGAGCCGCTATCGAAGCCGATATTGCGGAATTGGAGACCTACGAGGAAAAACAGCTGTTTCTGGAAGATTTGGGTTTGAAAGAAGCAGGGGTAAATAAATTGATCCGTACAGCTTATCATTTGTTGAATTTGCAGACTTATTTCACTGCCGGTCCGAAGGAAGTCCGGGCATGGACTTTCCGCAAAGGAATGAAGGCACCCCAGACAGCCGGAATTATACATACCGATTTCGAAAAAGGGTTTATCCGCGCGGAAGTAATCAAATACAATGATTTTATTACTTACGGTTCGGAAGCCAAGTGCAAAGAAGCCGGAAAAATGTCGGTAGAAGGCAAGGATTATGTGGTACAGGATGGAGATATGATGAATTTCCGTTTTAATGTTTAATTCCGGGCGATAGCCTGACAAGCGATATAAAAAATACCGGGAACTGACCATCGTCAACTCCCGGTATTTATTTTTGAAAGAAATTTATTATCTCATATCGACAACTTCCACATCAGCATGTTTTGCCGTATCGAATTTGAAAAAAGAATCGGCAGGAATGGGGGAAGGTTGTTTTATACTGTTGATGGTAATAATTAGATTATTACCGTCTTTACCGAAAGAGGTAACTTCCTGGATGGAAGAATCGGCTGTTTTTACCCGTATGCCTATTTTGACGAAATTCTTTTTCAGGTCAATGGGGTAGAGCTCGATATAGGCAATCCCGTTTGTCGTTGAAATCAATTGTTGCTTGAAACCGGTGTTGTGGATGTCAAAAATCTTTGTCGGATTCAGCATGTCCTCTTCTTCGTCAGATGGGTTTTTAATGTTTACTTCCTGAACTTCGGGCATGTAGGTGTAAATATTGGTTCCATCATAGTAGTTTTCTACGTCCATGACGTTTAATTTATACAGATTACCTTTCATCCAGGCTTTGCCTTCATGCTCCTCATTGATGTTTTCGGCTTTGTTTTCCATCGTCAATGTAAATTGGATTTCCACAGCCGGAAGAGCTTTTATTTTAGCTGCCGATTTATCCAAAATCGTTTTCGCTTCATTTTGACCTAGTGTGGGTAAACAAAATGCGATAAATGAAAGTAGTGTAATGATGTAGTGCATAGATGTCGTGTTTTTAAGTGCTCAAAAAATGCAATATTTAAGAATATAATAAGCTTCAACGGATAAAGTTACAAAAATACAATTGAAACGTAAATTTTAATAAGTCAATAGACTTAAAACGAATGACAAAGGTAGTGATTTTATGGCCTGTTTTTCTTTTTTACGTTGAAAAAAAAGGAATTTACAAGGATTGTTTAATTTTGCAGAGCTAAAAATAGAAGAATGGAAAAAATACGGGGGATAATATATGCCTGTTTGTCGGCTGCCACATTTGGTATGATACCTTTATTTGCCAATACGGCTATGCAGGAAGGAGTCAACAACGATACCATATTGGTTTACCGCTATATGATAGCGGCCATCGTATACGGCATATACCTTCTGTTTCGGAAAACCGACCTGAGGATCGGTAAAAAAGCTTGTGTCGAGCTGCTATGGGCAGGTGTCGGGGGATACGGGATTACAGCTTATTTTCTTTTCCTTTCCTATCGGTATATGCCGACTGGGATTGCGACTTCGATTCATTATCTTTATCCGGTAGTCGTGGCTATTTTTATGTCTTTATTTTATAGGCAGCATTTGTCGTTGCTGGTGAAAGGAGCTATCGGGCTGGCAATTGCCGGGGTTTACTTTATGTCGTGGAGTGGGGGAGAAATCAAATGGGCCGGATTGGTGTTTGCCATATTGACGACCTTTACTTACGGTACGTACATTGTGGCTTTGAATCGTCCGTTACTGCGGTCGATGAACCCTGACGTACTTACATTTTATGTATTGCTGTTTACCGCTTTGTTCTATTGGATTGCTGCCGGGGTTAAAGGTACGTTTACTTTAAATTATACGCCTCATTTTCTCTTCGATATGTCGATGCTCGGCATATTGAGTACGGTGATTTCTGCACGCTTGTTAGTGGCGGCGGTAGCGCGTATCGGTTCTGTTGCGACTTCGGTGTTGGGAACCCTGGAACCGATTACCGCAATTATTGTCGGCGTTTACGCTTTTCACGAGGAATTGGGTATCAAAAACTTCGTCGGTCTGTTATTGGTATTGATGTCCGTATTGATCGTTATACTAAGTATGAACGAACGCCATCGGAAATCGAAGGAAAGGACGGCCAATAATTAAAAATTAATTGTAGATTTGTATAATGAATTGAAAAGACCAGCAGTATGATATCGTTGTTTATCAAGTTCGGGGTATTTGATGTATTGGATATACTGATTGTTGCTTTTATTTTTTATCAGGTGTACAGATTGGTAAAAGGAACGGCTGCAATCAATATTTTTATCGGGATTTTCATATTTTACCTCGCATGGTTGCTGGTACGGGCTTTCAATATGGAGTTGATCTCTTCAATTCTGGGACAGTTTATCGGGATGGGGGTAATCGCTTTGCTGATCGTATTTCAGCAGGAAGTAAGGCGTTTCCTGTTGCTGGTGGGTAGTAAATACAATTTACAGAATATCTTCAATTTTGAAAGTCTTTTTGCTAAACCGGTGATCAAGGACGATGTATCCGAAGCCATCGTACAGTCGTGTGTCTATTTTTCGCAAACCAAAACGGGAGCATTGATTGTTTTCGCCCAGAATACGGAGTTGTACAATTATGCCCAGACCGGGGTAATGTTGAAGGCGAAGGTAACCAGCGATCTGATCGAGAATATTTTCTTTAAAAATACTCCCTTACACGATGGTGCCGTTATTATTGCAGAAAATAAAATTTTGGCGGCCCGTTGTATCCTGCCGGTATCGGATAAAACGGACCTGCCGGGGAGTATGGGGTTGCGTCACCGGGCTGCCCTCGGATTGAGTGCTGTAAGCGATGCGCTTATTATTGTGGTGAGTGAGGAAACCGGTAATATAACTTTTGTCAAAGACGGCAATTACAAAGTGCGCATTACGGCCGACGAGTTGCGCAATTTCCTGCACGGCGATTTCAAAACTTTTATTGTAAAATGACGGAAGCCGGAAGGCGGACCACTTTTCTTACCGGTTACAGACCGGATTAAATCGGGAAAATACGTTTAAAATCTGTTGCGGTTTAGAACTTTTCAGATCGGTAGTCGTTTATAAGTTTTACGAATGTTAGAACTTATGGAGATACTGGTAACTGGATTACACGGATTTATCGGACAGGTCTTGAAGGAGACGTTTGAAAAGAACGGACATCATGTATTTACCGCTTCCAGGGAGGCATTGCTTACCGGGAATGAGGAATTGAAGGATGCAGCCCGGAGAGCCGATATTGTCGTAAATCTGGCAGGGGAGAGCATTGCCGGACGTTGGACCGATGAGAAGATGATTGAAATTGTTGAATCCAGACGTTGTATCACCCGTAATCTGGTCAGGTGTATACAGGGATCGGAAAAAAAGCCGCTATTGTGGATCAATGCTTCTGCTGTCGGTGTTTACAAACCCGATACCTTTTGTGACGAATATTCTGCCGATCTGGGACATCATTTTCTGGCCGGAGTGATAAAGGTATGGGAAGGAGAGGTCGCTCAGTTAGAGCAGGTACGTAAAGTTATTCTGAGATTCGGTATTGTCATCGGAGAAAACGGAGGGGTGTTGCATAAACTAAAGCCGATGATCAAATCACGTGTAGCCGTGATTATGGGAAACGGAAAACAGGAATTCCCGCTGATACATGTGGAAGATGTGGCAGGGTTCGTAATGTATGTGCTGGATCACAGAGATATGGAAGGCGTTTACAACCTGGTTATTCCCAATGCCGTTACTTACCGGGAGTTTGTCCGATCCCTGGCTGTTATTCGCAAGCCTCTGTTTACGGTTGTTTTACCGGAATGGCTGCTGTGGTTGCTGATGGGGGAATCCGCCTACACCCTCACCCGTTCGGCCCACGTTATCCCGATGCGTATGATGACCTCCGGTTATGAGCTGAAATACCGGACGGTGAGGGAGATCGTACACTAAACTACCTCTGAACCGGGAAACGGTTGACAGCCGTTTGGGTATCCGAAATGCCGTTTTAGAAAAATTTGCCTGTCATTCGAAAAATAAATTTCCTGCGTGGAATCCGGACACTTATTTTTGTTTTATCACTCTGTTTTTAATGCAGTCTATGGAAGCGGAAAAAGTACACCAGGAAAAAAACAACCATACCCCTCAATTGGTACGCGGTGGTACGGCACAGTTTGTGGATAACCGGCCCTTATCTCTGCTTAGCCAGATTACTCAAAGAAAAGAAAATACGCTTGACCAATCTGGAGTAATTCTAAAAAATGTATGGGGCTGTTTTATGGATAAGGTGCATCAAAAGGGAGGTGCTTCATCTGAAATTATACAGAGATTAAAGCTTAAAAGAAGTTCATCAGGAAGAGAGATTGACTTTACTGGGATATCTGAAGTAAAATCCCGGGAAGCAAGTCGTGGTATATATATCAAAGCTGGACGTGTTTATAAAATATTCGGAAAAACTGATGCAGCCCAAAAAGAGTATAATGAAACTGCTAATGTAAATTCTAGTTTTGGAGTGCCGATAGCAGATCCTATTGACTATTATCCGGCGACAATAGATGATACTCCTGGGGAGAAGGTAGGTGTTTTTGAATCTACAGAGTTAAAAGGTAAATTTTTTCAATTAAGTAAAGGAGGTGAACTTGGGAGTTATGTAGGTAAGCTTACTGATAAAGTTGAACTCGATTGGGTATTAAGAGATCTGGTAGCTGCTAGAAATGCAAAATTATCTGATCCGCAAGGTTTTTTAGAAGATACCGGTTTACATCCAATAATTTTTATTGATATAAATACTGCAAGTAATCCGCATCCGACCATAGTTTCCTTAATAAAATCAATAGAACAAAAATTAAGTGTTCAGTAAAAAATAGTAATAGTAAATATTTCAGGTCATGAAAGCGGAAAAAGTGTATCGGAAAAAAGTTTCTCGTACTATTCAACGGTTACATGTTGGTAGTCGTAGAGCGCAATCAGTGAATAAGCTTTCCCCTGCTATTGTTTTGGCTCAGCTTAAAGAGGTGAATGAGCCGGCTAAAAATTTTGGAGTAAATAATTCTTTGGACAATCGTGCTATCCAAAGAGCTGTACTTGGGAATATAAATTGTCCGAATATTGGGAGTGCGATGGCTATCGGTACTCATATTCATGGGATATTGGAGGCCGATTATCTGGTGAATGGACATCCGAATCCGGCTCATCCGACATGGATTAAAGGAGTTGAGATACCTACACCGACAGGACAAATTCCCGATTTAAGTCTGAGAACTCCGGGATTAGGATTTATCAGGTCTGTCGGGGAAATAAAACCGGCAGGGCAGGTGGTGGCTGGGGCGGCGCAAATAGCAACCCACCTGGCGAATATGCCGGCTAATGGTTTGAATGCCGTACATCCGGTTATAAATGATCCTGCGTGGGCTGCTGCTGCCACTTTTCCTGTTGCCAATCTGGATCCGGCAGCCGTAAGTCCGACAGGTAATGTAAATGTTTGGCAGGCTCCGGGAACAAACGGCTTATACCTTTATGACGGATAGAGATAAGCTTTAAATCGGAGAATGGAAAAACAAACGAATAAAAATCTCCGTACCGTTTGAAAACGATACGGAGTATTTTAAAATATACATCTGTATTATAAGCTTTTCAGGTAATTGTCGACGTTGGTTTCGATGCGTTGGAGGACGTTGGTGCCTTCGCCTTTGACGAATTTTTCCCCGGTGATGTTTTCGTACAGTTCGATGTAGCGGTCGGTGATACCGGCGATGATTTCGGGGGTCATTTCAGGCACTTGCTGGCCTTCTTTGCCCTGGAAGCCGTTGTCCATCAGCCATTCACGTACGAACTCTTTGGAGAGTTGTTTTTGCTTTTCTCCTTTTTCAAACCGTGCTTCATAACCTTCGGCATAGAAATAACGGGAGGAATCCGGTGTATGAATTTCGTCGATCAGGTAAATTTTACCGTCTTTTTTACCGAATTCGTATTTGGTATCGACTAAGATCAGTCCTTTTTCGGCAGCCATCTGAGTACCTCTCTCAAATAAGGCCATCGTATATTTTTCCAATAATTCGTAATCTTCACGGCTGACCAATCCCTGGGCGATGATTTCTTCTTTGGATATATTTTCGTCGTGACCTTCGTCAGCTTTTGTCGTCGGGGTGATCAGCGGAACCGGGAACTTCTGATTCTCTTTCATTCCTTCCGGCAGGGGATGCCCGCAAAGGTCGCGTCCGCCTTCTTTGTACAAGCGCCAGGAACTACCGGTCAGATAACCCCGGATAACCATTTCTACTTTGAACGGTTCGCATTTGTGACCTATTGTAACCATCGGGTCGGGCGTTGCGATTTTCCAGTTCGGAACGATATCGGCCGTTGCATCCAGAAATTTGGAGGCAATCTGATTCAATACCTGACCTTTGTAAGGAATACCTTTCGGAAGAACGACGTCGAATGCCGATATCCGGTCGGAAACCAACATAACTAAATATTCGTCCTTGATGTTATACACATCGCGTACCTTCCCTTTATAAACGCTTTTTTGGCCGGGAAAGTGAAAATCGGTTTTTACAATAGCTTCCATGCTTATTTGCTGATTATTGTTAATGATATAATTGAGACAAAATTAAGTAAAATTCTTTACTTCGGTTTCCGGAATTGCGGTTTTTTCTTCAACCGGTATGTTTAATACAAGGTGTTGAAAATGTGATGTTTCAGTAATCCAGCGTTCAATCCTGTCTTTCTTTTTTCTTTTCCTCTTTCTCGCCTTCTTTTTCGTATGCTTTTACGATCTCCTTGACCAGACGGTGGCGTATGATATCTCCTGCATCGAACTCTACAAAAGCAATTCCTCTGATTTTATGCAGGATTTTAAAAGCATGTGTCAGGCCTGAATCGCTTTTTCGGGGCAGGTCGATCTGACTCATATCGCCGGTGATGACGAATTTGGCACTGACACCCATACGGGTCAGGAACATTTTCAATTGGTTGCGGGTGGTATTCTGTGCTTCGTCCAGGATAACGAAGGCATCGTTTAGTGTCCGTCCCCGCATATAAGCCAGAGGGGCGATCTGTATAATGTCTGTCGCCAGATAATCTTCCAGTTTCTTCGGTGGGATCATATCCGAGAGCGCATCGTATAAGGGTTGCAGATACGGATCTACTTTTTCTTTCAGGTCTCCCGGTAAAAAGCCCAGGCTTTCGCCGGCTTCCACTGCCGGCCGGCTGAGTATGATGCGTTTTACTTCCCGGTTACGCAATGCCTTTACTGCCAGTGCTATGGCCGTATATGTCTTTCCGGAACCTGCCGGTCCGGTTGCGAACAGCAGGTCGTTGTCCCGGGCCAATTCAACTAATTTGCGTTGGTTGGGAGTGCGTGCCCGTATGGCTTTGCCTGAATTCCCGAACAGGATAACGGATGCCAGGTCTTCCGGATTTTCCAGTACGTTGTCTTCCAGTAAAATGCGTTTTAAGTTTGCCACCGTCAACATATTGTACCGGTGGTAATGCTCCAGAAGTGCCGTAATTTTGGAATGAAGAATTTCTATATCGCTCTCTTCTCCCTGTATGATGATCTCGTCTCCTCTTGCCGTAATTTTTAATTTTGGAAAAAATTCTTTCAGTAAATTGAATTTTGTGTTGCCAACACCATAAAAATCAATGGGATCTATATTTCCGATACTTATTCTTTGCTCGATCATGAAACTTCAGATAAAACCTTTATTTTTGCAGGTGCAAATTAATAAAAATCAATATAGGATTGTCGATTGAGGGATAAAGATTTCCGTGCTTTGTTGTATTGACCGGCTAACTGATGGAGAATGTTAGGTTTATGAATAATTTAGAGCAGAAAAAAGCGGCTTTTGCCGATTTGATAGAAATCATAGAGACCTTGCGGGAGAAGTGCCCCTGGGATAAAAAACAGACGTTGGAATCTTTGCGTAGCCTGACGATAGAAGAAGTTTACGAGTTGGGGGATGCTATTTTGGCCAAGGATATGCAGGAGGTAAAAAAAGAATTGGGGGATTTGATTATGCACCTTGTATTTTATGCCCGCTTGGCAGAAGAGCAGGGGGAGTTTGACATGGCCGGCGTATTGACGGCGATCTGTGATAAATTGCGCTACCGTCATCCGCATATATACGGAGATATTCAGGTAAAAGACGAGCAGGACGTATTGCGGAATTGGGAACAGTTGAAGTTGAAGGAAAAGGGACGGAAGCACAAAGTATTGGAGGGCGTACCGGTTTCTTTACCGGCTTTGGTCAAAGCTTACCGGATACAGGATAAGGTCAGGGGTGTCGGATTCGACTGGAAACAGAAAGAAGATGTGTGGGACAAGGTTCGGGAAGAACTGGGAGAGTTTGAAGAAGAGCTTCGGAAAGGAGACAAGGAGAAAATGGAGGAGGAACTGGGAGATTTTATGTTTGCGGTGATCAATGCCGCCCGTTTGTACGGCCTTAATCCCGAAAATGCGCTGGAAAAGACAAATCGTAAGTTTATTAAACGCTTCTCTTATGTAGAAGATAAAGCCAATGCAGCCGGAAAAAAGCTGGCCGATATGAATCTGGAGGAAATGGAGGCGTATTGGCAGGAAGCCAAACGGACAGAAGAATAATATACCGACAATAGCAGGAAGATATATGGATTTAACCGGTAAATGGAGATACAGGGAAAATTACGGCTACGGGACGGCAGAAGGGGAGGTTGTCCTCAAACAGGAGGAAGAAAAGCTTTCGGGCCGTATCGTTTTTATGGATAATACGGGTGAAGAAGATGAACTGATGGTGCAGGAGTTCCTGATCGGTGAGATCGAAGACCGTAAGGTCAAGCTACAAGCTGTAGAAGTGGATATTATTCATGCCAATACGGTTATCGAGTACAAGCTCGACTCGTGGTTTGGCTTATTGGTTGACGATTGTACGGTAAAAGGGATCAGTGTAGATTTGCAAGGCATAGAAGGAAGTTTTGTATTTGAACGGATGATTTGATCCCGGTGTAGAAATCGGGGCAGGAAATGCTGAAGAGCATATTCCGGAAAATGAAAAGTTGACAATTGTCAGCTTTTTTTTTGTTTTTAATATATAAGTTTACCCAAATCTAAATAACCTTAATAAAATACGAACTTATGTCTAAAATACAACATCATCCGATATTGGACGTACCTGTCCGGAGTAAAGTCACTTTTGTATATCGTGGCAAAAAAATTGAAGCTGAAAGTGGTTATACAATAGCAGCGGCTCTCCATCAGGCCGGTTATCCTGTGCATAGTCATAGTCTTGACGGACGTGAGCGTTCCCTGGAATGCGGTATCGGTAAATGCGGAGCATGTGAAATGCTCGTTGACGGAAAAATCCGGCGAATATGTATTACGAAGGTCGATGGGGTGAAAGAAGTAGAAGAGATTACCGATCGTTTTATGCCTAAAGAAAAGGAGCGTGAATTGCCGGAAAAAAAGAAAATATTGCGTACGACGGTTGTAATTGTCGGGGCCGGTCCTGCCGGTCTGGCCGTTCGGGAAGAATTTAATAAATACGGTGTCGACAACATCGTTATCGATAATAACGATAAAATCGGCGGACAGTTTACGATGCAAACCCATCAGTTTTTCTTTTTTGAAAAAGAAAAGAGATTCGGAGGGATGCGGGGATTCGATATTGCGAAAACGCTGGCCGGTGACAATGCTGAAGGTATTTACCTGAATTCCACCGTTTGGGATTTGTTGGAGGGGAAGAGAGTGGCTGTAAAGAATGTGCATACGGAGGAGGTGTTTTTTGTCGATGCCGATTACCTGGTTGTTGCTACGGGAGCCGTACCTTTTATGCCGGCTTTTGAGAATGACGACCTGCCCGGCGTATACACGGCTGCCGTTGTCCAGAAGATGATGAACAATGAAATGACCCTGCTGGGGAAAAATGTGTTGACGGTGGGGGCCGGAAATATCGGATATCTGACCTCCTACCAGTTGATGCAGGCCGGCGCCCATGTCAAAGCCATTGTTGAAGCAATGCCGCAGGAAGGCGGTTTTCCGGTGCAGGCCAATCGGGTACGTCGCCTGGCCATACCGGTTATGACTTCCCATATTCTTTTAAAAGCCATTCCGAATAAGGCACGCAATGGCATTACAGGGGCTGTGATTGCCCGTTGTGAGAATTTTAAACCGGTACCGGGGACAGAAAAAATCATAGGGGGTATCGATGTCATCAATATATGTACCGGGCTGATTCCGGATAATCAGTTGTGGGCAAAAGGGAAAGAAGTTTTCGGCGGACAATGTTTTGCTGCCGGAGATGCCATCCGGATCGGGGAAGGGACGAGTGCTGTGTTGAAAGGCCGGCATACGGCCATGCAGATCATGATGGAATTGGGAGTGAGGGTAAATTACGACGATTATTTGTTGCTTTCCAAAGAATACATCGATTCCCAGCAGCATCCTGTCAGGATATTGGATGAGCCGCGTTTACCGGAGCCGGAACGCATGTTTGCCCGGGGATTTGTACAGGCTGATTGTCTCTATGGCTTTGCCTGCAACCCCTGTTCCTTTGCGTGTCCGCACGGAGCGATTACCAAGTCGTCTACTTCTGCGGTGCCGATCGTTGATTACGACCGGTGTATCGGTTGTATGGAATGTGTATATCAATGTCCCGGACTGGCGATCTTCGGATACAATGTAAAGAAAGATATGCTGTTTTTGCCAATAGAGTATGAAGCACAGGAAGGACAGGAAGTATTTCTGGTAAACAATAACGGAGAGAAACTGGGAGAAGGAGTCATTGAGAAAATATTATCCAAACCGAACAAGACGAATGTGGCCCGGGTGAGGGCTTTATCGATACACGGAGAAGAACTGACCCTGGTACGGGGCTTTATCGTTAAAACCTCTTATCCGGAACCGCTGGATTTAAAACCTCTGTTGCGGGACGATAAGGGAGAAACCTATATTTGCCATTGTGATGATGTGAAACTGGAAGAAGTATTGCAGATGATAGGCGACCGTAAGTTTATTTCGATTGACGAGGTGAAGCATACGACTCATCTGGGAATGGGACCTTGCCGCGGAAAACGGTGTATTCCGCGTTTGCGCCAGGCATTAAGAAGCCGGGGAATCGAGTTGACCGGAGATGCAACGCCGCGTGCACCGCTTTCCAATCAGTTGACATTGGGGGAATTGCACCCGGCTAAGAAAGGAAATGTTTATCTGGTGGCCAACCGGGAAGGTTTTAAAAAAATAGAAGTCGGGGCTTTGATTGCCGGCGGCGGTATTGCCGGAAGTGCTTTGTTCAGGTATATGGCGGAAGCCGGTATGAATCCGGTATTGGTAAATGCCGACCGGGGGTCTTCCTGGCGTAATATCGGCGGTGGACGCACGGCATTTTCTATTCCGGAACTGGCTGAGATTGCCACCCGTAATCACACTATTTTCAAAGAGTTGCAATACCTGTCGAATATCGATTATCGTCCGATCAAATATATCAATTTTGCTCACGATGAAGCAACGTACAAGGCATTGGAGGCAAGTAAAGCCTGGTCTAAGGCAGAAATGGTCGCTCCCAAGCAATTCCGGGAGGAGATCTCGCCTTATTTTAATCCCAGGTCTAAAAAATACCTGGCGGCTTTGATTACCGATGATTGCTGGCAAGCGACGCCCGGTAAGGTAGTCGATCTGGTCCGGAATATAGGTATCGCGGCCGGAGGTACGGTGATGGAGGATTGCCGGGTGATAGAGGCGGTGAAAGAAGGGAAATACACCAGTGTATTGGTATTGACACATGATAAGAAATATGTGGAATACCGTACGGAGCATTTTGTGAATGCCTTGGGAGGAGGAGCTGGAAAATTGTGCGATAGCATGGGAATAGATGCTGGCTTATATCCGGTGCGCCATCAGGCTTTTATTACCCGCCGTCTGCCGATGCTGGGGAAGAACGGAGCTAATCTGGATATGCTCATCGATCGTCAGGACTATAAGGGATTTTCTGCCGTATACGGGCAACAGATTGCCCATACGGGACAGATCATCGGTTGTGCTTCCCCGAAGCTGGATGCTATGCGTATCGATAAGAACTTAAAACTGAATACAAAAGCGTTTCTGGAAATCGTGAGCGAAATGTTTGTGGAATGGATTCCGGATTTGGCCGGTGTCGGGATACAGGCCGTATGGGCCGGTTATTATACCGAACCGCGTTATATTGTAGATCCGGAACTGGGGCTGTTTGTCGGTATGCGCGGACACGGTTTTATGCTTGCCCAGTACATTGCGAAGATGTATGTCGACAAATTGATGGGCCGGCCGGTGCCGGAGTATTTCGAGAAATTGAAGCTTCACGGACCCGGTTTGTCGGAAAAAGCCTTTAAATAATTTGAAATTAGCAGGAGAACTGTAAGTGTAAAACTATTTTTTGAACTACTTTTGTGAATAAAATAAATATTTATGATTGAGATCGGAAAATACAATACACTTACAGTGATCAAAGCTGTTGATTTCGGAGTCTACCTGGATGGAGAGGATAGGGGCGAAATACTGTTGCCGAAGGAATATGTGCCGGAAAAGTGTTTCCCGAACGACGAATTGAAAGTTTTTATATATTTCGATTCCGAAGACCGGGTTATCGCGACAACGGAAATACCGAATATCGTTGTCGGGGAATTTGCCTGCATGAAAGTGGTGGCGACAAGTTCTGTCGGAGCTTTTCTGGATTGGGGACTGCGGAAGGATTTGCTGGTGCCTTTCCGGGAACAGCGGGAACGGATGAAGGAAGGTAATACCTATCTGGTATACGCTTATGTCGATGAAGAAAGTGATCGCATCGCTGCTACGGCTAAGATTGAGAAATATCTGGACCGCACTCCGGCTGCTTATGAAGTCGGACAGGAAGTTGATTTACTGATCGCCCGCCCTTCCGATTTGGGATACAGTGTAATTGTTAACAATGCCCATTGGGGTTTGATATACCGTAATGAGATTTTTCAGCCGGTACGTGTCGGTCAGAAAGTGAAAGGATACATTAAAGAGATGCGCCCGGACGGTAAAATCGATGTCTCCTTACAGCGGGCCGGTTACGGGCAAAGTGATGAGCTGACGGCTAAGATACTGGAAAAGATAAAAGACAACGGCGGTGTGTTGGATGTTTCCGATAAAAGTGCTCCGGAAATTATTTACAATCTTTTCGGATGCAGTAAGAAAAATTATAAGAAAGCTATCGGAGCACTCTATAAGCAGGGGATAATCGAGATTGCTGAAGATGAAATCCGCCTGAAACAGTAAAGAAATTGAAAATGGGAAATATTAATTTTCCACTTTCAATTTTTATTTTTTAAAATGGCAGGTCGTCGGCTTCCGGCATAGGCGGAATATCTTCGACGGCATATTCCGGAACCGGGGGCATCATTTCAGATGTCTGTTCCTGGAGTTTTTCGATACGCCAGCCTTCCAGATTTGTGAAATAACTGACCTGACCTTTATTTTCCCACTTGCGTCCGCGGACATTGAAATATACTTTTATATTTTCATTCAGAGCGATATTTTCCAATAGATCGCATCTGTCCTGGATGAGTTGGATTTTGATAAAGTCGTTCCATTGCGGATTTTTCTCATTTTCCACCTCAATCACAAATTCCCTTTTCTGGAATCTTTCACTGATATGCTGTGTATCTTCTTTGAAAATGAGTTTACCCTTGATTTCGTAATTCATAAGGAAAAAATAAATGCTGTAAATGATGTTTTATGTAATAACAAAGCCTGGGGTTGCCCCCAAGCTCTGCTATTTATTTGGTAGTCAGATTACTTTTTGTCGGCAGCCGGTTGTTGTGCATCCGGGTTTACGATATCAAGTAATTCAACTTCGAAAATCAGAGTTTCGTTCGGGCCGATAGCGCCGCCTGCACCTCTTGGGCCGTAAGCCTGATCCGAAGGAATATAAAGAATCCATTTAGATCCTACAGGCATCTGCTGAATTGCTTTCGTCCAGCCCGGGATAACCTGATTCAGACGGAATTCTGCCGGTTCGTTACGTTTGATGGAAGAATCGAATTCAGTACCGTCGATCAAAGTGCCCTTATAGTGTACTTTTACCATATCGGTAGCTACCGGTTTCGGGCCGTTGCCTTCTTTAACCACTTTGTATTGAATGCCGTCGGATAAGGTATCTACACCTGATTTTTTGGCATTTTCCTTCATGAATTCAGCTCCTTTTGTCAGGTTTTCTTCAGCCACTTTTTGTGCCATTTTTTGCAGATATGTGCTGACAAACATTTGCATTTGCATTTGATCGGCACCGGTCTCTTTTTTCTCGATAGCTGTATTCATACCGGCAACGATAGCCTGCATGTTCGGTTCTTTAATACCGGAACGTGTAATACCGGTTCCGTACATGTAACCGATATAGTAGCAAGCCGTATCAGCTTCTGTCTTTAAAGTAGCAGTGGTAGACGTCATAGAGCCGCTGTTACAGCCCGATAAAATGCATGTACCTACTGCAAGTACTAATAGTAAATTTTTTGCATTCATTGTTTAAAAATTTAAGACTATAAATTATAGGTTATTTTATTCGGTAATTTCCACTTTGGGAAAGATCTCTGCTTGCCCGGTTAAACGATGTCCAACAGTTCGACATCGAAAACCAGCGTTTCGTTCGGACCGATAGACTGTCCTGCTCCGCGGGCACCGTAAGCCAGTTCGGAGGGAATATACAATTGCCATTTGGAACCTGTATTCATCAGTTGTAAAGCTTCCACCCAACCGGCAATAACGCCGTTTACCGGGAATTCTGCCGGTTCGCCTCTCCGGATCGATGAATCGAAAACAGCTCCGTTTATCAAACGGCCTTCATAATGGCATTTTACCGTATCCGAAGCTTTGGGTTTCGGACCGTTGCCTTCTTTTAATATTTTGTATTGCAAACCGCTGGGTAGGGTTACAACTCCTTCTTTGGATTTGTTCTCCGACAGGAATTTTTCTCCGGCTTTCAGGGCTGCCTCTCCTTTTTTATTCTGAAGTTTATCAAAATAATCCTGCAGAATTTTATTTGCTTCGTCCGGAATGATTTCCGGCATTTTTCCTGCAAATACCGTAGACATAGCATCGTTGAATGCTTCTGCGTTAATGGTGTCTACTCCTGAAGAAATCAGGTTGCTGGCGATGCTCAGCCCAAGGCAATAACTTACCTTATCAAGATCATTTGAATACTTCATGAATTTTCTTTTTTAATTCCTATTTTTTTGTAATAAATTCTTTAAAATCACGCAAAGATAAAAGGAAAACTAAAAACTAAAAATATAAAGGTTAAAAATATAGTTGTACAAGTCGTATTTTTAGCTTTTTAAATATGTTTTCAACTTTATGCAATTTTGCCGTCTTTCAGCCGTATTTGTCTGTCGGACATCTCTGCCAATCCCGTGTCGTGGGTTACGATAACAAAAGTCTGACCCAATTGATCCCTCAGTGAAAAAAATAACCGGTGCAGGTCGTTTTTCGTTTGCGAGTCCAGATTACCGGATGGTTCGTCGGCCAGGATCACCTGCGGATTGTTGATCAGGGCTCTGGCAACGGACACCCGTTGTTGCTCTCCTCCCGACAGTTCATTGGGTTTATGTGCAATACGATCTTTTAGCCCCATAAGTTCCAATAATTCCCCGGCTTTTTTTTCAGCTTCCTTTTTGGCCGTTCCTTTTATCCAGGCCGGAATACAGACATTCTCAAGGGCAGTGAACTCCGGAAGTAAGTGATGGAATTGGAATACGAAACCGATATTGTGGTTTCGGAAAGCAGCCAGTCTGACAGGAGAAAGGGTAGCTATATTTGTTTCTCCGAACCATAGCTCACCGGAGTCCGGAAGATCCAGTGTTCCGATAATATGTAGTAGGGTGCTTTTCCCAGCTCCGCTGGCGCCGACAATCGTAACAATCTCTTTTTCATTGACAGTGAGGTCTATCCCTTTCAATACCTGGAGGTCTCCGTAATTTTTAGTGATATTTTTTATCCGGATCATAAGATCTGTGCAAATTTTAATTTTGTTTCCGGGGTCTTCTTAGGCCGGCCTGAACTTTAAGCCCCGTAAAGATAGGCAATAAACCGTAGAACTTGTATCTTTGTACACATTTTTATTGGAAAAGTACGATCCCTTTGATCACAGATATCACAACAATAGCAAAACGATTTAAAATGGCAGAATTTTATATAGACCCGGTTATTTTTATTGCAGAGGAAACAAGTGTGGAGGCTAAATATATCCGTAACTTACTTGCGCTTCTGGACGAAGGGGCTACCATCCCTTTTATTGCCCGGTATCGTAAGGAAAGAACAGGAAGTATGGATGAGGTCCGTATCGGGGAGATAGAAGAGAGGTATGTACAGTACAAGGAGTTGGAAAAACGGAAAACTTCGGTTTTGGAAACGATCGGGCAGCAGGGAAAACTGACGTCCCAACTTGAAAAGCAGATTAAAGAATGCCGGGAATTGCGGACGTTAGAGGATATTTATTTACCCTATAAGCCGAAAAAGCAAACCCGGGCGTCGAAAGCGAAGGCTTTGGGACTGGAGCCTTTGGCCGCTATTCTGATGCGCCAGGAAAACGGGGATGTCGTGGCGAAAGCCGGCCGTTTTGTAAAAGGAGAGGTAAAAACCGAAACGGAGGCTTTACAGGGTGCCCGCGATATCATTGCAGAGTGGGTCAGTGAACACGAGCGGGCCCGCAACATTACCCGCCGGCAAGTAGAACGTGAGGCGTATATCCGTTCGAAAGTGGTAAAAGGAAAAGAGAGTGAAGGAGAGAAATACAGTGACTATTTCGATTATACGGAATTGCTGAGGCGTTGCCCTTCTCACCGGATGCTGGCGATGCGGAGAGGGGAAAACGAGGGGATACTGAAAGTGACTTTGATTGTAGATGACGAAATTTTGCTCGATACGATCGGCCGGTTGTTTGTAAAAGGTCGTAACGATAGTGCTGTACAGGTATCCGATGCTGTGAAAGACGGGTATAAGCGTTTACTTTTTCCTTCCATCGAGTCGGAATACCTGAGCCTTTCGAAGCAGAAAGCCGATGAAGAAGCGATCCGGGTATTTGCAGAAAATCTGAGACAATTATTGCTGGCGCCGCCTTTGGGAAATAAGCGTATTCTGGCCATAGACCCCGGATTTCGTACCGGGTGTAAAGTGGTCTGTCTGGATGAGACAGGACACCTGCTGCATAATGAAAACATATATCCTCATCCGCCCCGGGGAGAATACAAACAAGCGGCAGCGAAAATTACCAATATGGTGGAAACTTACGATATACAGGCGATAGCGATTGGAAACGGTACTGCAGGGCGGGAAACGGAAACTTTTATTCAGAGTTTGCGGTTCGATCGTAAATTGCAGGTATTCGTGGTGAGTGAAAGCGGAGCCTCGGTATATTCAGCCTCTTCCATTGCACGGGAAGAATTTCCGGAATATGACGTTACCGTGAGGGGAGCCGTATCTATCGGACGCCGACTGATGGATCCTTTGGCTGAGTTGGTGAAAATCGACCCCAAATCGATAGGTGTCGGTCAGTATCAGCACGATGTCGACCAGACGAAATTGAAAGAGAGTTTGAACCGGGTAGTCGAATCCTGTGTAAACCGGGTCGGAGTCAATGTGAACACCGCAGGGAAATACCTGTTGATGCATATTTCCGGATTGGGACCTGTATTGGCTGAAAATATCGATAATTATATCCGGGAAAACGGAGCTATCCGTAGTCGCAATGAATTAAAAAAAGTGAAACGTATGGGAGCTAAGGCTTATGAACAGTGTGCCGGTTTCCTGCGTATCGAAGGAGCCGCCAATCCGTTGGATAATTCCTCTGTGCATCCGGAGTCTTATGCCGTTGTCGAAAAGATGGCCCGTGATTTGAATGTGAATGTCGGACAACTGGTCGGTAATAGTGTATTGTGTGATAAGATTGATTTGAAACGTTATGTGGATGAACGAATCGGATTACCGACTTTACAGGATATATTGGACGAGTTGAAAAAGCCGGGACGCGATCCCCGTTCGGTGGCCCGGGTTTTCAGTTTTGCCGAGGGAATCACGAAAATAGAGGATTTGCAGGAAGGGATGGTCTTGCCCGGAATTGTGACGAATATAACAAATTTCGGGGTGTTTGTAGATGTCGGTGTGAAACAGGACGGTTTGGTACATATATCGGAAATTGCCGATCGTTATATCGCTAACCCGGCAGATGTGATAACCCTTCATCAGCATGTAACCGTAAAAGTATTACAGGCAGATAAAGACCGCAAGAGAATCAGCCTGTCGATAAAACAGGCTTGAAAATGTATTTTAGCGGTAAATTAATTTATGCCGGTTAACCTTATTCGTGTAAATATATTACAATTCCTTTTATACATAAAGATCGGGGTTAGTAAAAGAAGCATAGCTATAATTTGTTCGTATACACATATAGACTATCTTTGTACTGAATTTTAAGATGTAAATAAAAACTAAACAGATTGGGATATTTATTACATTTTGCCTAACCGAAATCTTATATACTGTGCCCAAAAAAAAATTACATAATCATCCGGTTTCCGGCTTTATTCCTGGAATTTATAATTTTTGCGATCGTTGGTGTGAGAAATGCAGTTATAAGGCGAATTGCCTCAGTTATACGATGGAAAAAAAATTCAAGGAAAGGGAGGGGGAGGATTCGGAACGGAATGTAATGCATTTGAGGGATAGTTTTTGGAATTATTGGGAATATATATGTCGTTCGGCTTATGATGTCGTACAAGATATAGCTAAAGAACGGGGCGTTGGTATTGAGGATATTTATTTGGCGGAACCGCTGAGAGAAGAAGGCTTGTGGCATAAATTCGGGACGGAGATCAGCGATGATGAAGATGAATACAGTTATATAGAGACCTTCGATATTGTCAACATTTGCCAGTTATATGAGGTGTTGGCAGAAGAATGTCTGGATGAAATCTTCGGTTTCCTGGACGAGCAGGATTGGAAGGAAGGAAGCGAGGAAGTGAAAATTACGGAGGAAGCGTTGGAGGTTATCAATTGGTATTTGGATACGATCCAGCCGAAGATACGGGAAGCTTTGTTCGATTGCCTTCGGAAAGACAATGCCGTGGCTGAAGCAATGCCCGGGAAAGAATATAACGGTTCGGCTAAAGTGGCCCTGATTTGTGTGATACGCTCGGTAGATGCCTGGAATGTGCTTGAAAAATATTGTCATCCCCTGGCAGTTGACATTCAACACATCAAGGTCGTATTGGAGCAATTGGAAAAAGAAGTCGATTATCAGTTTCCTTATGCCCGGACGTTCCTGCGTCCGGGTTTCGATACTATTTAAATAATTTCTCCAAGCCTTTCAGGGCTTTATTTTTCAGATCTTTTTCAGCTGCCTTTCTTACTTTGTTGATGGCTTTCGACAAATCGGGTTGCACCTGTGGCCGGTTTAAGGTACCTGTGATTTTGGCGTCTATATCCAGATTCTGTATGTTTTTGGAACCCGGTATCGAACGTAATAAATTTTCGATATCTTGGCCGAAAAATTTGCGGTCGATATTCATGGAAATCGTATAGTCGATTTTCCCGTCTACTGTTTGGCTACCCCAAATCGTGGCCGGGTTACCGGCTAAACGGGTCGTGAAAGGCGCGATGGTAATATTCCCCTGGTCGATTTTAAAATCGACTTTCAAAGAACTGATGGATAAGCGGCTCAATTCGTCATTTTTCACCACAGAGGCCAGCTTAAGCATAGCCGGATTCTCATTGATCAGAATACCTTTGGAATCGATATAGCCCGATCCGTTCAAGGTATTGGTACGCACGGACATATCCATACTCAAATCCGAAGACAAGTTGAGAACGGAAGATATTTTTCCTTCACAGTTCATGGTTATCGGCAAATTATTCCGGACAAATGAAAAGGATTCGGAAGCAGAATGTATGTCGAGATCCGAGACATTCAACCGCAGGTCGAAATGAGGAAAACTGTATTTTTCGGTTGTGTATTTTCCGCTTACTTCCATATTCCCTTCCAGCAGATTCATACTCAATCTGTCGAGTATGGCAGAAGCATTAGCCAAACTTACTTTTCCCCTGACTTTACTGATTTTCAGCTTATCGAAAAGTATGGTATTTACGTCGGTATTGATTTGCAATTGCAGATTCGCCGGAATAATCGGGGCCTCATTTTTGACATCTCCTTTCGGTTGGGTATTCGTCGTGTCTTTTACCGGCGTATTGGGGGTTATAAACTCATTCAGATCCAGGCGGTTGGAAGACAGGGTGAAATTCCCTTTTAATGTTTCTTTTTTTAAGATATAGGGAAGGTAGCCTGAAACATAACCTTTGAGTTTCAGGTCCGAAGAGTTAACCTTGGCTTGTAAATCGGTGATGTGCAATTCAGCCGGGGTTACCCGGAGCGTTCCTGTCGGAATATGTATTCCTTTCGGGAAATCGGTATTTGCATAAAATATATCTTTGACTTGTATATCTCCTTTGGCTGTAAATTTTTCGTATTGCTTTTGCTCGATGTATTTATACCGGCCTTGGAAGGTCAGACTGGTCTGAAGCGAGCCTTCCAGGGTTACGCCTTGTAACGGTAAAACCTTTTTGAGATCGTTGAAATCGATACTGCCTTTCGCTCCTCCATTGAGCAGAGGATCGTTTAATTCGGATATTTGCAGGTGGACGTCAAACGGATTGCCTCCGAGGGTGAAAGAAAGTTTTTGGAGATCGATATCCGTAGAGTCGGAAGGACCTCCCGGATTTTTTACATTCAGTGCCATATTGATGTTTTCTATCGCTTCCGGTAAGTCTTCATATTTGGCACGGGCATTGTCGATATTGAAATGCAGATCGAATGCCGGGAGATGATCTTTATAATATTCACCTTTGGCGGTCAGTTCGAAGGTGAAATTGCCGCTGGTCTGTAGTTTTGACAATTGCTCTTTATATGTCTTGGGAAGTAACGCCAATAAGCTTTCAAAACGGGTGTCCGGCGTATTCAAACGTAAGTCGAGCAGAGTTTTGTCTCCGGCCTGGGCTACCTTACCGTTTAAATCCAGACGGAGGTCATTGAGAACAAGCGTATTCTTTTGGATGTCGAAAGACCGTTCTTGCAATGCGGCAGCCAATTCAGCCTGCCATTGCAAATCGGAATGACTGATCCATACCGTATTTTGCTGCCGGAAGAAAATATCCTTGACTTGTAAATCGATTTTTAAAATTGTTTCGGCAGCACTCAAATTTCCGGACAGGTTGAGATTCAATTGTCCGACAGTCGTTTGTATCGCGCCCGGAATATCGGTGTAATTCAGTGAAAGGTTTTCGATTTGAATGTCGTTGAAATGAAGTATTTCGTTTTTGCCTTTCTTTTCTTTGGGAGATTCTGCTTTCTTTATACCGGTTGTGTCGGTGGTCTTACGGATCAGAATGTCCCAGTTATTTTGTCCGGATGTCCCGATTTCCGGATTCAGCCGGGCATCTTTCAGGTATATCTTTTTAACGATAATTTCTTCGCCTTTTATGAGCGACATTACATTTACAGAAGCATTGAACGTATTGATGGCCGCTACCGTATCGCCTTCAAATTCCCCTTTGCCGCATAGAACGATATTTTTTACCCGGACATTCAAATCGGGAAAGCTTTTGAACATACTCAAACGCATGTCCTCGATTTGCAATTCTGCATTCAGGTATTTTGCCGATTGTTTTTCTATAATTTCTGAAATATTGCCTTGCAAGAAAAGGGGAAGCAGTAATAAAAATACAATAAAAATACCGATGATGACAGAGAAAATAATAAGGATTTTTTTCATAGCGTTGAAGATTTTCAATACGTTTTATACGGACTTCGGACAAAGATAAGAAATTACATGAAATAAGGTTTTATTTTTTTTAGTTTATATACGGGTAGTATTTTTCTTTTTTCCAAAGTGTCCATACTTATTTTTTTGTATTTGTTTTTGGCATTGAAAATAAGCTTGACATCTTCGTATTCGAGATACGGATGTCTCAATACTTCTTTGAATGTCAGTGTATTTAAGTCCTTTTTACGGATAAGCCCGGGATTTACAGTAAACAGGTGTGCGGAGGAATCGACATTAAAGTAGGTCATCCGGAGCTCTTTCAATTGTTCGGTCCGGTAATATCCGCCGAGCCGTTCCCGATAGCGGATGATTTTGGCGGCGTAATAAGGGCCGATACCCCGGATTTCTACCAACGTTGTGCTATCGGCACTATTCAGTTCAATCGGTTCTTGCTCTGCAGGGAAGGTCATCCGGATAGAATCTGCTATCGAATGGGGAGTTTGAAGCAAAAAGGCATCCGTTTTTTTGTGTTTGATCTGGCGGGGAATGACGATAAAAGCGACGATAAGCAGCAACAACACCAGTAACCCCTTTTTTTCATAGTAATAAAGTAACATCACACCGGAATTTAGAAGTTTCGGAATATAAGTTACGACATTTTCAGGAAAGAGCAAACACTTTCATGAGCAAAACCGTAAAAAATGGTTGGATATAGGATTCAGATTATGAGTAAATTGTAATTTATCCTCATAAAATATCTTATAAAAAACGAACGTATTATTTGCATTCTTCGGAAATCTGTCTAAATTTGCACCCGCAATTAGGCAAATAGACTGATTCGCTAGCTCAGTAG
>NZ_DOED01000030.1:0-105329 GCF_003524185.1 Culturomica sp.
CCAACTTTTTGGGGGCATATCATTTTGTCCCGGGGTTTTTGTTTGGTGTAAAATCTGTGTAATTTTGTTTTTCCTCAAAAAGTTTGTTAAGTCTCTAAAAAATAAAATTAATGATGTTTTTTGCACGTTTTAGGGTGTTGGTATGGATTGCTGTTTTATCGTTGGCAGTTGTTGTATATTCCTGCGATGAACCGGGAAAGGAAAGAGAACTGATCTTGCTGCATACCAATGACAGCCATGGTAGTATTGTGCCTGTCGATAGTATGGGCGGAATGGCTGAGCGGGCTACTTTTATCCGGGAAACCCGGGAGAAGAATAAGCATGTGTTATTAGTGGACGCCGGTGATTTCAATACAGGGCAGGCAGCTTCGAATATGGCAGACGCTCATCCGGATATTGCAGCCTATAATTATATGGGATATGATGCCGTGACGGTCGGTAATCACGAGTTCGACAAACCTTTGGAGGTGTTGCTTAAACAAATGGAATGGGCTGATTTCCCTTTTGTGGTTTCGAATATCCGGCAAAAAGGAAAGATTTTAGGTCAGGAATATTTGATTAAAGAAATCGGCGGAATAAAAGTCGGTGTATTCGGTATTACAACTGTTCATACACGTCATATCAGTGTTTGTGCCGATAAGCTGGATTTTGAAGAGGAAATTCATACTGCAGCCCGGATGGTGAAGGTGTTGAGGGGGCAAGGAGCGGATGTCGTGATCGGTTTGGTACATTTGGGATTTACAGAAACAACTCCGGATTATGTAACTTCCCGGAAGCTGGCTTCTCAGGTAGACGGTATCGATATCTTGGTAGACGGGCATTCGCATTCGTATATTGAAAAACCGGAATGGGTTAATCGTACCTGGATCGTGACTGCGAATCAGAGCGGACGTTACGTCGGAATGGGAAAACTTCGGGTAAAAGGGCACCGGCTGACAGGATTCGATTGGAAACCGGTACCTATAAAAGGGTATGCTCCGGATACAATGTTATGGCGGCAATTGGAGCCTTATATAGAGGTTGCTCATTCAGATTTGCAAACGGTTGTCGGCTTAGCAACAAAAGAATTCGCTTTGTATGAGCGGGATGAAAATGTGGCCCGCTATCGGGAGAGTAGTCTCGGAAATTTGGTCGCTGATGCCTTGAAATGGAAAGCTACGGAAGGGTTGCATCTGAAAGCTGATTTCGGTTTGGTAAATTCAGGAGGTATACGTGCCGGATTACCTGCCGGAGGGATTACCCGGGAAGAGGTTTTGTCCGTATTGCCGTTTGCCAATGTGCTGGAGGTGATCGGAATGAGCGGAGCGGATGTACGGCGCCTGTTTACCTTTATTGCTTCCGTTACCCCGGGAAACGGTGCTTTTGCTCAAGTTTCCGGGGATGTTCATGTGGTATATGACCGGCAAGCCCGACAGGTAAAGGCGTTATCAATCGGGGGAAAACCGGTGGTGGATACAATGATTTATTATATGGCAACCTGTGATTATGTGGCAGCAGGTAAGGACGGATATGAGGCCGGACTTGGAAATATAACCTACCGTGAAAATACATCCCGCTTACTTTCTGATGTATTGGCAGACTATATACAGATGAAAGGACGTATAACACCTTATACGGACGGGAGAATAGAGGTAAAATAGCTGTGTTGGAAAGGTTTTTTGTTTTTAGGTATGCTTTGTGTATGTAAAGTCATTTTAAATTGGAATAGTTGATAAGCGGTCCGGTTGAACCGGAATCGTAAATCCTCAAACAAAAATAAAATAAATTAATGACAGAGATTTCCGTTCCGAAACTCCTGCTATTTTCTTAAATTTGTGTAATTGTAATACAAGAGTTATGTTATTGTTATCGATATCCCATTCATTGCCGCTGACAGATCCGGTATTGAAATTTTTGTTGATCCTGATTATTATTTTGTCGGCTCCTTTACTGCTGAATAAATTGAAGGTACCTCATTTGCTGGGTTTAATTATTGCCGGGGCAATTATCGGACCTTACGGTTTAAATTTGGTGCTGCGGGATAGCAGCATCATTTTATCGGGAACGGCGGGTTTGTTATATATTATGTTTTTGGCCGGTTTGGAGATCGATATGGGTGATTTTAAACGGAATAGCGGGAAGAGCCTGGTTTTCGGTATGTATACTTTTTTGATTCCGATGGGTTTAGGGATTGTCGCAGGCTATTATGTCCTGAATTTTTCAATGGAAACCTCTATTTTGCTGGCAAGTATGTTTGCTTCCCATACGCTGATTGCCTATCCGATTATCAGCCGGCTGGGCATTACGAAGGATAAATCCGTAAGTATTACCGTGGGGGGAACGATGATCACCGATACTTTGGCTTTGTTGGTGTTGACCGTTATTGTAGGAATGGCTACCGGACAGACGGGAGATTATTTCTGGACCCGGTTATCCGTATCCGTGATTGTATTCGCTTTGTTTGTCGTTATTGTTTTTCCTTTGATCGGGCGTTGGTTTTTCAAACGGGTACAGGATAGTATCTCTCAATATATTTTTGTATTGGTCATGGTATTTCTGGGTGCCTATCTGGCGCAGTTGGCCGGAATGGAAGCGATTATCGGTTCGTTTTTGGCCGGTTTGGCTTTGAATCGGCTGATTCCACATTCTTCTCCGTTGATGCACCGGGTGGAATTTATCGGGAATTCTATTTTTATTCCGTTTTTTTTGATCGGAGTCGGCATGTTGATCAATTACCGGGTGTTTTTCACTAGTTTTGAGACGATCAAGGTCGGCATTGTAATGATTATCATTGCAACGGCGGCAAAATATGCTGCTGCCTGGCTGACACAGAAGACCTTTCGTATGTCGGTGGACCAAAGGCGGGTCATTTTCGGTTTGAGTAATGCGCAGGCGGCAGCGACTCTGGCAGCCGTGATGGTCGGGTATAACGTTATTCTGGGGCAGACTCCGGAGGGAGAACCGATACGCTTATTGAACGAAAGTGTGTTGAACGGTACGATATTGATGATTTTGGTAACGTGTACGATGGCTTCTTTTTCGGCGCAGCGGGGTGCTCACAATTTGGCTGTGGCGCAGATTTCTGAGGAGAAACGCCAGGTTGAAGAGCATAAGGAGCGGATATTGATTCCGGTCAGCAATGAGGAAACCGCCGAGGAGTTGGTAAATTTGAGTCTGGCGGTGAAATCGCCGAAGAACATGCGTTTTTTGTATGCCTTGAAGGTGTTGGATAATCAATCGACGGAGGAAGGAAGTGTAAAACAGGCAAAAAGGTTATTGGAAAATGCAGCTTTGACGGCTGCGGCAACGGATACGCATTTGCAGGAACTATTACGCTATGATCTGAATGTACCGAATGCAGTATTGAGTGTGATATTGGAACACAGTATCACCGATCTGGTGCTGGGTTTGCACAAAGAAAAAGGAATCTCGACTTCTTTTTTGGGGCGTATCACAGAAGATATTTTAAATCACAGCGATGTCACGACTTTAATTTATAAATCTGTCCAGCCACTTTCAACCATGAAGCGGCATCTGGTGGTTATTCCCGAACAGGCAGAGAAGGAAATCGGTTTTACTCAATGGGCAAACCGGACCGGAAATCTGGTGCAGAATACGGGGGCCAGAGTTGTTTTTTACGGAACGTTTCAGACTTTGGAACAATTGAAAGGTGTTCTACCCAAGCAAGTACAAGCGGAGTATAAGGAGTTTGGAGATTGGGATGATTTTCTGATTGTCTTCCGGGATGTGAGGCCGGATGATATGCTTTGGGTGGTTATGAGCCGTCATGACCGGATTTCTTATAATCCGGGGATGAACCGGATCCCGGGTTATCTCAATAAATATTTTCAGGCAAACAGTTTTATTTTAGTCTATCCCTTGCAGGCAAGTACGAAGGGAAGTCGTTATTTAACCTGATGTGATATGCAGAAATTGTTGCTACATACTTGTTGTGCTCCTTGTTCCGCAGCGATTATCGAATGGTTGACGGCAAACGGGTTTTGTCCGACATTGTATTATTTTAATCCGAATATTTTTCCACGGACGGAGTATGATATCCGGAAGGAGGAATGCAGCCGTTATGCCCGGGCTTTGGGGTTGGAGATTATAGACGGGGATTACGATCATGCGGGATGGTTGGAACTGGTCAGCGGATTGGAAAGGGAGCCTGAACGGGGAAAACGTTGCTTTGTGTGTTTTAAAATGCGTCTGCTGGCAACTGCCCGTATGGCGCAGGAGAAGGGGTTCGACCGTTTTGCAACGACACTGGCTTCTTCCCGTTGGAAGAATCTGGAACAAATTGCGGAGGCCGGACATTGGGCTGCCGGGCAATTTGAAGGGATTACCTTTTGGGAGAAAAACTGGCGCAAAGAGGGATTATCCGAACGCCGCCGGATTTTACTGGCAGAAAACGGTTTTTACAATCAGCAATATTGCGGTTGTGAATTCAGTAGACGAGGGAAGGGGGATTTTGATTTACGATTTTAGATTTACGATTTTTGATTGGGGAGTATAGGGTAGCTGGATTTTGGATTTTTTTTTGTAGTGAGATGTTGAGGTAGGTAGGGTTGGTTTTGATTTATGATTTACGATTTACGATTTTTGATTGGGGATATGAGGAGACGGGATTTAGGGTTGGATGAACGGAGGGGTTGGATATATGGGGAGGATTTGGAAGAGATTATTTATAGAATACGGAAATTTTGTCGTTATGTCTGAGCATCATCATCATGATCATTCGTATGAGATCACTTCGTTGAATAAGGCATTTATTATCGGAATTGTCTTAAATGCAGGTTTTGTCGTCATTGAATTTACTGCAGGTTTCTGGTTCGATTCTTTGGGATTGATTTCGGATGCCGGTCATAATCTTGGGGATGTGGCCAGTTTGTTGCTGGCTATGCTGGCTTTTCGTCTGGCCAAGGTACAGGCGACTCCCAGATATACATACGGTTACAAGAAAAGTACGGTATTGGTTTCTTTGTTGAATGCAGTTATATTGCTGGTAGCTGTCGGTTTTATTGTCGGAGAGAGTATCAATAAATTATTCCAGCCCCGTCCGGTGGAAGGAGATGCTGTGGCCTGGGTAGCCGGTGTCGGTGTATTGATAAATGCTGTTACGGCCTGGTTGTTCCTGAAGGATAAGGAAAAGGATTTGAATGTGAAAGGCGCTTATTTGCATATGGTTGCAGATGCTTTGGTTTCAGTCGGCGTTATGGTTTCGGGCATCATTATTCAATATACGGGTTATTATGTGATAGACCCTTTGATCGGTATCGGTATTGCTGTTATTATCGTTTATTCTACCTGGGGATTGCTGCGCGATAGTTTACGGCTTTCTATGGACGGAGTTCCGGCAAATACGGATTACAAGACAATTGAAAAAGTTATCGTATCGACGCCGGGGGTGAAGGAATGTCATCACATGCATATCTGGGCCTTGAGTACGACGGAAACGGCCTTGACAGCTCATATTGTCGTGGAGGACATCCGGCAGATGGAGGATTTAAAATGCACTTTAAAGCATCGTTTGGGAAATTCCGGGATTGCTCATGCTACGCTGGAGTTTGAGACTGTCGGTGAACATTGCGACGGCTGTTGTGAAAACAATGCTTTGGCAGATTGATACTGTGTGAAAATGACATCCGGACAACCGTATGAGAAAAGCCCGTTTACGAGATCGGTTAACGGGCTTTTGTTTGTATATCGGTTATTTAAAGAAACATAGGAAATACCGGTTATCTCCGGATATTTTTCTCTATTTTTTCCAGTGGAAGCGGCTTGGTACAGAGAAACCAATCGTAACATTTCATACCTGCTTCCTCTTCGTTGGCTCGTTGTTCGGCCTTTTCCATTGTTCCCGGAGATGTTGTTATAACATCGTCTCCCGGCTTCCAGTCTGCCGGTAAGGCTACTTTAAAACGGTCGATGGTTTGTAAACCGATCAGGATGCGTTTCATTTCGTCGAAGTTGCGTCCCAATGCCATCGGATAGTACAGAATCGTCCGGATGATGCCTTCGGGATCGATGAAAAAAACGGCCCGTACAGCTTTGGTATTGCTTTCTCCCGGATGTAACATGCCATAGGTCTTGGCTATTTTCATGCCTACATCGTCGATTACGGGGAAATGAATTTTAACGTTTTTCATTCCTTTATAATTGATTTTTTCTTCTATTGTCCGTAGCCAGGCTATGTGGCTGGATACGCCGTCGATTGAAAGTCCGACCAACTGACAGTTCATTTTTTCAAATTCTGCCGTCATATTTCCGAAAGTAATAAATTCAGTCGTGCATACAGGCGTAAAATCTGCCGGATGACTGAATAAAATGATCCATCTTCCCTGAAAGTCGTCGGGAAAATTAATTTCACCCTCGGTCGTTATGGCTTTAAATGCCGGAGCATCATCTCCGATACGGGGAATGGCTGTGATATCGTTTTCCATTGTATTCATAGCGATTTATGGTTTTAAATGTGTAACGTTTCCGGGGCTATTTTGTTGCTTTCGACTTTTTGACTTGTTTTAATGTTTATCTCGTAAAAAACGGCTAATTTTGTGAGAAGATAGAGTAAAAATATCCGCTATGAACCTAAAGATTATCCTGGGATGCTGTGTAGCTTTGTTGGCACTGGTAAATCCTTTGCAAAAGATTTTGATAGTTACGTCTTTACAGGAACGGTTTACATCGGGTGAGTTACGTTATATCTCCATAAAATCTACCGTTACTGCGGCGATTATTCTTATTTTTTTTCTTTTTTTGGGAGAGATTACTTTTTCTTATGTTTTCCGGGTCGAATTGTATTCTTTTCAGATTACGTGCGGTGCTGTATTGATATACAACGGCCTTTCGGGATTGTTGAAGGGATTTTTTCTTAAGGTGGACGAGCATATCAAGATTGCCGATTTGACGACGGTACCTATTGCCATTCCGATGATTGCCGGACCGGCTACGATTACGGCAGCCGTGACTTTCCCGGTGCAATACGGGCGGGAAATAACGATTGTTGCCATTTTATTGGCTTTGGGGGTTAATTTGTTCTGCATGTTGCAAGCCCGCCGTATCGGAAATTTTTTAATCAGGTATAATTTTATGAATCCCTTGATCCGTATTATCGGATTGATTGTGGCTACGATCGGTTTGCAAATGGTGTTTGACGGGATTACGCTTTTTATTAAAAGCCTGTAGATATGATTTACGCTTTATGATTTCAGATTTACGATTAAGATAAGTCGTAATATTTGTAAGGGATTTTAGATTGTAAATTTGATCCGCCAGGGTTTCCAAATTTGAAATTCATATATTTGCGGAATCAGCGGACGATTTACAATCTAAAATTTTACAATTCTTCGGTTTAGTTTTTTATCTCGATGCCCTGTTTTTTGTATTCGTTTTTGAGCAGGTCGACCATTTGTTCGACAGCCAGGTTTTTGGCTATGATTTTTTTGTCTTTATCGAGAATGTACATGACCGGGGTTGAGAATACGTTGTAGATTGTCCAGTAATTGGATTGTTTGTTCGGATCCCAGCAATTGATAAAATCAAAAAGCTCGTTTTTCTCTATAAATTCTTCCCATTGCTTCTTATCGGTATGCGTATTGACGGCAAATACTTTTAATCCATACGGGCTGAACCGGTCATATATTTCTTTTTTGGCCAAAGGAACCTGTTTTTTGCAATGTCCGCAATTGGGTTCCCAGAATAGAAGCAGGGTATAAGGAGCTTTGGTTTCAAGCAAACTTACCCATCCGCCTTCTAAAGTCGGCAATTTTAAATCCAGGGCTTTCTGACCGATTAAGTTATATTGTCTTTTAATGACTTCATCCGTGATTTTTTTCAATTGCTCTTTGTCGAGCCAATCCACTTGTCCGCTCATATAATAATGTTCACCTAATTTTACAAAGGCTTCGTCCATTCCCATGATTTTATTATCGAAGGTGTATACGATGCAGTAGTTCAGCAGGTAACGGAACATTACCTTACAGGGTTTGGCCTTTTCGATGACACCTACACAGGCACGGTACAGAGAGTCCGGATGTACGACTACCCAATTTTGAAAATAGTCGTCCAGTTTGTTTTTGAATACCGGAGTCCGGATCAGCATGCTGTCTGTAAGATTTGTATTGTCCCAGAAATGTGCTTTGGTGTAGTAGAATGCCCGGCGGCGGATTTCCATATCCCGGTCTTTTGTACCTTCGGGTACCTGTGCTGAAAAATCGGGTGTTTCCGGACTGAGTGTAAAGTTTACGAAGGTTGCTAATGCCGAACCCGGGTATTTTTTACTCAGATCGGCAACATATTTGCGGACTTCGTGGTCGGCCAGATTGAATTTATCGGTATAGGCTTTTCTGATTTCTTCTTTTCCTTTATCCGGATTTTTTTCAAATTCATTTCTCAATACCTGCATTTTCTGATTTTGAGAGGTCATGAATTTCTGAAAGTCCAGAAAAGCTGTATTTTCGGGAGAACCTTCGAATTTCATGGTTTGCAGATAGTTGGTCGTATCGGTTTTTATCGAAAAATGCTGATTGTCTCCGATGATCAGATCGAAATAGTTACTGGGAGAAAACAGCAGGATATACATTCCCCTTGCCAGTTTTTTCTGATTGTTACGGAAAAAGCCATTTCCCTGGTTGTCCAGTTTTGCCGTATCACAGGCATATACTTTACCTTCAAAGTAGTTGGCGAGTATTACATTTTTACCTGCCATACTGTTGACGTTGATTCGGATGTTATATCCCTGTGCATGCACTGTCGTGAGTTGGAAAACTCCACAAAATAAGAATAGAATAAAAAGATTTTTCATTTTTACGAATAATCTAAATAGGATGGAAATGATTGAATGTTGATAAATACTCAGCCGGATGTTTGCCTTACAGTTTAATATCTGAAGTAAGTGTTGATTGCATCATTAGCTTTGGCAAAACCCAGCCGGGATGCTATCTCAAGATCTTTCAAAGCTTCGTCAGACCGTTCCTGAGCCAACTTGGCAATTCCCCGGTTGTAATAGGATTTTGCATTGGAAGGATCGATGTTGATGGCTTCTGTATAATCTTTAATCGCAGCATCAAGGTTGCCTTGTATTTGCATGATTATTCCCCGGTTGAAATAAAGTCCGGTTTCGGCCAGCCCGAGTTCCATTGCTTTGTTGTAGTCGGCCAGGGCTCCTTCGTAATCTTTCATATAAAACCGGGCAATTCCCCGGTAATGATAGGCTGTGATAAAGTCCGGACGTAAGTTGATCGTTTGCGAGTAATCTTTAATGGCACTGTTGTATATGCCGATATTCTCATACACAACCCCCCGGTTAAAATAAGATTCAGCATGATCCGGGCAATTGGCGAGAATGTAATTGAAATCGTTCAGAGCTTCTTTGTAACGTTTGGTATTGGCATAGCAAATTGCCCGGTTGTAATAGGCCGGTAACCATTCATTATCCGTTATAATCGCATTGTTGAACTCGACGATGGCCTGATCGTACAAGCCTTGTTTGATGTAATTCAATCCGTTTTTATTGGTTTGGGTAACTTTGCTGTTACAGGAAGCCAATAAAACCACTACCGTGATAATCAATCCATATCTAATATTCATCTCTCTATATTACATCTTGGTTTATTAGACCCAAAATTAGTTATTCGTATCGAAATATTAAAGTTTTGTATTGGTTTTTATTATCTGTTATATATTTTTTTTATAAGATCCGGACGTTTAATTCTTTTTAAGGTAGCGATAATTTTTTCCCGAAACTCTCTTTTATACCAGAAAAAGAACATATTTTGTTGTTTTTTTTCCGATTCTGATTTTGGGGATGCGATTTTTTGCAGCGAATAGGGATGGTATCCGGTATAGAAAATCGTGGTTGCCAATGTCATGGGTGTCGGGGTAAAATCCTGCACCTGTTCCAACCGGAAATTCAATTCACGGGTAAGAATAGCCAATTCAGCCATATCTTCCAGGTGACATCCCGGATGGGAGGATATAAAGTAGGGGATTATTTGTTGTTTCTGTTCATTCCGGCTGTTTATCGCATCGAATTTTTCCTTCAGTTCATAGAATAGTTTGAATGAAGGTTTCCGCATTATTTTCAAGACATTATCGGTTGCATGTTCCGGTGCTACTTTAAAGTGTCCGGATACGTGATGACGGATGACGGTTTGTAAATATTCTTCATTGGTCCGGTTGATGTTTTTATTTCCGGAATCGTGCAGGCAAAGGTCGTAGCGGATGCCGGAGCCGACGAATGCATGTTTGATTTTGGGCTGTTGCCGGGCTATGGTATATATTTTTAAAAGGGGGCCGTGATCTGTGTTCAGGTTTTTACATACGGTCGGGAAAGCACAGGAAGCGCGTTTACAAGCAGCACATAGAGTTTTGTTTTGGCCTTGCATTCCGTACATATTGGCGGAGGGGCCGCCCAGGTCGGTTACTGTCCCCCGGAAGTCGGGCATACGGGTAATTTCTTCCAGTTCCTGTCGTATGGACTCTTCGGAACGGGAAGAAATGAATTTCCCCTGATGGGCAGATATCGTACAGAAGGCGCAACCTCCGAAGCATCCCCGGTGAAGAGTCACGGAATGCCGGATCATATTGTAAGCCGGAATTTCTTTCCCTTTGTAACGTGGGTGTGGGAGGCGGGTGAAAGGTAAGGCATATATAGCATCGATTTCAGATGTACTCATGGGAGGATAAGGCGGATTGACGATGATTTGAACGTCTTCGTAAGCTTGTATGAGCCGGGCAGCTTCCAGACTATTGGATTCCTCTTCGATGTGGCGGAAATTACGGGCGTGATTTATCGGATTTTTCAGGCATTCTTCGTGTGAAAACAGGCGGATCGTTTGCCATTTTTTATTTCCGGCACAGGATTCATGTTGCGGTCTTTGTATACAGGTTTGCGGAACATTGGTTAAACCGGCAAAAGGAACTCCTTTTTTTAATAGTCTGCACAGTTCTGTAAGCGGTTTTTCTCCCATGCCGTAGATCAGCATGTCGGCACCGCTTTCGGTCAGGATGGACGGACGCAGGCGATCCTGCCAATAGTCGTAATGTGTCAACCGCCGTAACGAAGCTTCTATTCCGCCGATGATTACAGGTATGTCCGGATAAAGTTGTTTCAGTATCCGGGTATAGACGATTGTAGGCATATCGGGACGGAATCCGGATTTTCCTCCGGGAGTATATGCGTCGTCAGACCTTAGCCTTTTAGCGGCGGTATAATGGTTTACCATTGAATCCATACTACCGGCACTTATACCGAAGAAAAGATTGGGACGTCCCAGTTTTTTGAAATCACGGAGATCATCACGCCAATTGGGTTGGGGGACGATCGCTACCTTTAAGCCTAAAGATTCTAAAAGTCTTCCGATAACGGCAATACCGAAGGAAGGATGATCGACATAGGCATCTCCGGAAAATAAGATGACATCCAGTGTGTCCCAGCCACGTTCCTGTACTTCTTTAGCAGAAGTCGGTAACCATTGTAGTTTCCTTTCGTTGTTCATTCCTTTAAATATTGCACAAAGATAGCGTTTTTTTATACCTTTGCACACCAAAAATTGTAAAGCAGAATTAAGGAATTTGTATATGAAGAAAGTAAATATAATCAGTTTGGGATGTTCGAAAAATCTGGTAGATACAGAATTGTTACTCAAACAATTGGTAAAAGCCGGATATGAGGTAGCGGTAGATGCGGAAAAAGAAGAAGCGGATATTGTCATTATCAATACTTGCGGTTTTATCGGCGATGCCAAGGAGGAGTCTGTGAATACAATATTGGAACAGGTCAGACGTAAGACGGATGGGGAAGTTGATCGGATATTGGTAATGGGATGTTTGTCACAACGTTACAAGTCTGAACTTGAAGTGGAAATTCCGGAGGTAGATGCCTATTTCGGTAAGTTTGACTGGAAAGGCATATTGAATTATTTAGGTAATTCATACGATGAAACGATCCGTAATCAGCGTTTACTGACGACTCCTTCCCATTATGCTTATTTGAAGATAGCAGAAGGGTGTAACCGGACGTGTTCCTATTGTGCCATTCCGATTATGACCGGAAAATATCAATCCCGGGAAATGGAGGAGATATTGGAGGAGTGCCGTAATCTGGTAAAGAATGGGGTGAAGGAGTTATTGGTTATGGCGCAAGACCTGACTTATTATGGTACCGACCTGTACGGTGAAAATAAATTGGCGGAACTGATCAGCTGGATGGCCGATATAGAGGGGGTGGTCTGGATCAAGTTACATTATGCCTATCCGGCCGGTTTTCCCGTGGAAATATTGAAAGTTATGCGGGAGCGGGAGAATGTGTGTAATTACCTCGATATCGCCTTGCAGCATTGCAGTGACTCTATGCTGCAAACTATGCGAAGAGGTGTGACTAAAGAACAAACCATATCACTGGTTGATAAGATACGAAAAGAAGTTCCGGGTATTTTTTTACGGACGACGCTTATGGCAGGGCATCCCGGAGAAACGGAAAAAGATTTTGAGGAGTTGTGTGCCTTCGTCCGGGAAATGAAATTCGAGCGCTTGGGGGTGTTTGCTTATTCTCATGAAGAAGATACGTATTGTGACAAATATTATAAGGATGATGTACCTCTGAAGGTTAAAAAACGTAGAACAGAAAAAATCATGGAGATTCAACGGGAAATCTCCCGGGAAGTAAATGATTCAATGATCGGGAAGACAATGCGGGTATTGATCGACCGGAAGGAGGAGGATTATTATATCGGACGTACGGAATACGATTCGCCTGAAGTTGATCCTGAAGTTTTGATACATTCGGATAAGTTATTGAAGATAGGAGAGTTTTATGATGTAAAAATAACCGGAGCTTACGATTATGATTTGACGGGCGAGGTTTTATGACGATAAGATTTTGTTTAATAAAATAATGGGAAAATGAAAAAAATTCAATTTATGTTGTTGGCCATATTGGTATTGGCCGTTGCATGTAAAAGTAACGAAAAGGCTTTGTTGACTTCTCAGGAGTGGGAATTGAAGCAAATGGAGGGACTTACGGATAAACCGGAAAGAATGCCTTCCCTGCAATTTACGGATACCGCTACGATATTCGGATTTGCGGGTTGTAACCGTTTTTTTGCGACTTATGAGACAGGAAAAGGCAATAAACTTACGATTCACCCGGGAGGTGTGACGATGATGTACTGTCCGGATATGCCTGTGGAGGATCATTTTTTGCTCGGGCTGAAAAAAGTTGCTGGTTATTCTATTCAGAATAATGAATTACAATTAAAAGATTCAACCGGGAAAGTACAAATGGTATTCGGGCCTTTGGTAAAAGGTGAGCAGGTTGGTGTTGCCAAAGACGAGCATGGCTGTAACGCGGCTGCGGGTTATACCTGGTCGGAAGTACAGGCAAAATGTATCCGCTTGTTTGAAGATGGTATTCAATTTCAGTCGGTACAGGATACGGCTTCGGCTTTGGCTGCTTATGTAGTGTTTTCTGCGGATTCGTTAAAAGCGGAGGTTTTTGTTCCGGATCAGGAAAATCATCCGGTATTGGACAGAAGGGAATTGCCGGCCGGAGGTTATGCCTGGAATCAGGAAGATGACGATACGTATAACGTAAGGATAAAAGACGGGGTATGGGTTATTGAACAGCGGGGAAATATACTCTATTCGCAGAGCAGATAAGAAATTTTAGATACGTACATTCTCTTACATTTCTTTGTTATATTTAAGGATTAAATTATATTTGTAACAATGATTCTTAACTAAAAGTTTAATTTAAATAATTCAATCATGAGTAACAGAGAAAAAAGTATCGAATTGCTAAACAGAGCAGTGAATGACGAGTTATTGGCCGTTCACCAGTATATGTATTTTCATTTTGTATGTGATGATTTGGGGTATGATTTGCTTTCAGGGCTTTTCCGCCGTACGGCAATTCAGGAAATGATGCATGTTGAGCAACTTTCTGAAAGAATTCTTTTTTTGAAAGGGGAAGTGGACATGAAGGTTGCCGGAGAGGTTCAGAAAATACATGATGCCCGGGAGATGCTGAAACTGGCTGTAAGCATGGAAATGCAATCGGTGGAAGATTACAATAAATGGGCCAATGAATGTGCTGCCAATGCGGATTCTGTATCTAAAAAATTATTTGAGACACTGACAGCCGAGGAAGAAGTTCATCAGGATCAGTATGATACAGAAATGGAGAATTTACAGAAGTTCGGAGATCATTACCTGGCATTGCAATCGGTAGAGCGTAGTAAGAGTGTTGCAATGGGGACACCGGCTGAATGATTTAGTATGGACGATAAAATAAATAAATCATGCTGAATAGTTTATTTTGGATTGTTCCGGTCTGTTCGTTGATTGCTTTGCTTTTTGCCTGGATGTTTTTCCGGGGAATGATGAAAGAATCGGAAGGAACGGATACGATGAAGCGTATTGCTTCCCATGTACGTAAGGGAGCAATGGCTTATCTCAGACAACAATATAAGATTGTCGGATTTGTTTTTCTGATACTGTGTATCTTTTTTGCCTGGATGGCCTATGGCCCTGGTTTACAAAATGAATGGGTATGGTTTGCTTTTCTGACCGGTGGTTTCTTTTCCGGTTTGGCAGGCTTTATCGGTATGAAAACGGCCACTTATGCTTCTGCCCGTACTGCCAATGCTGCCCGCCGTAGCATGAATGACGGTTTGAAAGTGGCTTTCCGTTCCGGAGCCGTAATGGGATTGGTGGTTGTCGGTCTGGCCTTGCTGGATATTTCTTTGTGGTGGTTGGTGCTGGATTATTTTGTGGATGATCCCAGTTCCAGTCATAAGGCGATTATGATTACGACGACGATGCTGACGTTTGGTATGGGTGCTTCTACCCAGGCATTGTTTGCCAGGGTAGGTGGCGGTATTTTTACCAAAGCTGCGGATGTCGGGGCGGATTTGGTCGGGAAGGTGGAAGCCGGTATTCCGGAAGACGATCCCCGTAATCCGGCTACAATTGCCGATAATGTAGGAGATAATGTGGGTGATGTTGCCGGTATGGGGGCCGATCTTTACGAATCGTATTGCGGTTCTGTACTGGCTACGGCCGCATTGGGTGCTGCTGCCTATATATCTGTACCGGAAATGCAGTTTAATGCGATTCTGGCGCCGATGCTGATCGCTGCTTTCGGGGTTATCCTTTCCTTATTGGGTATATTTATGGTTAAGACCAAGGAAGGTGCTTCTCAGTTACAGTTGTTACGGGCATTGGACAGAGGAATCAATACGAGTTCCATACTTATCGTAGGAGCCAGTTTTCTGGTCATTTATTTACTCGGTTTGAGTTATTGGATTTGCGGTTCTGTGATCATCGGCTTACTGACCGGTATTGTGATCGGGAAAGCTACGGAGCATTATACCTCCCATGCTTATAAGCCGACACAGGATATTGCCAGGAGTTCTGAAACCGGACCGGCGACAGTTATTATAAAAGGTATCGGAACCGGTATGATCTCGACGGCTATTCCGGTTATAACCATCGTTGTCGGTATCATTGTGGCTTATTTGTTTGCTGCGGAGTTCGATATGAGTAATATGGCCATGGGGTTGTACGGTGTCGGAATCGCTGCTGTCGGAATGCTTTCGACTTTGGGGATAACCCTGGCAACGGATGCTTACGGTCCGATTGCTGATAATGCCGGCGGTAATGCCGAGATGAGCGAATTGGGCGAAGAAGTACGTAAACGTACGGATGCTTTGGACGCTTTGGGGAATACTACGGCTGCAACCGGAAAAGGTTTTGCTATCGGTTCCGCGGCATTGACGGGGTTGGCTCTTTTGGCTTCTTATATTGAAGAGATAAAAATCGGACTGATCCGCCTGGGTGAGGTTACGATCGATGTGGGTGGAGATATTGTCAATACGGCTTCGGCTACATTGAAGGATATCATGACCTATTACGATGTAAACCTGATGAATCCGAAAGTATTGGCGGGTATTTTTATCGGTTCTATGATGGCTTTTCTGTTCTGTGGGTTAACCATGAATGCTGTCGGACGTGCTGCCCAAAAAATGGTGAATGAGGTGCGCCGTCAGTTCCGTGAAATTAAAGGAATCATGGAAGGTAAAGCAGAACCTGATTATGCCCGTTGTGTTGAAATTTCGACCAAGGGGGCTCAACGTGAAATGCTTTTCCCTTCTTTGCTGGCTATTATTATTCCGATTCTTGTCGGATTGATATTCGGCGTAGCAGGTGTGATGGGGGTATTGGCTGGCGGTTTGGGTTCCGGTTTTGTACTGGCTATTTTTATGGCTAATTCCGGGGGAGCCTGGGATAATGCCAAGAAATACGTGGAAGAAGGGCATTTGGGCGGAAAAGGTTCTGATTGTCACAAGGCGACGGTAATCGGAGATACTGTCGGAGATCCGTTTAAGGATACTTCCGGCCCCAGCTTGAATATTTTAATCAAATTGATGAGCATGGTTGCCATTGTGATGGCCGGAGTTACCTGTACGATCAGCTTGTTTTGATTTTTCTTAATGGTATAATACGGGGGATAAATCCGAATGGGGTTTATCCCCTGTTTTTTATGTATTTTTAGTCTGTCTGGAGGTAAATTTGTAGGCTTTCTCCTCGTTTTTTCGGGGAAAAATGATTATATTTGCATGTTTTGGAAAAAACGGTGAAATCCCTTGAAAATAAACTTATAAATATATGAGCGAAGAAGAAAAAGTGAAATTGGAACCGGAAGAATATTCAGCGGACAGTATTCAGGTGTTGGAAGGCCTTGAAGCCGTGAGAAAACGTCCTTCAATGTATATCGGGGATGTAAACACGGATGGTTTGCATCATTTGGTGTATGAGGTTGTCGATAACTCGATTGACGAGGCATTGGCCGGATACTGTACCCACATTCAGGTTTATATTAATGAAGATAACTCTATAACGGTACGGGATAACGGTCGTGGTATTCCGACGGCCAGACATGCTAAGGAAAACAAATCGGCATTGGAAGTTGTATTGACGGTGTTGCATGCCGGAGGTAAATTCAACAAGGATTCTTATAAGGTGTCCGGAGGTTTGCATGGGGTGGGTGTATCCTGCGTAAATGCACTTTCGGTTAAATTAGTGGCTGAAATATACCGGGAAGGTAAAATATGGCGGCAGGAATTTTGTAGGGGAGTGGCATTGAAGGATGTTGAAATCATAGGGGATACGGATAGAACGGGAACGACCATTACTTTTAAACCGGACGATTCTATCTTTTATGTTACGGAATACAAATATGATACGTTGTCTACCCGTTTGCGGGAACTGGCTTATCTGAATAAAGGCATCCGCCTTTCACTGACGGATAAGAGAGATTTGGATCCGGAGACAAAGGAGCCCCGTCACGAGGTGTTCTATTCGGAATTCGGGTTGCGGGAATATGTGGAATTTATTGATGGAAGCCGGGAAAAGCTGATCGAAAATACAATCGACATCTGTACGGAGAAAAACGGAATTCCGGTAGAGATTGCGATGCATTACAATACTTCTTTTACGGAAAATGTCTTTTCTTACGTAAATAATATCAATACCAAAGAAGGTGGAACGCATCTGGCGGGTTTCAGAAGAGGGTTGACCCAAACGTTGAAGAATTATGCAGAGACCACCGGTATGCTTTCTAAGCTGAAATTTGATATTAACGGTGATGATTTCCGGGAGGGATTGACGGCAGTCGTTTCGGTAAAAGTTCAGGAGCCTCAGTTTGAAGGACAGACAAAAACCAAGCTGGGGAATACGGAAGTCGGGACTGCTGTTGCTCAGGCTGTCAGCACGGCGTTGTCCAATTACCTGGAAGAACACCCCAAAGATGCCAAGTCTATTGTCGATAAAGTCATATTAGCGGCTACGGCACGTCATGCGGCCCGTAAAGCCCGGGATATGGTACAGCGTAAATCTGTGCTTTCAGGGTCAGGTTTGCCTGGAAAATTGGCGGATTGTGCGGATAATAATCCTGCAAATTGTGAAATATTCCTGGTGGAGGGAGACTCTGCAGGCGGATCGGCAAAACAAGGACGTGACCGTCAGTTTCAGGCGATATTGCCTTTGAGGGGTAAGATTCTGAATGTTGAAAAGGCTATGCGGCACCGGGTGTATGAGAGTGACGAAATTGTCATGATATTTAAGGCATTGGGTATTACACCCGGGACCGATGAAGACAGTATGGGAGTTGATCTGGAAAAGATACGTTACCACAAGATCATTATTATGGCGGATGCTGACGTCGACGGTGCACACATTGCCACGTTGATTATGACCTTGTTTTTCCGTCATATGAAATCGGTTATTGAGCATGGGTATCTTTATATTGCAACGCCGCCTTTGTATTTGGTAAAGAAAGGCAAAGATCACCGCTATTGCTGGAATGAGGAGGAACGTATCCGTTTGATACAGGAATGGGGCGGTGGTAAGGAAAGCAGTTTGCACATCCAGCGCTATAAAGGTTTGGGAGAGATGAACCCGGAACAGCTTTGGGAGACGACAATGGCACCTGAAGGCCGTACGCTGCGCCAGGTTTCTATTGAAAATGCAGCAGAAGCAGACCGGATATTCTCGATGCTGATGGGAGACGATGTACCGCCCAGACGGCAATTTATCGAACAGAATGCCACGTATGCGACTATCGATGCTTAATAAAGAAAAAGAGTGCTGCGGCACTCTTTTTTCTTATGTATATATTTGAAATCACGGAAGAATGAATATAGCTGTATTTTGTGCGTCATCCAATCGGGTGAAGGGTGTTTATGCGGAGGCAGCCCGGAAATTGGGACAGGAAATGGCTCAACGGGGCTGGAATCTGGTTTATGGGGGAACAAACTGCGGATTGATGCGGGAAGTTGCCGATGCTGTTTTAGAGCAGGGAGGAGGCGTTAAAGGTATTATTCCCCGCTGTATTGCGGAACGGGGAGTAAAAGCAGAAAAACTGACGGATCTTATCGTCGTCCCGGATATGAAGGAGCGCAAATATTTAATGCGTAAAGCGGCTGATGCTTTTATCGCTTTGCCCGGCGGTTGGGGTACTTTAGAGGAGATTACCGAAGTGATAACCCTGAAACAACTGGGCCTGCATCAAAAACCGATCGTGTTTATCAATACCGACGGTTTTTATGATTTGTTTTTTGATTTTATAAACAAGGCCTTTGAGGAAAGTTTTGTTTCTTCTGCTTATAAGGGGTTGTATAAAGTGGTGGACGAAGTCGTAGAGGCTGTTGCTTATATTGCAGATTATAAGGAAGAAAAAATGGTTTCTAAATATTAGTCCGGTAAATAGAAATGATATTCTTGTCAGAATTAATGTAGCATTTATTTGGAAATTAAATATTAATTATATATTTTTACCGATAAGGGTAGAATTTCCTTTTACGGGTTTTGCTCTTGTGACCATTGTAGTGATTACAAAGGGAGTTTGAATTAGTTTAGTTTAGTTTAGTAAAAAGGGGATGCCAGCATCCCCTTTATTTTTTATTCGCCCATTAATCCGCGTCCGCTCTTTTTTATCTGGTTTTCTTCTTTCAGCATTACAACGGCTTTATCCAGGATTCCGTTTATAAATCCTCCGCTTTTAGGAGAACTATAGGACTTGGAAATTTCAATATACTCGTCCAGGGTAACTTTTACCGGTATAGAGGGGAAATGTTTCAGTTCAGCTATGGCTGTGGCCATGATCAGTTTATCCATATCGGAGATACGTTCGATTTCCCAGTTACGGATAAATTTATCTACAACCCGGAGATTGTCCTGGTTTTCGTTTATTGTTTTGCGCAATAGTTTCCTGGCAAAATCGGTATCTTCTTCCGTGTTGTAAATCGGGTAGAGGATATTGCTGTCTTCGTTATCTCCTTCTTTTATATTTTTAAGGGTACGGTAAACGACATGCATTACCAGTTCAAAATCATCGTTCCAATATATATTTATATCTTCCAGCGTTTGATAGAATATATCGCTCGGAGCAATTAATTCTGTAAACAGGTCGAGAACCAGTTGTTTGTGGTCCTGAAAGTTGACTTCCGGTTTTTCCATATAAGCCTGATAAGGCGGAAATTCCTGTAGGGTGTTGTAAAAGAAATTGATAATTTCCTGGTTTTCATTCCAGGAAATCGGATTATTGAGTAGGTATGTTCTGAACTTTTTATTATTATTGAGGATAGAAAAAACCGGGTTGTCGATAAACCGGGTATTGGGATGAAGATCCGCTTCCGTTACGAAATGCCTGTTTTTGGCGGCATCGATTTTAAGGAAAGCTTTGCGTTGTAATTCTGATAAAAGTAAGAGGATTTGATAGTAAAGATCTGTACTTTTTTCAATACTTTTTAATAAGTCACGCTCGGCTTCTGCCAGGGATGCTCCTTCTTTTTTGTAGTAAGCATACAGGAGTTGCAGTACTTTTATCCGGATTAATCTTCTGCTTGTCATTTTTATGAAGAACGATTTGTTATTTGCAGGCGCAAAAGTAGTAAATTAATTTAAATGTGAGAATTGAAAATTGAAAATTATATCTTTGCATGATAATACAAGATGAAAAAATGGATAATCGGTTCTGTATGAAGAAAGGTTGGTTGTTGATATGTCTGGTGATTTTGGGCTGTCGTGTATATGCCCAGGAACTGCGTTGTAATATTTCTGTTTCTACACAAAAGATACAGGGAACGAACAAGGAGTTATTTACGAATATGCAGCGGGATATGTATGAGTTTGTAAATAATAAACGTTGGTCTTCCAATGTTTTTTCCTATGATGAACGTGTCGAGTGCAGTATGCAGTTTACGCTGGAAGAACAAATCGGAAGTGATCAGTTCAGGGGCAGCCTGCAGGTGAGAGTGAGCCGGCCGGTATATAATTCATCCTATAATACGGTGTTGCTGAATTTTAAAGACAATGACATCGATTTTCGTTACCGGGAGTTTGAGACCCTGGAATATAATGAATCGGGGCAAAATACGGAATTGGTGAATTTGCTGGCGTTTTATGCCAATATCATATTGGGATTGGATTATGACAGTTTTTCTTTAATGGGAGGAAATGAGTTTTTCAATAAGGCTGAAAACATTGTTGCTCAGTGTCAGAATGCCCGGGAATCCGGCTGGAAATCGTTCGAGAGCCGCAGGAACCGGTATTGGCTGATCAATAATTTGCAGGACAGGAGTTATGCTTCCGTCCGGGAGTGTATATACCGGTATCACCGGCTGGGACTGGATGTAATGGCGGAGAATGTCACGGACGGCCGTTTGGAGTTGTTGTCTGCCTTGGAATTGTTGCAGAAGGCACATCGGGCTAAGCCTAATTCATATATATTGCAGGTGTTTTTCGATGCGAAGTCGGATGAAATCGTCAATATATTCAAACCTGCCTTTACGGATGAACGGAAACGGATATACAATATTGTTTCCGAGGTTAATCCGGCAAATTTATCAAAGTACAGTGTTTTGATTGAAAATAAGACGAATTGATATGATAGAAAGTATTCATATTAATAATTATGCCCTGATCGATAAGACGGAGATCGGGCTGGAAAAAGGATTTTCTGTTATTACCGGAGAGACGGGGGCCGGAAAGTCCATTCTATTGGGAGCAATTGCTTTGACGCTGGGGCAACGGGCGGATGTTTCTGCATTGATGAACCGGGAGAAGAAATGTGTTGCCGAAATCGTGTATCAGGTGCAGGGGTATCCTTTGGAGGCGTGGTTTGAAGCGAATGAGCTGGATTATTCCGACGAGGTGGTTGTTCGCCGGGAAGTTACGCCGGAAGGTAAATCCCGTTGCTTTATCAACGATACGCCGGTCAGTAATCGTCTGTTGAAGGAGTTGGGCGGATTTTTGATCGATATACATTCTCAGCATCAGTCGTTGCTTATCGGTCAGCCTGAATACCAGACCGAAATATTGGATGTTTTTTGCGGTAACGGGGAATTGCGGAGTATCTATCGGCAACATTACGATAAAAGAAAGAAAAAGCTGATTGAGTTAGAGACATTGAAAGAAAAAGCTTTTGAAGCTGCCAGGGAGGAAGATTATCTGAAATTTCGTTTCAGCCAGTTAGAGGGAGCTAATTTGAAGCCGGGGGAGAAAGAAGAGTTGGAAGCCGAACTGACCGTTTTATCGAATGCAGAGACGATAAAAACCAATTTCGGGCATTTGACCTATCAATTGCGGGATGCAGAAAATGCAGTGATTCCCGTATTAAAAAATTGTAAAAACACGATCGCTTCTTTACGGAAAGTCGTAAAAGAAGCAGAAGACTATGAGGGACGTTTGCAGTCCGTTTTGTTGGAGTTAAAGGATATAGCAGACGATGCAGAAGGGAGGGCCGAATCGGTGGGCCTTGATCCGCGGCGTATAGAGACCGTAAATGCGCGTCTTAGTGAAATATACGATCTGATGCTGAAATACAAGGCCGAGGGAGTGGAAGAACTTCTGGCTGTCAAAGCCGGCATTATAGATAAGTTGAATGGTATACAAAACTCCACGGAGGAGATAGAGAAATTAACCAGGGAAATTCAGGAGACGGAAGAGCAAATGCACACGCTGGCACTTCAAATCCGGGAATCGCGTAAGAAAGGCAAAGGACGTCTGGAAGAAGAAATGAGGAAGTTGCTTCAGGAGTTGGGAATCAGGCATGCTTGTTTTGAGGTACTTATTACTCCGGTGGAAGCTTTTTTACCGACGGGAACCGATGAAGTCCGGTTTTTGTTTGCAGCCAATAAGAATCAACAACCGGGCGAAATTGCGAAAGTGGCTTCAGGAGGAGAAATTTCCCGGGTTATGTTATCTTTAAAGTATATTTTGTCGAAGAACAAACAATTGCCGGTTATCGTATTCGATGAGATCGATACCGGCTTATCCGGCGAAGTGGCGCATCGCATGGCACAGATGATGCAGGAAATGGCAACGCGCATGCAGGTTATCAGTATATCTCATTTGCCTCAGATTGCTGCGGCGGGGAATTGTCATTTTAAGGTGTATAAGGAAGATCATTCGGAGCATACGGTTTCCCGTATCCGCAAACTGGCTCCGGAGGAACGGGTAAAGGAAATAGCAGGAATGATCAGCGGAAGTGAGATTTCTGCAGCCGCTTTAGAGGCTGCGAAGAATTTGTTGAATTTTAAATTTTAATGATATGGCGTATAACTTATTAAAAGGAAAAAAAGGAATTATTTTTGGGGCATTGAATGAAATGTCAATTGCCTGGAAAGTGGCAGAATTGTGTCTGGAAGAAGGGGCGCAGATCGTATTGACCAATACACCGTTGTCGATCCGTATGGGGGAGATCCAGGATTTCGCAGCCAGGCATAACGTTCCGTTAATCCCTGCCGATGCTACGAATACGGAGGATTTGACACATTTACTGGAAGAGGCAATGAAACATTTCGGGGGAAAGGTGGATTTTATATTGCATTCTATCGGCATGTCTTTGAATGTCAGAAAAAAACGTTCGTATGACGATCTGGATTATGATTTTCTGCAAAAGACCCTGGATATTTCGGCTGTTTCTTTCCATAAAGTTCTGCAATGTGCCAAGAAATTGGATGCTATAAATGAGTGGGGATCGGTTGTCGCTCTTTCATATGTTGCTGCACAGCGTACGATGTTCGAATACAACGATATGGCAGATGCTAAGGCTATGCTGGAATCCATTGCCCGTAGTTTCGGGTATATTTACGGTCGGGAAAAGAAGATCCGGATCAATACGGTTTCCCAGTCGCCCACTATGACTACGGCAGGAAGCGGTATCAAAGGATTCGATTCTCTGATAGATTTTGCCGATCGTATGTCTCCGCTGGGGAATGCGAATGCAGAGGAGTGTGCCGGATATTGTGTTTGTTTGTTTTCGGATCTGACCCGCAAGGTAACGATGCAAAATTTGTATCATGACGGAGGTTTCTCGAGTATGGGTATGAGTTACCGGGCTATGCATCAGTATAATAAGAGTTTTGACAATTGTGACGAAGTCAAAACGGAACAATAAATATTCGTTTGAGTATGTATTTATTTTTCGATACGGAAACCACCGGTTTACCGAAACGCTGGAATGCTCCGGTAACGGATGTAGATAATTGGCCCCGTTTGGTACAGTTGGCCTGGATCGTTTCGGATAACGAAGGCAATACGCTTCGCAGCCGGAATGTTATTGTCCGTCCGGAAGGTTTTACAATACCCTGGGAGGTATCCAGAGTACATGGAATCACGACAGCTATTGCTATGGAGAAAGGTGTGGATTTGCAAGGTGTGTTGGAAGAATTTTCGAAAGAGATAGATGAATCACAGGTGTTGGTCGGACATAATATCAGTTTTGACGAATGTATCGTCGGGGCCGAATTTGAACGGCTGCATATGATGACTTCTCTTTTTCTGAAACCCAAATATTGTACGATGAAAGGTTCTACGGATTATTGTCGTTTACCGGGGAAAAAAGGGTATAAGTCGCCTAGATTGTCAGAGTTGCATCAGGTCTTGTTCGGGAAAGGCTTTGAAGACGCTCATAATGCGATGGCTGATGTGGAGGCGACGGAACGGTGTTTTTGGAAATTAAAGAGTTTGGGTGTAATAAGATAATAATTTATTGTTTGTAATTCCGGTTGGATTATGGCTAAAAAAACAGAGTATACGAAGACAAACAATTATAAGGATTTGCCTTCTGAATATGGAAAAGTGCCTCCGCAGGCGGTGGACCTGGAGGAAGCTGTATTGGGGGCTTTAATGCTTGAAAAAGATGCTTTTGCCGTGGTGGGGGATTTATTGAAACCGGAATGTTTTTATAAAGATGCCCATCAACGGATATTCCGGGCAGTTCATCAGTTGTTTATCAAGGATGAGCCTGTCGATTTACTGACTGTCAGTGAAAAATTGAAGAGTACAGGGGAACTGGAGCAGGTGGGAGGATATTATTATCTTTCTCAACTGACTTCCCGGGTGGCTTCTGCGGCACATATTGAGTTTCACGCGCGGATTATTGTGCAAAAATTCATACAACGGAAATTAATCGGAGTATGTACGGAATTGCAGGATATGGCCTATGATGAAGCTACTGATGTAGCGGATCTTGTCGACAAGGCGCAGAAATCGGTGTTCGACATTGCTGACGGTAATATTCAGAAAGATACGGCAGAAATCGCTCCCATTATTGAAGATGCCATCCGGGGAATAGAAGCTGCCAGCAAACGCCCGGACGGTATCAGCGGTATTCCTTCCGGCTTTACGGCACTGGACGAAGTTACTTCCGGCTGGCAAAATTCCGATCTGGTGATTATTGCGGCACGTCCTGCTATGGGAAAAACGGCTTTTGTGCTTTCTATGGCCCGGAATATGGCTGTTACTTACAAGCAGCCGATCGCTGTTTTTTCTCTGGAAATGTCTTCCGTCCAATTGGTGAACCGTTTGATTGCCAGTGAGACGGAACTCGGCTCCGAAAAAATTAAGAACGGCCGGTTGTCGGAAGACGAATGGAAGCATTTGCACAGTAAGATCAAGACTTTAATTACGGCGCCGATTCTGGTGGACGATACGCCGGCTTTGTCTATTTTTGAATTGCGGGCCAAATGCCGGCGTTTGAAGCAGAAATACGATATCAAAGTGATTATCATCGACTATTTGCAATTGATGACGGCGGGAGCGGATATGCGGGGAAACCGGGAACAGGAAGTCAGTATGATCTCCCGGCAATTGAAAATTATTGCTAAAGAATTGAATATACCCGTGTTGGCACTTTCACAGTTGAATCGTGGTGTCGAATTGCGTACCGGGGATGCTAAAAAACCGATGTTGTCCGACTTACGTGAATCCGGAGCAATTGAACAGGATGCCGATATGGTGTTATTTATCCACCGGCCTGAAAAGTACGGTATCATGACGGATGCACAGGGAAACAGCCTGAAAGGTATTGCGGATATTATTATCGCAAAACACCGTAATGGTGCTGTGGGAGAAATTCAGTTGCGTTTCCGCAGTGAATTGACACAGTTCTGTGATTTGGAAACGACGTCTCCTTTCCATTCCGAAACGAGTACCGGGGAATTGGTAACACAGACATTTACGTCGAAGATGAACGACGAACCGGTTCCTCCGTTGGATACTTCTTTTGAAGAAGGTGCCAAGGCATTTTCGAACCCGGGTTTTCCGGGAGAAGCCCCGTTTTAAATGTATTAAGTGAATCGTAAGATGGAGTGCATAAAAAAGTTGCAAGGTATTATATTCCTGTTTTTTATATTCCTTTTTGTAGAAGGTAAGGCGAATCATTTGTTGATTCCGATGGATGATGTGCAGACGAATCATTTGAAGGCTTATGGAGTGGCTTACCATGCGTTGAAGAACGGTTATGAAATTCAATGGCTGATTAATTACAGAGGAGGGGCATTTGTATTGCCTTTTACGCCGGAAGGACGTACTGAGTGCCTGTTGAAAGGGGTCGCTTTTGAAGTCATACCTCCGTCTCGGTTAAATGCTATCCTGAGCGAGATCGCTTCTCCGGAAGTGAATGCCGATGCGATAAAATTGGAAAAAGCGCCTAAGATCGCCGTTTACTCCCCCAAGGAGAAAAAGCCTTGGGACGATGCTGTGACATTGGCGTTGACCTATTCAGAAATACCCTACGATGTCGTATATGATTCGGAGATTTTGGACGGTAAGTTGAAGGATTACGATTGGTTGCATTTGCATCACGAAGATTTTACCGGACAATTGGGTAAGTTTTATCGCGGATACCGGCATTTGGACTGGTATAAGGAGGAAGAGCGGGTGAATTTGCTGACGGCTCAAAAATACGGTTATCCGAAAATTTCCGATTTGAAGAAAGCCGTTGTCAGGACGATCAGGGATTATGTTTCTGCCGGAGGATTTATGTTTGCGATGTGTTCGGCTACGGATACTTACGATATTGCTTTGGCGGCGATGAACGTGGATATCTGTGCCTCTATGTTCGACGGGGATCCCGCCGATCCGGATGCGCAGGAAAAATTGGATTTTTCAAAAACATTTGCTTTTAAGGATTTCAAGCTGGAAATGAATCCGAATGTTTATGAGTATTCGAATATCGATGTAACGGATACCCGTAAGTTGAGTGAGCGCGACGATTATTTTTCCCTGTTTGAATTTTCTGCCAAATGGGACCCGGTGCCTACCATGTTATGTCAGAATCACGTAAATGTGATAAAAGGGTTTATGGGACAGACAACGGCCTTTAATAAGGATGTCATTAAGTCGGGCGTATTGATTATGGGAGAGAATAAAGTAGCCAATGAGGCTCGCTATATTCATGGGGAGTATGGAAAAGGAACCTGGACGTTTTACGGTGGACATGATCCCGAAGATTATCAGCATTTTGTAGGAGATGCCCCGACGGAACTGGATTTACACAAGCAATCACCCGGTTACCGGTTGATTTTAAATAATGTACTATTTCCTGCTGCAAAGAAAAAACAGCACAAGACTTAATAAGAAATTGCAAAATATGCGTTCTAAATTTATTTTTCTTCTGAAATATTATTTCTTTTGGATTGTTGCAGCTGTTGTTGCTAAAGTCATCTTTTTGCTATATGAAGGCGGTGGCGGTATGGTATTCTCCGATTATTGCCAGGTGTTTTGGAGGGGCATACGGATGGATCTTTCTTTGGGCGGTTATATTATGCTATTGGCTTCTGTTTTTATGGCTTTGACTCCTTTTGCCGGAGAGCGTTGGATAAAAGGAATTTATTCTGTCTATACTTTTATTTTACTGGTTTTATTCTGGCTCATTGTTATCGGCGATCTGGAAATATACAAGAGCTGGGGATATCATGTCGATGCAACGCCTTTGTTGTTTATTAAAACTCCGGGAGAGGCTCTGGCCTCTCTGTCAAACGGCTTGTTGACCGGTTTGCTGGTATTGTTGGTTGTGCTGATCGTGAGTTGTTTTTATATTTATAAACGCTGTATCAGCAGACCTTTTCATTTTCGGAAAGGACATTGGCTACAGGCGGTTCTTTTTTTACTGTTGGGTGGACTTATGATTATACCGGTAAGGGGTGGATTTAATGTAGCTCCGATGAACAGCAGTTTTGTTTTTTTCCACAAGACGAATATGCATGCGAATCAGGCTGCCATCAATCCGGTATGGAATTTTATGTATGAAGTGACTCATGCCGGACGTTTGAAAAATAAATACAGCTACATGCCCGACGAGCAGGCTCATCGTTTGTTTGACAGTCTGTATGTGGGTGGAAAAGATTATCCCCGTTTGCTGAAAGAAGAACGTCCGAATATTGTCGTTTTGTTATTGGAAAGTTTTACTGCCAGTGCTATTGAAGCTTTAGGGGGCGAAGCCGGAGTTACTCCTAATCTGAATCAAATAGCCAGGGAAGGCATTCTTTTTTCGAATATTTATGCTACCGGCAATCGTTCGGATCGGGGGATGGTCGGTGTTATCAGTGCTTTTCCTGCCTATCCGGGATATTCTCTGTTGAAATATCCGCAAAAAATAACGGAGCATCCTCGTTTTCCCAAAGATCTGGAAGCCCAGGGGTATCATACTTGTTTTTATTATGCGGGGGATTTGAATTTCGGAGGTTTCCGTTCCTATGTTACCATGAGCTTTCAGGATGTGGTAACCGAGAAAGATTTTTCGGGGGAAGCTGTCGAAAAAAGGTTTAAATGGGGAATCCATGACGAATATATGTTTGACCGTCTTTTTGAGGACATGAACAAAGCTACCCGGCCGTTTATGTATATGGCATTCAATATGAGCAGTCATGAGCCTTTTGAGGTTCCGATGGAAAAACATATTCAGGGAGAAAGTACAGAGAAGAAGTTTTTGAATGCAATTTATTATTCGGATCGTTGTATCGGTCATTTTATCCGCAAGTGTAAGGAAAGCGGATTATGGGATAACACATTGTTCATTTTCGTCGCGGACCACAGTACGATAAAGATCGGAAATCCCCGGGCTTATGAGCCTGAAGCATTCCATATACCGATGATTTTTGCCGGAGGAGTTCTGAACGTACAGGACAGCATTGTCCGGACCATCGGTTCACAAACAGATATGGTGGCTACTTTATTCAGTCAGTTGAATCTGGATCATTCGGCATATAAGTTCAGCAAAAACCTGTTGGCCGAAGATATCGTTCCTTTTGCTTATTATGCCTATTCCGGAGCAGGTGGTTTTATCTCGCGGGAAGGCGTTTCTATTTATAACCTCCAGAACAATCATTTCATACAAGGGGATTCCCTGCGCTGGAATGACGAACATTTGAAAGCTTACCTGCAAGTTGTGGATGAAGACATCAATAGAAATCGTTCCGGATATTAAGCATCGGACTCTTTTGGGGGAGTGCCTTTGTAAAGTATATCCAGAATGGTGAGATCATCAGACTGTTCCGTTCCCTGAATATGTTCCTGGATGCATTCGAGTATCCGGGTAACAATGGTATAGGGATTCTTGGGTGTTGCTCCGTTAATGCATTCGATCAGCCGGTTTTTACCGAAAAATTGTGCATTTATATTTTCGGCATCTGTAATCCCGTCGGTATAAAGTAAGATTTGCGAGCCTTCCGGAAGAGTGTATTCATACTCCTGGAATTTATAGTCTTCCAATATACCGATAGGCACGTCCGGTTCATCATTTAAAGTACAGATACGACCGTCCGCATATACAATGAAAGGTTTGGGATGTCCGGCATTGGTATAAATGATATGTCCGTTTTGGATATCCATTATCCCGATAAACATGGTCACGTACATATCGTCTTCCGTATTGTCGCACATATGTGTGTTTATCAGATTGCAGATAGCTGCTGTGGATGACTGCCGGCTGGCAATGTATCTGAAGAGTTTTATGACGGAAGCCATATATAGAGAAGCCGGGAAACCCTTACCTGAAACATCGCCGAGGACAAAATAAAGCTTATTGTCCAATATGAAATACTCGTATAAATCTCCGCCTACACTTCTGGATTGCTTTAGTTTTCCATATAGTTCGATATTGGCGGGAAGTAAGATGTCTTTCGGCAAAAATCTCTTTTGGATTTTTTGAGCAAGATTTATTTCCGTTATGATTTCCTGATTTTTAGCTGTAGTCGTCTGAAGACATTGTATGTAGGAGGAAACACGGTCCTGCATATACCGGAAAGCCTGGTACAAATCTTTTAATTGTTCGTTGTCATATTCTTCCGGTAAGGCTATGTTCACTTGACCGTTTGTGATTTTTCTGACGTTTTCGGTAAATTCACTTAAAGGATAGAGGGAACTTTTTACGATGCGAATGGCACTGTAATATAATATCAGAAATCCGATTCCGAGTATGGCAAATACTAACCATAAAAATTTGGAAGAAGATAATCTGATGTCATCATAGCGGCAAATGATACCGATATGCCAGTCCATGCGGGAACTGGGAGTATAATACAGAAAATATTTCTTGCCTTTTTTATATACGTTTTCATAGCCGGTGGTGTCTTTTGTAAATTTTTTCAGAGTAGAGGAATAATCGATTCCCGGAGAACTGCAAAAACTTTTGAGATTGTGGTATTTGAATACCTGAGGATCCGGATGGAATATGAAGTCCCCTTCCGAATCCGTAACAAATACATAACCGGAACTGAAAATTTTGATGTCATATATAAAATCAGTCAGATGTTTTAAAGGAAAATTTAATTCCAGTAAGCCGGATACCGTTTGCAGGGAACCGGCTTTAATCGGTTGGAAATAACTTATGATGGAATGGCTGGAATCTAACTCTTTTACGCTCCAAAAACCTTGTTTGTCATTTTTCCGGATAATATTGTTCTTATGCGGAACCGTCAGACGGTAAGCCAGGGATTTTGTCTTGATTTTCCCGGATTTGCCTCTGTAAGCATACATCGTGCATCCATCTTTATTGGGTTCTGAAAAAGAGTAATGCAGACAGCAATCTGACAGAAATGGGTAAGCTGTCAGAATTTTGGAAGGAAGCAGACGCATTTCCGATGTGTCGATATTTCCGAACAGTCCGGTGATTGTATTGGGAATGCTTTCAATATCTTTAATCTTGCGTTCAAATGAACGGGAAACGTTGGTAGCAATTGTGTTTGCCTGATATAAGGCATTGTCTGTAATAAATTCGCGGGAAAAAGTAAAAATAGATATGAAGACTAAGCTTCCGGTTATCAAAAGGAGGGAGACAAGATACAATACCAGTCTCTTCGAGAAACTCGTATAATAACGTTTTTTCATTGTAAATTAATAAGTTTGACATTAGTTATGTCAGGTTTAGTTAGGCTTTGCAATTTAAGAAAAAATGTTAATATATTCTATCTTTCATTACAGTTGTTTGTTAAAATAATTACACTGATTGCGGGTCTTAATCCTATTCTGCCGGGGAAGCCAAGGTATCCCTGTCCGCGTGAAACATGCAGATACCGATGATTGTCTTCATATAGTCCGTCATATTCCGGGTAGATATATTGTGACGGACTCCATTTTATATTTCCAATCTCTATGCCTAATTGCATGGCATGGGTATGACCGGAGAGGGTGAGGGGAATATTGTAGTCAAGGATTTGGGCCCTCCAGTGGGTGGGATCGTGTGACATAAGAACGGTGAAATGATCCCGGACTCCTTCCAGTGCTTTCTGTAGTTTGCCGTAACGGGGAAAAGGCGGATTCCCCCAGTTTTCTACGCCGGCAATGTATATTGTATCTTTGCCGGTTATTAAAGGATAATGAGCATTGTTGAGCAGATGAAAACCGGCAGCCTTCATATACTGTAAAAAATCCGTATAATTCCGGGCTTTATCTGCCGGACTTTCCCAGTGGGTGTAATTACCGTAATCGTGGTTCCCCGTTACGGCAAATTTTCCATATCTGGCATTCATTTTGTTTAAAATCCCGATCCAGGGCGTGATCTCGCTTGCAAAATTGTTGACCATGTCTCCGGTGAAAAGGATAACATCCGGCCGGAGGGCATTTACTTTTTCTACCAGTTGGGGAATGCCTTTGTAATGGGTGGAACTACTGCCCAGATGCAAGTCGGAAAGTTGTACGATTCTGAAATTTTGAAAAGCAGGAGGAAGTTGTGGGAAACAAATGGATACAAGTTCTGTTTTGTAATTGTATCGCCCCCAGGTAATACTGTATAAAATCAGTATAAAGCAGCTTACGGCTATAATTGCGGCTATGCTTTGCCCGGCAAGTCGTATCTTTTTATGAATAAGTCCCAACAGGATTGAAAAAAGGTCTAAGACGATAAAAATGAGCTTGGGGATGTAAAATAAGAAAAATATACCTATACCCAGCCCGATCCAGTAATAAAAATCCGGACCCTTGACGGTAGGGATGAAAAAGTGATACGCTAAAACACCTCCCAGGAATAATAAAGAATGCAGACCGTATATCAGAAACCGGATTTTTTTATACAGGTATTTTTTTAAAAGCAAAAACAGCAGTGTATCGGTAAATAGAATAAATCCGATACTTACAATAAGGATCAGTATATTGTTGCGCATAAATAAAATTTACCGTTATAAACGGAATGTTATATGATATGTGAAAAGTATGGAATCTTCCAGCCCAGTTGCCGGAAGATTCCGTTGACTTTTTAGAAGAGTCCTGTGATATGACCTTCTTTGTCAATATCGATGCGTTCTGCTGCAGGGATGTCCGGCAGCCCCGGCATTCTCATGATATCTCCTGTGATCGGAATGATAAAGCCTGCTCCCGAAGCAATTTCAATTTGCCTTACCGTAACGATAAAATCTTTCGGGCGCCCTAAAAGTTTCGGGTTGTCGGATAGAGATTTTTGAGTTTTGGCAATACAGACCGGTAGTTTGTCCAAACCGAGAGCCTGAATTTTTTTCAGATCGCTTTTGGCCTGTGCCGTATAATCAATGGCTGCGGCTCCGTATATTTCTTTCGCGATCGTTTCTATTTTCTTTTCGACACACCAGTTCCATTCGTACAATGGCTGAAGTTTGCATAAACATTGTTCGGCAACCTTGGCAGTCAGAATGGCTAATTTTTCAGCCCCTTCACCGCCTTTGGCCCATACTTCGGCTACTTCCATCGGGACTCCCAATTCCCGGCATTTATCGGCAACGATTTGGATTTCGTTATCGGTGTCGGTAATAAAACGGTTGAGGGCTACAATGGGACATATATTGAACTTTTTCATGTTCTCTACATGTTTTTCCAAATTTTCGATACCTTTTTTCAAGGCTTCGAGGTTTTCTTCTTTCAGAGCATCCAGTTTTACTCCGCCGTGGTATTTTAGCGCACGGATCGTCGCAACCAATACAACTGCACTCGGATTCAGACCGGCTTTTACGCATTTGATATCGAAGAATTTTTCAGCCCCCAGATCAAAACCGAATCCGGCTTCTGTAACGACATAATCTGAGAGGGAAAGCCCCATTTTGGTGGCGATGATAGAGTTTGTGCCCTGTGCGATGTTGGCGAATGGGCCGCCGTGTATAATTGCCGGATTGCCTTCGATGGTTTGTACCAAGTTGGGTTTTATAGCTTCTTTCAATAGAGCAGCCATAGCTCCGTTTGCTTTCAGGTCACGGGCGTAAATCGGTTTTTTGTCATAGGTATAACCGATAAAGATATTTCCCAAACGTTCTTTCAGATCTTCAAAATCTTCAGCCAGACAAAGAATAGCCATTACTTCGGAGGCTGCGGTGATATCGAAGCCTGTTTCCCGGGGGATTCCCGAAGAAGTGCCGCCAAGTCCTACGATGATATGCCGTAAGGAACGGTCGTTCATATCCATTACCCTTTTCCAGGTAACGGTGCGGGGATCGAGACCGATTGAAGAGGTTTTGCTTTGAATATTATTGTCGATCAATGCCGATAGCAGGTTGTGGGCTTTTTCTACAGCATTGAAATCACCTGTAAAATGCAGGTTGATATCTTCCATCGGGAGTACTTGTGAATAGCCGCCACCCGTTGCTCCTCCTTTAATACCGAATACAGGACCTAATGAGGGTTCGCGGAGCACTACCGTCGTTTTTTTGCCGATACGATTCAATCCTTCCGTAAGTCCGATTGAAACGGTGGTTTTTCCTTCTCCGGCCGGTGTCGGGGAGATAGCTGACACCAAAACCAGGTGTTTACCGGCCATTTTCTGAGGATTGATCAAATTTAACGGTAGTTTAGCCTTATATTTTCCGTATTGTTCGATACATGCCGGATCAATACCTAATCTGGATGCGATTTCCGTAATGGGTTTCAGAGTTACTTTATTTGCAATTTCTATGTCTGTCATGGCATTAAGTTTTGTAGTTTATGGTTTGTATTTATTTTAAATAGAATTCAGTACTGCCTATGTTTTCGTTGTCACAAAACAGTTCGGCAGTGTATTTTCCTTTTACGAGGCTACCGTCGTTCGGCCAGTAAATGGCCATCTCCAGGCGTTCACCTTCATATTCGAATTCCCGCTTAGCCGAATAGGTGAGGGAAGCATTTTGGAATTTAAAGAAGGATTTTTCACTAAAGGCAATTACTTTATCGTCCGGACGTTTAAGGCGTAAATAAACGATATGGGTGCCGCGCTGGGCTGTCACGTTTTTGGGAATAACGAAATCTGCCCGGAGTTGGAAACATTTTTTCCAGTTTACTTCTTTACCTTTCTTGTTGATAGGAACAACCGTAAAGTTTTCTGCCGTCAGGGCACTGGCGATGGCAATTACTTTTTGCATCGATTTTTGTTCGTTTTCCAGTTTCGTATTTCGTTCCCGTACCCAGTCCATTTGTTGTTTTACCTGGGTGTTTTCCTGTACTAATTGCTGATTTAAACGGTTCAGGGAATCGATTTGCACGACATAGCTTCTCAATACCGTTTTCAGGGTTCCGATTTCCCGTTTATACTTATTGATTTCAGCATAAGAGTTGTCTCTGAATTTTTTCATTTCGTCGAGAAGGGTGGCTATTTTTTCCTGTTCCACCATTAATTTTTCATTCAGAGTGTCGTTGGACGTTTTCAATTGGTCGTAATTTGTACTTAATTCCGATAGTTCCTGGGTTAATAATTCTTTTTCCTGGTGAATGGCAGCGATGTGTTTTTTGTTTTTCGACCATTCTACCATGAAAAAAATGAATAGTATGACTAAAACTGCCGATAGTCCATAGATTATGAACATCAGACTTTTGTTTTTTGTATTCTGAACAGGCTTATTCTCTTCCATAATAATGTGTATAAGTAATAGGTGTTAATCTGTTAAATTATTTATTTAAAAATAGAAGTCATTTTTGATGCTTCCGAGAACAAAGGTAGGAGAAAAAGGAAAATGTTAAAATGAAAAACACCAAATTAAAAGCCGATGCCCTTGATTTTTGTATTTTTTTAACGTAAATTGTAAGAGTCTACAGTTGTGTTATGAAAGAAGAATTTTTACAATATATCTGGGCTAATTCGTTGTACCGGACGGATGAATTTGAAACACAGGCCGGTAAGCCGATTCGTATTCTGGATGTCGGAAAATTAAACCGGGATGCGGGTCCGGATTTTTTTAATGCCCGCATTGCTGTCGGAGAAGTGATGTTGGCCGGTAATATCGAGATTCATTTGCGTAGCAGTGATTGGTACCGGCATTCGCATCACCTGGATGCAGCTTACAATAATGTGATCCTTTCCGTTGTAAAAGAGAATGATACCCGTGTTTACACCAGTAGCGGGAGAGAGGTGGATTGCATCGTCATCGAATATGCGGATTATTTGTACCATGAATATCTTTTTATGCGGGATACATTCAAACGTCCCGGATGTTACCGGCATTTGGATTTACTGGATGATAATTGGTTTTATATGACGTTGCAAAGTCTGGCCATAGAGCGGCTCGAACGGAAAGTGAACGATATCCGGAAAATATTCGGTCAAACGAATGGCGATTGGGAAGAATGTTTTTACCGTTTACTTTGCAAATACTGGTCTGCGGATATAAATTCGGATACCTATTATCAGTTATCCTGTCATTTGTCGTATAAAACGCTGTTGAGATATGCAGATCGTTTGTTGTCCGTAGAGGCTTTGTTGTTAGGTGTTTCCGGACTCTTGGACGATGCTCCGGAGGATCATTACAGTGTAAATTTAAAGCGGGAATATTTGTATTTAAGCAAGAAATATAAATTATGGGAAATGCCTTCCGGTCAATGGAAGTTTATGCGTATCCGTCCCGGGGCTTTTCCGACATTACGTTTGGCTTTACTGGCTGCAATGATCTGTCATTTCAACAGTTTATTGTCGTATGTTTTGGAAGCTGCGACTTTAAAGGAGGTGTTCTCCTTGTTCGAAGTTAAAGCTTCGGCTTATTGGAATACGCATTATATGTTCGGTAAAGAGTCTGTCGTTTCGATAAAAAGTCTGGGCGTTGGAAGCCGGCAGATTTTAATCATCAACGTGGTGATACCTTATTTGTTTTTTTATGGCAGAGAAAGGGGAGAAGAAAAGTTGGTAGAAAAAGCCCTGCAATGGATGGAAGAGATCAAACCTGAAAATAACTATATTGTCAGAAGCTGGGAAAAATACGGTTTTGTATTCGATTCGGCCCTACATACCCAAGCTTTAATTCAGTTGAGAAAAGAATATTGTGACAAACACGACTGTCTTCGTTGCCGTATCGGCAGAGAGATATTTGCACAGTTAAAGCATTAACCTATAACATCTCCAATGCTTCCTGACGAAGTATTTCAGGCAAAGCGATTTCCCGTTGTTCCAAACTGATCAGCCAATCGGATATTTCTTTTTTATTCAGTGTGTACAGTACCTCCCGGAACATATCTATCTGAGAATCGGCATAGGCATCAGCGGCAATTCCTTTAAATTGGTCCAGTTCTTCGTCGTCGAAATACTCGGTTTGTTTTTCAATTTTTTTCAGCCCTTTTTCACAGATAGCATGTGCTCCACAGCATCCCTCTTCGGGAGCTATGATTTCTTCCGGTGTGCCGTTTTTACGTTTAAAAATAAAAGTAAACAGGGCAACTGTTACCAGCAGCCCTGCTATACCTAAGATAATATATAACATATCTTCGTTGCTGTTGGTTTTATCAGAGTTTCAATTCTTTTTTCAATAAATTGACCTGGTTTGTCAGTTTTTGTATTTCTGCATCTCCCTCTGCTTTTTGTTTACGTATCCAATTCAGTTTTTTATTCATTTCGTCCAGATCTTTTTGCAATTTGGCATTTTCATTGTTGCGGATCAGCAAATTGTTTTTACTGGTTTCGATTTCCGATTTCAATTGCCGGTTTTCCCATCCGAGGCTGTTTTCCAGTTCGGTATATTCTTTTTTCAGTTTATCGCGTTCAGCAGTGATCTGTTTCAGGCTTCTGTCGAGGGATACGATTTTTTCCTCCTTGCTTTGGGAAGAATATTTCATTTGATCGTTTATATCTTCCAGTTCAGTTTTTAAAGCCGTTTGTTTCGATTCCAGTCCCCGAAGCTTTGTATAGAGTTCGTCTATCTTTTTGTCTTTGGCAGCATTGTTTTCTGTCAGCTCGTAACGTATTTTATTGAAATCGTCTTTTGCTTGCTGGAGATTTTTTTCCAAATTGCTTTTGTCCTTTTTCAGTTGAGCGACTTGTCTGTCTGACATTGTTTTAGCTCTGGCCAGATCGTCAAACTTTTTCTTGGATACGCAAGAAGTCAGGCTTAAGGAAACTAATGCAAATCCTGCTATGTATAATGCGGTACGTTTCATATCAGCTTTAATTTTTACTATTGCGAAAATAGCTTTGGTTTTAAGAATTATAATTATTTACTTTGGGGGCAAATATATAAATTAAAAACGAAAGGTAAAACCGGATTGCCCGGTGGATTATCAAACATTTTAAATAAAATAACAAAATTGCTATGAACAAAAGTGTGATTTCGGTCATTATACTCCTTTTCAGCCTGTTGGGAACGGGAGTAAATGCACAAGATAATAAGATAACGATAAACGGTATGATTGCAGATGCGACGACAGGGGAGCCGATCCCTTTCGCTAATTTGGGGGTATTGGGAACCTTAGCGGGAGTTGCATCCGATATGGATGGAAAATTTGAATTGGTGTTACCGGATAATTATGCGGACCGGATCATACGGGTTTCTGTCGTAGGATATGCTTCTTATGAGATAAAAGTGGCAGAAGCCGGACAGAAAGGTTTTTTACGTATCGTTTTAAAGCCGGTTACTTATGGTATCGGCGAGGCAGAAGTATATGCGGAATCTTTGGTATATAAGAAAATGTTGCGGCAGGTGGTGGAGAATATCAGCCGTAATTACATTTCCCGGCCTTATAATTACGAAGGTTATTTCCAGTATACGATTACTGAAAACGGTAATCCGCAGAGTATGAAAGAGGCTATCGTGACGATTTTCGATAATAAAGGCTATGAAAGAAGCGATGTGCATACGGCTTATAAAAATCTGAATTACCGTTTCGATCAGGTGAGACGGGATCGTGAAGTTCAGTCGGTATTGGACGGATTGACTTATTTCGACGATATCCTGACCTCCGATGTCATTCGTAATACCCGTAATATTCTGGATATAGCCAACGCTGCTGATTATAAGTTAAAGAATAAAGGACGCCTGATGTATGAGGGAGATTCGGTACGTCTGATTGCCTATGAAGTGGAGAAGCCTTCTTTATCTACTTCCGGAGATGCTGCCGTAACGAAATACAGTGGGGAAATTTATATAAATTTAAAAGATTATGCCGTATTGAAAAATGTGATTCATATTTCAGCGGATAATTTCAATCAGTTGGGACGCAACCTGATTCCCGCAAACGGAACGAAGAAGGAAGATGTCAAGATGACGATCGTGACAAATTATAAAAAGCTGAATTCTGTGTATTTTCTGAGCGGTATAACCATACAATATACGTATAAGGAAGGGGAGAACGATATAAACGGCCGTATGCAATATGTTACGACACGGGTACAGACCGATTCACCGGAAGCCATTCAGGGACGTATGTACTATGAAGATATTAAAACGGATAAAAATTTCTGGGACAATTATACCGTGTATTTTAAAGAATAAGCCCGGAAAGAAGATTCCAGGGAATTAGCAAGAAGAAGATATCATTTTAAAAAGATATCTTCTTTTTTCATGGGTTTCAAGTCGATCAGCCAACGAAAATCTTTCAGCCGCATATCCTCTGGTTGAACCAGCATAAGCGGATTCAAAGTTCCTTCCGGCTTTTTAATGAAAAGAATATCTTTCACTTTCCGGTCTTTGATGTAAATTTTAATAAAAGAACTGATCGCCTTATTCATACCGATAATTGCACCTTTATCGTCCGGATAATAAAGGGTTTCTCCGTTTCCGTCCACATCAACCAGATACAATTCATTATTTTGCATATGCCCGATCATATTCCGGCCTTTTATCTGATTGAATTTGACTGTATCCATCTGATTGACAATCATGGCTTTATTGTTCAGGTGAAATTGGTGGACCATGTTATTTCTCAACAGCATATTGATGTCGTCGGCCGTCATCTGATTGCCACTGGCCCAAACGACGGGATTACCGTATAAATATACTGTAGAGTCGGCGGTGGGAAACGACATTGAATCGCATACGCCCTGTAATTCCGGGTTGAAAAATTTAGTGTGATAGTAAGCTTTCATGACATTGTTGCCCGATGAATCTTTGGAAACGGATAGGGTGTCTCCGTGGATAAACAAAGAATCCTGTTTACCCACAAGAATAAGCATACCTTGTTCCGTTACATAGGCATAATCGTTGTTTTTCAGAACTTCTCCGTAATTACCTTCTACAATAACGTTATTGACGGAATCATACAAATGGATGTTGTTTCGCAGGATGGCTGTTCCTGAAATACTATCGACCCAGATGGTATCGGCTTTACCGTAAAATTCGTTGTAAGTCAGTTTGTTGTTTTTGTATAATTCGGCGTGAGCATTCAATGAATTGTACCAGCCGTCCTCCGAATAGAGGGTCCGGTTGTCTCCATATATAGTCGTCGGACCTAAAATGGAAATAATTTTGGTTTCCGTTTGATATTTCATCGTATCGGAATAGAGGTCATATTCCGGAGTTGTGACCCTGACACTGTCTTTAAAGAACATTTCATTGTCCCGGGTGAAATAGTAACCTTCGTTGCTGATAAGGGTAGTCGTACTGTCTTTTATTGTACCTTCGTTGAAATAATACCCGATGCGGGTAAAGGCATTATAATCCAGAAAATCGGTTGTCAGTGTGATTTTGGGATCCTGAAGGACGACATTATCCCGGACTTTAGCCAATTGGGTCGTGCCGTTATAGTTCATATAGTCTCCCCACAGGTGCAATGTATCGTTTTGTATGGCGTGTACATTTCCGAAAGCCTCGACATAATTACTGTCGGAATATTGATACAGGCTATCGCAGAACATGAGCACATCGTTTTGCCTTAGTTTGACATTTCCGATCAGCTTACTGCGGTTCATAGCCGTTTCCGGTTTATAGAAATCGGCATGTAATATCCGGATTTTGCTTTCTTTTTGAGCAATGACCGGAGTAAGCATACCGATCAGGCATATGAAAAGAAGAAATGTTTTCATATTCTGAACTTATTTCATGAATTCTCGGATCAACTCTTCAACGGTGATATGCTCGGCTTCTGCTTTGTAATTTTTAAATATACGGTGTCTTAAGATAGCTTCGGCTACATATTTAACATCTTCCATATCCGGGGCATACTTTCCCTGAAGAGCCGCGTATGTTTTAGCTCCGGAGATCAGAAACTGGGAAGCCCGGGGACCGGCACCCCAATTGAGGTATTTTTCTGCCAGCTCATGAGCACCCGGTTTACCCGGACGCGTTTTAGCAACTAGTTTTACGGCATATTCAGTAATATGTTTGGGAACCGGCATTTTACAAATCACGGCCTGATATTCCAGAATTTCTTCACCGCTGATGATTTTATTCAGTTTTTTCAACCCTTCTCCGGTCGTATTTTCTACAATGGCGATTTCTTCCTCGAGAGTCGGATAATCGAGTATAACACTGAACATAAAACGGTCGAGCTGTGCTTCGGGGAGAGGGTAGGTACCTTCCTGCTCTATCGGATTCTGAGTGGCCAGTACGAAGAACGGTTGTTTTAGTCTCCGGGTAACCCCTGCTGCCGTAATCGCACGCTCCTGCATCGCTTCCAGCAGGGCACTCTGCGTTTTGGGCGGAGTCCGGTTGATTTCGTCGGCCAGGATAATATTAGCGAAAAGAGGACCTTCGATAAATTTGAATTCTCTGTTATTGTCCAGAATTTCAGTACCGATGATATCGGAAGGCATCAGATCGGGTGTAAACTGGATACGGCTGTATTTCAAATCCAACGTTTCTGAAATAGCGGTTACCAGTAAGGTTTTAGCCAGTCCGGGTACACCGATCAGCAGGCAATGCCCGTTACTGAATATTGAAATCAATACTTTGTTGATGACTTCGTCCTGTCCGACAATTTTTTGACCTATTTCTTGTTTTAATGCTTCGTATTTCGCTTTCAGCTGATCGATCAGCTGTACCGTATCTTTCATTCCCTCAACTATTTTTGTGGTTATCGTTAGGACACCTTTATTTTATCCAGTTATCGTAACGGAATTTGGAATTTTTATAAGCGTCGTCGATATGTATATAAGTATTGGCTTGCTTCTCCTTGATCCATTTTTCCATTTTTTCCAATTGCTTCTGGTTTTTCAGCATGGATTCGAATGTCATCCAATCGTCGTCAAGATTGGCTTTGTGTTGGGGATAGTAGGCTTTTACCTTTATGATTTTATATTCTTCCCGGGCTTCGTCCTGGTCCATAAACGGCTCTGAGATTTCACCGACTTTCATACGGTTTACCTGTTTTGCCATTTCTCCGCGGATTTCTGCTTTCTCGATACGGGAATCCAGGCTGTTGGGAGAGGAGAGAAGTCCTCCGTTGTTTCTGGTTTTTTTATCGGTGGAAAAATAGTAAGCCGCTTCGTCAAAAGTCATTTTGTTGTCTGTGATATAACCACGGATCGTGTCCAGGCGATGCAGGGCTTCTTCCCGTTCTGCATCGGATATTTTAGGTTGCAGGATAATATGCCGCACATTGATTTTTTCTCCCTGGCGATCAATCAACTGTATAATGTGGAAACCGAATTCAGATTCGACGATCTTGGAAATTTTTCCGGGTTTTAAGCTGAAAGCTGCTTCGGCAAAAGCAGGGTCCCACATACTTTTGGTTGCATATCCCAGTTCTCCGCCCCGTACTGAAGAGCCGTCTTCAGAATACATTACGGCTAAGGTGCTGAATGTTTTTTCTCCATTGAGGATTTGCTCCCGGAAACTTCTCAAACGATCCCGTATACGTTCTTTTTCAGCTTCACTGACGGTCGGTTTTATAACGATCTGTTGTATTTCGTATTTATCCGGTACATCCGGCAAACTGTCTTTGGGAAGTTTTTTAAAGAAAGCTTTCACCTCAGACGGAGTACTCCGGATTTTATCGACAATGTGTTGCTGCATGGATTCGGTGATCAGTTTCTCACGGATCGGAGCCCGCATATCGCTTTTAATTTCTTCGATGTTTTTTCCGAAATACGTTTCCAGACGCTCTCTCGAACCGATATTTGTCATCAGGTATTGAATGCGCGAATTCACTTCATTTTCGACTTCGTCCTCCGTTACTGAAATACTATCCAGTCGTGCTTGTGCCAACAGAAGCTTTTGAATAAGCTGACGTTCCAGAATTTCAGCACGGTAATCACTGGAAGCAGAAATCAAACCTTGTCCCTGTTCGTGCAGAAATTCGTTTTCGATGTCCGATTTTAAGATAATCTCTTCTCCGACAATAGCGATGATCTTATCTATTACGTTGTTTTGGGCATAGACAACCGCAGTACAAAAAAACAATAGGATAGCGATAAAGCCTTTTTTCATTATATTTGATTTTATAAATTATACGATAATTTTTACCACCGGTAAATATAAAGGGTATCCCCGGTAAATCGGCCTCTAAACTAATATATTTTATCCAAATCCGGGAATATTTCAATCAAATTCAATTTTCTCTTTTTATTTTTCCATGCATTTTAGTACATTTTTACATAGTTTTTCCGGATAGCTTCTTCATTGATTTTCTTATCCAGATCATTTTCAAATTGCAATTTTTTCTTATTTTTCAGAATCAGGATAATTTCATCGCGTACATAACCGAGGGGAGCAACGGTCTGCTCGGGACATAATTCATTGATTTTTAGAAAATAGAAATTGTCATCGTCTTCTTTTTCTATATTTTTGGTACGTTTCACCTCGTTTTCCAGGATATTGCCGTCACCGGGCAAAAGATTGGATACATATTTCAGTTCAATCCAGTTTTCGTTGAAGTCGTCGTATTTCCGGGCATTCGTCAGGCAATATTCTTCCAGTTTCTCCATATCCCCGGCTTTATCGGATTTATACCATTTCCTTACGTCATTGATATTGGAGGCCGATTTCGGAATAACGACATATACGGCTTTTATGATGGGGGTAGAGAGTACGAAATTGAATTTGTTGGCTTCGTAGTAGTTTTCTATCTCCTTTTCAGCAATATCTTCCGACAATTTTTGTGCAATCAGCTTTTGTTTGTATTGATGGATGAGAAGAGAAGTACGATAATCTTCCACTTGCTTTTGAATGTTTTTTTCCTGATCCGAAAGATTCTCAATGGCTTTCTGGAGGAGCAATTTATTGGTAATCCAGTTGCGGATATAACTCTGTGCCATCAGCACACTGTCGTCTTTCGGAGTACCGGCAGGTATAAAGGCCACAATTTCAGAGCGCATCAGTTGACTATCGAAAACTTTGGCAACAGGCACATCGTTGGGGTGGGAATTTTGTGTGCAGGCAGTCAGAGCGTACAGAAAAAACAAGTAAAGGAAAATTTTCATATCCGTTCGTACTAAGTAAATAAAGCCGGGGTAAATTATGCCCCGGACTTTATTTTGTCATCTATAAAGATTATCTGCTGTAATTCGGTGCTTCACTGGTAATTGTTACATCATGGGCATGACTTTCGGCCATACCGGAACTTGTAATTTTAACAAACTTGGCTTTGTGTAAAGCTTCTATATCCGGGGCACCGCAATATCCCATACCGGCTCTCAAGCCGCCGATCATCTGGTAAATGACTTCGTATAACGAGCCTTTAAACGGAACTCGGGCGACAATACCTTCGGGAACCAGTTTCTTGATATCGTCTTCTGCATCCTGGAAATACCGGTCCTTCGACCCTTTCTGCATGGCTTCTAGAGAGCCCATGCCCCGGTAAGATTTGAATTTGCGGCCGTTGTAAATAATCGTTTCTCCCGGTGATTCTTCCACTCCGGCGAACAGAGAACCGGCCATCACACAACTGGCTCCGGCCGCCAGTGCTTTGACGATGTCGCCGGAATAACGTAAGCCTCCGTCTGCAATTACCGGAACACCGCGTTCTTTCATGACTTTCGACACTTCGTAAATCGCCGTGAGCTGAGGAACTCCCACGCCCGCAATGATTCGGGTCGTACAAATGGAACCCGGCCCGATACCTACTTTTACGGCATCGGCTCCGGCTTCTGCCAGGGCGATTGCAGCTTCTGCTGTAGCGATATTACCTACTACGACCTGTAAATTCGGGAATGTCGATTTTACTTTGCGCAACATGTCGATAACTCCTGCCGAGTGCCCGTGTGCCGTATCGATGACAACGGCGTCCACATTGGCACTGACCAAGGCTTCTACGCGCTCCATGGTGTCTGCCGTTACTCCGACACCGGCAGCTACCCGCAGACGGCCTTTCGAATCTTTGGAGGCCCGGGGTTTGTCTTTGGCTTTCGTAATGTCCTTGTATGTGACCAGACCGATGAGTTTGTTGTGCTTATCGACAACCGGCAGTTTTTCAATCTTATGTTGTTGCAATATCTCGGCAGCCTTTTGTAAATCGGTGCTTTCCGTTGTCGTGATCAGGTTGTCTTTGGTCATCACTTCCTGAATCTGTTTGTCCATCCGGTTTTCAAAACGTAAATCCCGGTTCGTAACAATTCCGACTAACATATTATCGTTATCCACAACCGGAATACCACCGATCTTGAATTCTTTCATCAGTTCCAAAGCATCTTTTACCGTTTTATAAGGTTGAATTGTCACCGGGGCATAAATCATACCGTTTTCTGCCCGCTTTACCATTTCAACTTGCCGTGCCTGATCCTGAATTGTCATGTTTTTATGGATAACTCCGATACCCCCTTCCCGGGCTATGGAGATCGCCATGGCTGCCTCCGTTACCGTATCCATAGCAGCAGAAACAATAGGTGTTTTTAATTCTATTCCCTTGGAAAACCTGGATGTAAGATCTACATTCCGCGGTAAAACTTCCGAATAAGCCGGTACTAAAAGTACGTCATCGAAGGTCAACCCTTCAACGATAATTCTATCTTCTATGAACGACATCGTAAATGATTTTTGGATTTAAAATATTTGGGCGAAGATACGAAAAATAGCTGTAGAACGAATGTTTTCGGAACGTTTTTTTCCTTGAAAAAAAGGAATTGTTTTCCGGATAACGGTTTCTCCTGCAACTTAATCGTAAAATTTCAATTTTTGTCCGAATACAATTATATTTGTACGTTATGATTTTTGACTTATCATTTATAATTCCTCTTTTTACAAGGGAGAGTTGTGGGGGTAAGCTAAAATCGTACATCTAAAATCTACAATTTATAGGTAGGGTAAATACAACGGAGTGGAAGATATCAGGGATATATTAAAACAGTATTGGGGATACGATGCTTTTCGTAGCTTACAGGAAGAAATTATCCTTTCCGTACTGTCCGGAAAAGATACCCTTGCCCTGATGCCGACGGGAGGGGGAAAGTCCATTACCTACCAGGTGGCGGGTCTGGCCAAAGAAGGTATATGTGTGGTGATAACTCCTTTGATTGCTTTGATGAAGGATCAGGTCGAAGATCTCAAGCGGCGGCAGATTCAGGCAGAAGCCGTTTATACCGGAATGGAGCGGGAACATGTCGAGTCGGTTATCAATAAATGTATTTTTTCTCCGGTCAAATTTCTGTATATTTCTCCGGAACGTTTGGCTTCGGAAAGGTTCAGAATAAAGCTGAAACAAATGAAAGTAAGCTTATTCGCAGTGGATGAAGCCCATTGTATCTCACAGTGGGGGTATGATTTCCGGCCTTCTTATTTACGTATTGCAGAAGTCCGTACCTTTTTTCCGGAAGCTCCGGTTTTGGCTCTGACTGCGACGGCGACCCCGGATGTGGTCGAAGATATTCAGAAACAATTGCATTTTACTTGTCCGAATGTATTGTCCAAAAGTTTCCGACGGGAAAATATTTCTTATGTCGTTCGGAACGTGAATGATAAACTGGGGGAATTGTTACACATATTGAGTAAATTGCAGGCAAGTGCCATTGTATATGTACGTAAAAGAAATACGGCAGAGCAATTGGCTCGTTTTCTATCGGAGAACGGTGTTAAAGCCGGTTTTTATCATGCGGGGCTCATAGCCCGGCAACGGACGCAGCGACAGGAGGATTGGAAAAACGATATCACTCCGGTGATAGTTGCAACCAATGCATTCGGAATGGGAATCGATAAACCCGATGTGCGTATCGTCGTGCATTTCGATATTCCGGATTGTCCGGAGGCTTATTTTCAGGAAGCCGGCCGTGCCGGGCGTGACGGAAAAAGGGCTTATGCGGTATTGCTCTGTAACCCGGCAGCAGTAACAGCACTGAAAAGCCGGATTACCAAAGGTTTTCCCGAAAAGAAATACATTCGTCAGGTATATGAAGCATTGGGAAATTATTTTCAGATAGCTGAAGGGAGCGGAGCCGGCTATGCCTTTGAATTTGATACGGATGCTTTCGTCCGGGATTTTGGTCTGGATTATGTCCGTACATTTTCGGCTATCCAGATATTACAGGTCGGAGGATACCTGGAATGTACGACGGATATAAATTCCCGTTCCCGGATAAACTTTACAATATCCCGGGAGGCTTTAGCTTATTTTCGTCCGGACGATGACTTGCAAAACAGGATTATTGAATTGCTGATGCGGAGATATCCGGGTATTTTTACGCAATATGTATGGATTAGTGAGGATTATCTGGCACAGGAGGCCGGTGTAAAACGTAAGGAAATATACGAGATCCTGATCGCGTTGGCTAAACGCAGGATCATTAGTTACGTACCCGGAAACGAGCGTCCCTACATTGTTTATCATCAACCCCGTTTGCCCGTATCATACCTGACTATCGGGAAAGCGGCTTATGAAGACCGGAAAAAAGCGTATGCCTCGAAAATAAAAGAAATGGTACGTTATATCGAAGATAGTTCGAGGTGTCGCCAATTGGTATTGATGGACTATTTCGGGCAAAAGGAAAAAAAGGGGTGCGGCATTTGTGATGTATGTCTGGAAACAAAAAAGCACACGACTTCCGGGGATAAAACGAGAATTGAAGATGAAATTATAGCTATTCTGATGAATAAAGATACTGATTTGAAGATTTTGGTTCATCGTTTGGAGGAACAATTCGACCGGGAATTAGTGGTTGCAACTGTCCGTAATTTGCTGGATAAGGGAAAAATTTACTACAAAACTCCTCTGCTGCTTTCCGTGAAAAAAATGAATGTCTGACAACCTGAAAATACAATTGGGTTTTAATCGTATCTGCAAGTTTTTTGTTGTATATCCAGGCGATAATCAACATTATACTCCTTCTTTGGAACTGAAGAGAGCCAGATGCAGACGGTCGCAATAACGCCAGCCGTTCTCGATACAATGACGGAGTGTTTGTTGAATGTTGGCTTCTACATCACGGGAATTACCGCCTTGGGGCATGAGAAGGACATCTTCTTTTTTCCAGTCTGTTAAACAGGAGAGAAGTGTTTTGATTTCAGTAATGTCCGTTTCCTGTGAATACACGAATTTCAATTGAAAATCTTTGTTGTGAGTACGGGTATGGGATATGAATTTCTGTATGGTTTCGGGCGAAAGCCGTTGTTTGTCGTGTAATATATTTTGAGGTGGCGGGGGAATGGAACCGGCCAATTTGGGGGATAAACTGAAAAAATCGATCTGTGTTGCCAATTCTTCAGCGTATAAGGTTGCGTTTGTTTCAAGGGTAATATGAAACTTTTTAATCTTTTTTAGTCTGATACATAGTTCTGTCAGTTCTTTATATTGAAGTAAAGGTTCGCCTCCTGTGATGACCAGGTGGTCGATAACTCCTGTATTGTAGCCGATCAGCCGGCAGATTTCCTCCAAAGTACAGGAACGGGCCTGCCGGATATGATAAGAGGCATAAGCTGTATCACAAGGAGAAAGGCTACCGTCCGGATTTGTCCAAATGCAATGTAAATTACAGCCGGCTAATCGGATAAATAAAGAAGGAATACCGTTCAACTTTCCTTCTCCCTGAATGGTTCCCGGACAACAGAGTCCGGAATTGGGAAGGGAAGATACCGGTTCTCCCTCCGCATTGCGGGTAATGGGAAAAACTCCGTCTCTGGCAAGTATTATCTTATCTTTTTCCACCATTCATCGGATTTCCATTCTTCCTGTATTGCAGGAGAAAATAAGACATCGGCCGGGGTAAATTCTGCCAGTTTCAGGTCTTCCCGGAATGCTTCGGCATAACCGGTGGCTGTTTCATGTACCCGCACGGATGAAAGTTGTACGTGTCCTTCTCCGTTTCGGAAGGTTGTATTTTCTAAAATCCGGTTGATTATATATAAAAATAACAGGGCAAACCCTTCGGCAGAAGGGGAAACCGGAATCTCTGCCACCCGTTTGTTGTAGCGGTATATGAAATGCTTAAAGTCGGGCTCTTCTTGTGTCCATAGCGTGTATGTGTGATCGAAGCTTTCAATAAAGGCTTTGACCTTGTCCAGCAATCCGAAATCCATAACCATATAGCCGTTGTCCAGCCGGTCGGAAGTAATGAAAACCTCGACGATATAGGAGTGGCCGTGCATATTTTCCCGGCAGTGCCGGGAGGAACAATTCCGGACAATATGTGCTCCTTCGAATTTGAATAATTTCCGTATGATCATAGAACTATCGTTAAGGTTATACAAGTGGATCTACGATACCGGCCTCTGCGAAAGCCCGGGCGCGTAACAGGCAACTGTCACAGGTTCCGCAAGGCTTTTCACCTCCCCGGTAGCAACTCCAGGTCAGGCTGAAATCGACACCCAGTTTTGTCCCCAATTTCACTTCATCGGCTTTCGTCATACGCAGGAAAGGGGCATGGATGGTAATTTTTTGTTTCTTTTCGGCACCGAGTACAGTACCCAGGTTAATGGTTTGTTCCATGGAACGGATAAATTCTTCCCGGCAGTCTACATATCCGGAATAATCCATTTCACTGACACCGATAAAAATATCGGTAATATCGAGAGCATCGGCATAAGAGGCTGCAACGGATAGAAATACCATATTACGGGCCGGTACGTAGGTGTCGGGTATATCTGTCCGGTCGGCATCCCCATCCTGTATTACGACGTCCGGATCTGTAAGGGAAGAACCTTTCCAGGCATTCAGCATAAGCCGGACAATCTTATGTTCTCTAACTCCGACGGCTTTGGCAATTGCCGAGGCACTTCTGATTTCCCGGTCGTGTTTCTGACCGTATTCGAAAGTCAGGGCATATAGTTCATCAAATCCCTCTTTTTTAGCTACATACAGTGCTGTAGATGAATCCAGACCTCCGGATAGTAATACAATGGCTTTTTTCATGTTTTTTCGCGTTTGACGCTGCAAAGATAACGATAGATTACGGTTGTATAGCCTCTTGTCCGTACAAAATTACGGATGTTTGTTTTTTACCGTCCATCAATATGGTTAAAGGTTCTGCGAACCGGATGTGTCTGGCATATTTATATTCTTCTATGACAGGTTGTTGCTTTAATATATCGAAATTGATGAATGAATCGCCGGAATCATAGGGGATGGCAAAGTAACCGACTTTCATGGAGGTGACGTTATGGAAGAAATGAGATCCAAGGGACGCATCCAGTGGGTAATCTTTTAACCCCTGCTCAACGATAACCTGAGCTTTGGAGATATCCGACCAACTGACCGGTATGCCGGTCAGTGGATCACGCGTACCCCAGCGGCCCGGTCCGATAAGCAGATAACGGGCATCACTTTCTGTCATTTTTTGATTCAGTGATTTAATTTCCTCAGCCATATCTTCGGTTTGCAACCGGTCGAACTTGTCCGGGTCGATGTAGATAACATCCCGTATCGTTTCGATTTTACCGTTTCCCATACCTTTGGTTGCCCGTAACAGTACCTGAGTCATATCAATCGGTAACTGATCGATATCCACCCAAAAATCATTTTTAATTAAAGGTTTGATTTGCAATAGATAAAGAGTCGGAACCTGATTTTCTATATTAAGTGAAAATTCAATCTCGACAGGCGATCCCATGGCCTGGGAAAAGATGTTGAGCAATATTTCCAGGCTGGCGGGCAGAGGAATCTGGTCATATTCGAGTAATCCCGGAAAATTCAGAATACGGGCCCCCCGGGTTGAAAAATCGTAGACGATGCGATCGTTCATAAAATCGTATACAGAGGCACAATATTGTAAAGTACCGTCGTTTTCCGCTTCTTTTACATCATATTGACGAATGGCCGCCTTTTCTCCGTCACGTACCAGGTCATAATTCCGGCAGTCCAGGTCTATGGCATAGAAATATTTTTGGGAATCACGCATCATGTCCTGTATGGAAGCCAATTGTAGTTTAGGATAACGGGGGCAAAAACGATAGGTTTTTTCACCGCCTACAACGTAAGCACCCAACCCGATTGCAATGACGGCAAAACCGTCTTCCGGCTGTATGTACGAGAACGGATAAAAATTATAGGATTGGGCGACCCCGCTGACGTTCGGATAATATTTACCGTTGTGTTCTTCTCCCACAACTTCCTGGACGATTACGGCCATTTTTTCCTCCTCGATGACGTAGTCGATGGCATTGAAGTAAGCACGTGATTCTTCCGTGTATATAGAGGAATATACCAGTTTAACGGCTGTTTCCAGGTCTTCCAGCCGCTTTTCAATATCCGGATGATTATTGGGAATGAGGTATGTGGCATACACTCCGGCAAAGGGCTGATTCAGAGAATCCTCAAAAAGTCCGGAAGAACGGACGGCCAGCGGTTTCTTCATCACCTCGAGATACGTCCGCAGCTTTTTACGCAGAGCCGGAGGGAGCGCTGCTTTTATAAACGTATCCCGTACGATTTCATAACGTTTTTCTGTATATATCGTTTGTATCAGATTGTTGGATTCAATAAAATTATCGTATTCTTCAACACCGATAACGGCCGTCTTGGGAATGACGATTTTTAAGTCCGGGATCAATTTTTTCAAAGATACATTCTCGATGAAATTGGACAGGAATGCCATACCCCGTCCTTTTCCTCCCAGAGAGCCTTTACCGAGACTGGTAATATACCGGTTGGAATTGACCAGATGCGGACGGAAATTGATAATCCGGCCCCTTATTTTTTTTAACTCATAACTTTCGAAAACCTGTAGAATAAAATGACGGATTTCTTCTGTCGAACGAAAATCTTCAAAACGATACCGTCTCAGGCGTTTTGCCAGACTGATTTGACCTCTGGCCATAAACCAGGTGGAAATGCCGTTGCGAATAGAGTGGTATTCCAAACTTTCATTGGGGATGGTGCTTAGTTTTTGCTTGAATTCTTCTATCGATCTCGCTTTATCTATCGGATATCCGTTTCGGTTTTTGAATATAAAATCACCGAATCCCAGTCTTTCTTTAATGAAACGGGTAATGTCATGGGAAAGGGTAACCGAGTTTTTGTTGATAAACTCAGCGTTGACCGTTTTGGCTTTAGCTGCGTTTTCAATTTCGTGGCTTTGCAGTAAACAGGGAATTTTATCGTCGGCCCGATGGGTATACTGGATTAATTTTATGCCTGCATCTTCATCCTCTACACCGTTGTGTTTGTATTTTACGTCGGAGATAACACCGATCAGATTATCCCTGTATTTATCGATAACAGCCGTTGCTTCCTCGAATGTACTCACCAGTATGACTTTCGGACGTACCCGGATTTTCATGATCAGACTCATATCGTCATTTTCCGGTTCGTTTTTAATCAATTCCTGAGTTTGCGTTACGATTTCACTGTAAAGTAAAGGCAGATAACGGGAATAATAACGGATGGAGTCTTCTACCAGTAAAATTACACGAATATCTCCCAAATGAGTGTCTTTTTCCAAATTCTTTTTGTCCTCAATGTATTTGGACATTGCCAGAAATATTTTGGTAGAACCGTTCCAGACAAAGATACGTTCGATGCTCCGGCTTATTTTTTCTTCTATACTGTGGAAATAAGCCAAGTCGGCATTGTTGTTGACAAGCATCAATTGGGGAATTTCAGGATATTGATCTTTGAGGTGTTCACTGATCATCTGCGGGGTTACTTTATCCAATCCTGCCATGATGATAATCAAGTGTATCCGGCGTTGAGATAAGATCTCCAGAGCTTCTTTTTCAGAGGCGACAGCTGTAAAACGAGGAGCGGTATAAAGGTTTACCTGGAGATATTCTCCGTACACCTTGTCTGTAAACTGACCTTCACGTTCAATGGTATAGGCATCGTAGTAATTGGCAATCAATAATATTTCCCTGACTTTAAATGCCATCAATTCCTGAAAGATGTCCCGATCTGTTTTCTTACGTTTATAGATGCGGTGAAGGTCGATTTTTTCCATGAAATAAGTTTTTAATCATTTATTTATGATTTCAAATTTACAATATAAATTAATTGTAGATCTTGAATTTACGATTTTTGATTGAAACTGCAATTTGTGAAATTTGCAATTCCGGATAAACAGCCTTTCAGACCTGATTCGTATTTTGTCAGATAATCTTGGCTGTTCAGGCAATATTACTAAAAAAAATCCGTTTTTAAAATAAAGTTTTACTAACTTGCCGCACTTTTAGAATGGAGAAGAGGTATTTATATAAGGAAAAGAAAATTTATTTTTCGTGCTGGAGCAGGAAAGGATATGCCGTCTTTGTTGCTCTGGGAAAGAATGTTTGTATCTCTGCCGTATCGTTGCATATCTGTGAGAGTGCTTTGTTGAAATCGGCCCGTAAAGGAATTATTGTGAAGGAAGGAGAGGAAGTATGGATAGACGGGAGAGATAAGGCCGTATTGGAATATGAATGCGGAATTATGGTTTTACAGGGAAAGGTATGCCCGGAAGCCACTGGAAATCATTTTCAAAATATAACTACATGGAAAGGATATGCTGCGTGAGCGGTATATCCTTTTTTAATGAAAAGAGCGATGAAGATTAATGAACTGAAAGAAAAAGTAATACGTGGGGAATCGGTTTCTTTTGAAGAAGCCGTCCTATTGAGTAATACGGAGGATAAGCCGTCTTTATATAAGGCTGCCGGTGAAATACGCGATCAGAAATGCGGTAAGCATTTCGATACCTGTTCCATTGTCAATGCCCGTTCCGGCCGCTGCTCTGAAAATTGCAAGTGGTGCTCTCAATCGGTATTGTTCAAAACGCATGTGGAAGAGTACGACCTGATTGATGAAAAGACTTGTTTGGAACTGGCTTTAAAGAATGCGGAATATGGGGTTGACAAATTTTCTTTTGTCACCAGCGGCAGGGCTTTGTCAGATCGTAATATTGATAAATTGTGCGAATATGCCTTGAAGATTCAGCGACATACCCCGATGCATCTCTGTGCTTCCATGGGATTGTTGAATAAGCAACAATTATTGCGTTTGAAAGAAGCGGGTATACATCGTTATCATTGTAATCTGGAGACTTCCCCGGACTATTTTTCCCGTTTGTGCACAACTCATACGACTGCCGACAAAATAGAAACGATAAAAGCTGCCCAGGAAGTTGGTATGGAAGTGTGTTCCGGGGGAATTATCGGTATGGGGGAAACCATGACGGAACGGATTCGTCTCGCTTTTACATTACGGGAACTCGGTATCAAATCGATTCCGGTGAATGTTTTGAATCCGATACCGGGTACGCCGTTGGAGAATGCAAAACCTTTGAAAGACGAAGAGGTTTTAACTACCGTAGCTCTTTTCCGTTTTATCAATCCCGACGCTTATCTGCGTTTCGCCGGAGGACGGCTGTTGATACAGCATATTGAGGAAGAGGCAATAAAGGCCGGAATTAATGCGGCTATTGTAGGGGATATGCTGACCACCTTGGGCTCCAAAGTGCTCGAAGATATGAATAAAATCAAAAACATGGGATTTCATCTGTAAAATAAAAGATCATGAACACATCGGAATTATTACAATACGACAGGGAGCATATCTGGCATCCTTACACTTCGACAATCGATCCGTTGCCCGTATATCCGGTAAAAAGGGCTGAAGGAGTATACATTGAGCTGGAAGACGGGCGGAAATTAATTGACGGGATGTCCTCCTGGTGGTGTGAGGTACACGGCTATAATCACCCGGTTCTGAATGCCGCAATCGAAAAACAATTGAAAGAAATGTCGCATGTTATGTTCGGTGGATTTACTCACCGTCCGGCTGTAGAATTGGCAAAAAAGATATTGTCTGTCGCTCCCCGGGGAATGAATAAGATTTTTTTCTGCGATTCCGGCTCTGTAGCTGTTGAAGTGGCGATGAAAATGGCTCTGCAATATTGGTATGCCGCCGGAAAAGAGAAGAAGAAAAGTTTTCTTACGATTACCCGGGGGTATCACGGAGACACGTGGAATGCGATGTCCGTATGTGATCCGCTAACAGGTATGCACTCTATTTTTCAGGGATGTTTGCCTGTGCAACATTTTGTCGATCGGCCGGCTTGCCGTTTCGGACAACCTTGCCGGGAAGAGGATATTTTACCGTTCCAAACATGTCTGGAAACACATGCTGCGGAGATTGCAGCAGTGATACTCGAACCGATTGTACAGGGCGCAGGAGGTATGTGGTTTTATTCGGCAGATTATTTGAAACAGGTACGGGAATTATGTGATCGCTATGGCGTGTTGCTGATATGTGACGAGATTGCGACGGGTTTCGGACGCACCGGAAAATTGTGGGCTGTGGAGCATGCCGGTATTTCTCCGGACATCATGTGTATCGGTAAATCGATAACCGGCGGATATATGAGTTTTGCCGCTACCTTGGCTACCGATAAAGTGGCTACTTGTATTTGTACCGAAAATCCTTATGTTTTTATGCACGGTCCGACTTTTATGGGGAATCCGCTGGCATGTGCTGTTGCCGGAGCTTCTGTCGATCTGATCATGAGTTATGATTTGGAAAAAATGATCGGCGGAATCGAACGGCAATTGCAGGAAGAACTGGCACCTGCAGCAGCATTTCCGCAGGTGGCAGATGTACGGGTATTGGGTACGATCGGAGTAATTGAAACGAAAGAACCGGTAAATATGGCGGTGTTGCAGGCAAAATTTGTAGAAGAGGGAATATGGGTACGTCCGTTCGGTAAACTGGTATACATTATGCCTCCGTACATTATCCGGCCCCACGAATTAAGCCGGCTGACACAAAGTTTGCTGAAAATAGTCAAAGAGATGTAATGCATTTTCAAATTGCAATAGTATGAATACAGAACGTTATAGCAAAAAACTGGAAATTATCAAAGAATCCGGAAATTACCGGAAACTGCGTAACATACAACACAATGGTTTTTTGATTCACGAGGACGGACGGGAGATGCTGAATTTATCTTCAAACGATTATCTGGGTTTATCTTCTTATCCGAAATTGTTGGAGGAGTTTTATGAGCAGACAGATGTACGGGCTTTGCCGTATAGTGCCGTGTCCTCCCGTTTACTATCCGGAAATCATGAATATTATGAGATGCTGGAGAACGATTTATGCGATCTGTACGATAAGGAAGCGGCATTGGTATTTAGTTCCGGTTACCATGCCAATATCGGAATACTTCCGGCTTTGACTTCCAAAAGAGATTTGATCGTAGCCGATAAACTGGTACACGCCAGTGTTATCGACGGTTTGCGTTTGAGTGAATCTGAAATGCTTCGCTACCGGCATCTGGACATGGAGCATTTGAGAAAGCTGTTACAGCAAAACCGGGATAAGTACGAGAATATTTTTATTGTTACGGAGTCTGTCTTCAGTATGGACGGGGATGTGGCCGATTTACAGGAATTGTGCGAGATAAAAAAAGAATTCGATGCATTTCTGTATGTCGACGAAGCACATGCCGTGGGGGTTAGAGGCACGAACGGATTAGGATGTTGCGAAGAACAGGCCTGTATCGAGGATATCGATTTTATTGTCGGAACTTTTGGAAAAGCTTTTGCTTCGGTCGGTGCTTTTGTTGTATGTTCCCAATTGTTCAGGGAATACCTGATCAATACCCAACGGAGTCTTATTTTTACGACGGCTTTACCGCCGGTGAATGTGGCCTGGACCCGTTTTGTATTGAACCATATGCCTGATTTTTACGATCTTAGGATAAAACTGTCAACAACTGCGGATAAATTGAGGCAGGTATTGGCCGATAAAGGGTTCGAGACCAGGGGAGGCTCGCATATCGTCCCCTGGGTGTGCGGTTCCAATGAAAATAGTATCGAGATGGCCGATTTACTTCGGGACAACGGATTTTTTGCCCTTCCGGTAAGGTATCCGACTGTACCTAAAAATGAATCCCGTATTCGTTTTTCATTGAATGCAGCGATTCCCGATGAAGATTACGGTTGTCTGTTTGAATTTATAGATTGCCTGGAATAAGAGTGAATATTTTGTCGTAAGAACATGCGAATAGAGTGGGTTAAACAACATACAGGGGGGCGGGTGGTCGTTTTCTATAATGGTTGGGGGATGGATAACAAGGCCGTTTCCCAGCTTCGGACAGATTGTGATTTATTGATTTGTTCGGATTACAGATCGCTGGAACTACCGTTTTTACCGGATTTTTCAGATTATCGGGAAATATATTTGGTCGCCTGGTCGATGGGGGTATGGGCTGCAGCCAATACGGTCGGAAAATTGAATATTTCGCCCCGATGCAATATTGCAATAAACGGTACGGAATACCCCGTGGATGATAATCTGGGTATTCCGTGCCGGATCTATGCATTGACGGAAAGAGGCATGAATATACAGGGAAGGGATAAGTTTTTTTGCCGTATGCTGGACGGAGCAGAAGACGCGGGACGATTCGTTTCAAACCGGCCTTGCCGCGACTTGCCGGAACAGGTGGAAGAGCTCCGCCTGATACGTACACAAAGTGCCGTGTATAAAAATAACCTGAAATGGGATAAAATATTCGTTTCTGAAAAGGATGTGATTTTTCCGGTTATGCAACAGATGAACTGGGCAAGCGGAAAAGCTGAAATAAAGAAGTTAAGGGGAGGACACTACCCGTTCTATAATTTTCAAAGTTGGGAGGATATTATAAATTTTTGACATGATGATTGATAAAGCAACTATAAAACGTCGTTTTAAACGAAGCATAGATACCTACGACGAAAATGCTACGGTACAGAAAATGATTGTGAATCATTTGTTCAGTCTGGTCGATAAATATACCCAGCAACTACAAGCCGGCAACATTTTGGAAGTCGGTTGCGGAACCGGCTTACTGACCCGTAAACTACAGAACCGGTTTTCATATACTCATTTGGATGTAAATGACTTGGTTGATGATATGTGTAGTAAAACTGCAAGTGTATTACACCTGCCGGCTTCTGCCTGTTTAATCGGGGATATTGAAACGATCACACTCGAACGGATTTACGATCTGGTTGTTTCGGCTTCAACATTTCAGTGGTTTAATGCGCCGGCAATGACGTTGAAAAAATTAGCCGGACAAATCCGGGAGGGAGGTTTTTTGATATTCAGCACTTTTGGAGACGAAAACCTCACTGAATTGCGTACATTAACAGGACAAGGATTAGTATACCATGCTTCCGATGAATGGGAAAAGTGGTTGTCTGCTGATTTCGAGTTATTGTATGCGGAGGAAAGGCAACACATCCTGTATTTTCAGGATCCGCTGGAAGTATTATTACATGTAAAGCGGACGGGAGCCAATGCAACAGCCACTCCTTATTCCTGGACAAAAAGTAAGATACAGCAATTTTGTAAGGCATACGATCGATTTGCAAATGAAAGACACACGTATCCGCTGACTTATCATCCGGTGTATTTCGTTTGCCGGAAAAAATAAGCGTACTTACAATTGTCCCAGATGATTAAATGTATTGGTTTTCATTAATTGTTCCAATTCCGCTATAATCATCGCTGTGGCTCCCCAGATAAAGTTTTCACCGATGGTATATCCCGGTGCTATGATTTCATGGTCGTGCCGGACAAAGGAATGAGTCGTTTTATTTTTGTCGTTGAATAAATCGGATAATTTTACCAGGAGTACACATTCCACTTCATCCCTGGATAAGGTAAAATCCGGTAATTTAAGGGTAGTGCCGACAATAGGCGTAATATTGAAATTACTCAACGGGATGTAAATATCGCTCAATACCCCGAGAATCGATACTTTTTCTTCGGGTACACCTATTTCTTCGTGGCATTCCCGCAGAGCAGTCTGTAAGGCGTTGGTATCTTCTTTTTCCATTTTGCCCCCGGGAAATGCAATTTGCCCGCCGTGGTATTTGCCACGGTTTACCCGCTTGATAAAAGGAATGGCCAGCTCGTTTTCATAAGGGACAATCAATATGAGTACAGCACTGTTGACCGGAGGTGTTGAATGAATACCTTCAATTCCTGCAATATATTTAGGGCGCGGAGCCATTTTACAATGGGCTTTTTCTCCCGGCAAGACATTGTATAAAGCCGTTCTGATTTTTCTGGAACTCATATTATCGGGAAATTAGGAGAAATCGGAGTATTACTCCGATTTCATTTGTTGTTATTTTTGAATAATCTGAGAATTTCTCCTATCCAAAGAACGAGAGAGCTTGCTCCGATTATAATTCCCCAGTCTTTTAAGGAAAGAGGAACCGTACGAAACACTTCTCCGCCGAATTGTACAATTAAAAATTGTCCTATAGGTATTATAAACATTACGATTAAAAAGCCCGTACAGTTTTTCAGGTTGGCAAAAGCCGAGCCGTGTGAAAGAAAGGCTTTGGCATTGAACATATTCCAGAACTGCAACATGACGAAGGTCGTAAAAAATAGGGACGACCCGACAAGAGCTTTGCCCTGTGCATCGACAAATGTGTCGGCAAGATAGTACATCATTCCCAATAACAATATCGTAAAGCTGAAACCGATCCCCAGAATGTAGTTCCGCATTTTGGGACTGATGATAAAGTCCGAAGGTTTCCGCGGTTTTTCATCCATCACTTTCGGATTGGGAGGGAGCGAAGCCAATGCAGCAGCAGCAAAAGTATCGATAATCATGTTTACCCAAAGCATTTGCGTAACGGTCAAAGGTAATTCGTGACCGATCATGGAACCGATCAGTACAATCAATAAAGCCGATAAATTGATGGTTAACTGGAACAGTATAAAACGCTGGATATTGTGATATAAGGAGCGTCCCCACATAACAGCCGTTGCGATGCTGTTGAACGAATCATCGAGTAAGGTAATATCGCTGGCTTCCTTGGCCACGGATGTACCGGTACCCATTGACAAACCGACGTCTGCGTGATTCAATGCCGGAGCATCGTTGGTACCGTCTCCTGTAACGGCAACCACAGCACCGGTTTGCTTGAGTAATTCTACCAGTCGCTGTTTGTCCGTCGGCCGGGCACGACACATGATTTTAAGTTTCAATACTCTCTGAACAGCCACTTCATCCGGTAATTTTTCAAAGTCGATGCCCGTAATGATTTGTTCGTCCGTATCCGTTTCTTTCCAGATGCCGATTTGCCGGCCGATCTCCCGCGCTGTTGCCGGGGTATCACCGGTAACGATTTTTACACTGATCCCGGCATTCAGACATTTTTGTACGGCCTCCGGAACATCCGGACGCACCGGATCGGAAATCGCTGCAATACCTAAGAACGTCAGGTCTTTTGAAGCGATGGATTCGATTTCATCGTAATTTTCATCCTCCAATATTTTATATGCGAATCCCAGGGTACGCATCGCCTGGTTTTGATAATCCAGCAGTTGTTTTTCAACGGTGGCCTGATAAGCCGTAGCTTCAGCCAGGCCTTCAACTGTCAATACCCGGTTGCATTTGCCGAGAACGATTTCCGGCGCTCCCTTCATGTACAGGATCGGTTTATCCTCCGGCGAAGAACGGACAATGGTGGCCATGTATTTACGTTCGGTGGAGAACGTAAGTTGTTCCAGTACTTTGGTATTTTCCCGGTAATCCATATAGTTGACTCCTTGTGAATACAGCCAAAGGAGTAGGGCTGCTTCTGTCGGATTTCCCAGGGTTTTGATTTTTTCCGAATCGTTATACTCCAGGTAAGCCGTAGAGTTGACAGAAATACCTTCACGAATTAATGTGCTGGCTTCATCTTCACCGAGTTGCTGTCCGGATAAGGCATAAAAATTCGTTTGATACACCTGCATTTGATTTTGGGTAAGTGTACCGGTTTTATCGGTACAAATGACCGTTGTCGCTCCCATTGTCTCACAAGCGTGCATCTTTCGGACCAGATTGTTCGTTTTCAGCATTTTACGCATACTTAATGCAAGACTTAATGTAACGCTCATAGGCAGACCTTCGGGCACGGCAACAACGATAAGAGTGACAGCGATCATAAAATATTGCAGGATGCGTCCGGCTGTATCCAGTGTAAAGATATTATCCGCTGTAAATGCGCCTGTAAAGATATCTTTAGTAAGTAAACCGATAAATGTAGCACCTGCAACAATAAAGCCGACAATACTGATGAATTTGGCCAGCTTTTCCAATTGCTTGCTGAGCGGAGTTTTATCGTTGTTGATTTCTGTCGATTTTTCAGCTACTTTTCCGAATTCAGTCGCATCTCCGACTTTTTCAATCCGGTAGATACAGTGTCCGTTTACAATGGTGGTACCTCTTAAAATTTTGTTTGAAGGATAGGTCGCTTCTTTATCAAATTCAGCGGGATCGGTGGTTTTATCGATCACCGGCTCTCCGGTCAGAGTCGATTCGTTTACCTGTAAGGAGATAGCCTCCAGCAATTCACCGTCGGCCGGAATTTCTTCACCCGTTTCGAGGACAACAATATCGCCGACTACGATGTCCTTTTTAGCTACTTCGTGAATGTTGCCGTTGCGAAGCACCTTGATCAATATGTCGTCGTTGACCTGGTTCAGTAGTTCGAACTTTTTGTTGGCATCCATTTCAAACCAGAACCCGACTCCTGTAGCCAGAAAAATAGCCACAAAAATGCCGATAGTCTCCGCATATTCGCTGTGTATAATGGAAATTATCAAAGATAAAGTAGCAGCAACCAGCAATATCTGTATAATCGGGTCTTTGAATTTTTCCAGAAATAATTTCCAGAGGGGAGTCCGGGGCGGCGGTGTCAGTCTGTTTTCTCCGTATTTTTTCCGGCTTTCTTCAACTTCTATATTGTTTAAACCTGAATAATGTCTGGTTTCCATAGTCAATCGGTATGTTTTGTTCAAAATTAATGATTTTACCTGTGTTTAAATAAATATCGGGCATTTTTGATACGAACTTTTTCTGCTATCGTTTCAGTCAGGACATGTAGAAACAGAATTATCGTATCCTTGAAATGTAAAATGCTATCCGGCGGTTCTTTGACGTAATTTATGGTCAAATCCGGTAAACACATAAAACGGAAAGGGAGACCTGTTTGTTTTTACAGGGAGTTGTTAGCGACTTCGAAATATCCGAGCCAAAGGGACAGCTTGCCGAAGTATATAGTCTGGCTGAAAGCACCGGTATATTGGCTTTTCTGTTACGGGACGACGGTGCGTATATATAGTCGTCATCATCCTGCCAGTGGTATTCGGCAAAAATTTCCAGTTCTGCCTGTACGGTTGTAGAGATTATTGTCCGCTCCGTTTGTTCCGGCTGCCGGTGAGAAAAAAATGTCAATACCAATAGTGGTACGAAAATAAAATATAGAAAGTCGCGTTTATCCATACGGATGCAAATATAAAAGAAAACTATGGATATATAATTGATTTTAAATTGTAAATTTCCGACTTTAGGGGTAAGGTTGAAACGGTCCGTCAAATTAAAAAAGTAATCCCCGGTTATCGTTACATAACCGGGGATCTGGTATAATTGGAATTATCAGATTTTTGAATTTACGATTTGCAGGATTTCGGCTTCCAGTTGATTGGCTTTGGCGGCAATCGTTTCTCCTTCCTGAATGATTTTTTCGGCGAATGCTTTGTCTTCCAGACCGGCAGCATTGATTTTTACATTTAAGAAGGCTCCCATAACGCCGGCACGGGCTGCCAGTGCACCGACTCCCGCATCCGTTACGGAGTTCGGATTACCGATTTCAGCCATAGCTTTTGCCACCGACATGCATTCATAACACAGGTTCATGGTTTTAAACGGCACTTCTGTCGCATAACGGGTTGCCTCCTGTACGGCTTGCTGACGGGCGGCTTTTTCTTCGTCGGTCTTCTTGGGAAGACTGAAAGCATCCATGATTTTATTGAATGCATTGGTATCTTCATCGACTAATTTAATCAGTTCCGTTTGGTAAGATTTGCCTTTTTCGGCCCAGTTGCTGAATTCTTCCCAACGATCGTCCCAACCCCGTTTGTGAGAAGAGAGGTTGGCAACCATGGCTCCCAGAGCTGCTCCCAAAGCCCCCATGTAGGCGGAAATCGAACCACCTCCCGGAGCCGGGGATTCGGAAGCCGTTTCATCCGCAAAATCGGTCAGATTCATATCGATCAGTTTCTTTTTACCTTTTCCGGCTTCGTCTTCCAAAATATATTCAATGATTTTTTTATGCGGATCGAAGGGATAGAGTTCATCCAATCCCAGAGATTTTACGGCAATTTTTATCAGTTCTTTATCCGAAACTCCGGTAGAGCGTTGTTGTTTGCGTAAAAAATAACGGCCGGCATCCAGCATAGCCTGTAACGGAATAACGCCTACCAATTCCGAACCGGTCACTCTGATTCCCCGGTCAGCGGCTTTACGGCATACTTCATCAAAAGCTTCATGTACCGATGTTACCGAAATGTCTGTTAGATTCATAGAAATTTGTGCTATACCGTATTCTTCGATAAACCAGCCGATGGCTTTGACGGATTTTAAAGTACCCGGGATCATGACTTGTTTACCGTTTTCATCCAGCACTTTTTTACCGGTAACAGGATTACCTTCCCGTTTTACCCGGCCACGTTCGCGGACATCAAATGCAATGGCATTTGCCCGGCGGGTAGAAGTGGTATTTAAGTTTACGTTGTAAGCCACTAAAAAATTACGGGCACCTACGGCTGTAGCACCTGTTTTAGCCGTCCAGGCATTCAATTCCCGGGGGCCGAAATCCGGATGCCATTTTTCACTCGGTAAGCGTTCGCCCAAAGCTTCGTATTCGCCGGCACGACAGGTCGCTAAATTCTTCCTTTCAGGGGTATAGGCGGCCGATTCGTAACAGTATACCGGTATATTGAGTTCATCTCCGATACGTTTTGCTAATTTACGGGCATATTCCACCGTTTCTTCCATTGTAATATTGGAAACGGGTACCAGAGGGCACACATCGGTAGCTCCGAATCGGGGATGCGCCCCTTTATGCTTTGTCATATCAATCAATTCCGCTGCTTTTTTTACAGCCCGGAAAGCTGCTTCACAGACCGGTTCCGGTTCTCCGACCATCGTAACGACTGTACGGTTTGTGGCTTTACCCGGATCAACATCGATAACACTGATTCCCTCTACGGTTTTCATGGCATCGGTGATTTGATTGATGATGTTCATGTCATTTCCTTCGCTGAAATTCGGAACACATTCGATTAGTTGCTTTTTCATATCAATTTTATATTTTCAATTTTGATGTTTTAAAATTCTTCTCCTTTTAAGAATACGGTATCGATCAAATTGCTGGTGTATGCGTAAGGAAGATATTCGATACCGGGGATCGGCTTGGTGATGTAAAAATTGGCCTGTTTACCGACGGCAATACTCCCGGCTTCTTCCTCGACACCCATTGCGTAAGCGGAATTGATAGTCGTAGCATGGATGACTTCTTCGGGGAGCATCTTGTAATTGATACATCCCAAAGACATGATAAATTTCATGTTTCCGGAAGGAGAGGACCCTGGATTGTAATCGGAGGCCAAAGCAACCGGTAGTCCGGCCTCAATCATTTTCCGGACCGGCGAGTACGGCATATTCAGGAAAAAGGCTGCTCCCGGCAATACTGTCGGCATAGTTTCACTTTCCAACAGGCATTCGATTTCTTCGGGACCGATGTATTCCAGATGATCTACAGAAACGGCATTGTATTTTACTCCGACTTGTACCCCCCCCGAATAATCCAGTTCGTTGGCATGTATCTTCGCACGCATTCCGTATTTCATACCTGCATTTAACATACGGTCTGTATCTTCCACGGTAAAAAATCCCTTGTCACAGAATACGTCGATATAATCCGCCAATTCCTCTGCAGCGATAGCCGGAATCATCTCGTTGATAATTGTGTTTACGTATCCGGTTTGGTCATTGCGGTATTCAGCAGGCACGGCATGTGCACCCAAAAAAGTGGATTTGATCAGGAGCGGAGTTGCTTCTTTCAAACGCCGGATGACACGAAGCATTTTCAATTCACTTTCGGTTTCCAGACCGTATCCGCTTTTAATCTCTACAGCACCGGTTCCGAATGCAGCAATCTCTTCGATCCGGGCCAGGGCCGAATCGAATAATTCCTCTTCGGAAGCTTTACGCATCCGCTCGGCCGAATTCAGTATGCCACCGCCTCGCCTGGCTATTTCTTCATAAGATAATCCCCTGATTTTATCGATATACTCGATTTCCCGGCTGCCTGCATATACCAGATGGGTATGCGAATCGCAGAAGGATGGTAAAACCAATCGCCCCGTCGCATCGACTTCTTTTAAGAAATCAGTCCCTTTTTCAATGGCTTCTTTATTCAAAGTCTCCATTTTTCCGAAAGCAGCGATTTTCTGGTCTTCAACCAGCAAATATGCGTTTTCGATACATTCCAGGTGTGCCATATCCTTGCCGGCAACCCAAGTCCGGGGTTCTTTTTCTACCTGTACTAATTGTTTTATATTCGTAATCAGTGTTTTCATAAATTTTTCTATTTTTTTGCCTGAAGGCACTAAAGTAGAAAAAAAGTAGCACATTTAAAACGTTTGTGTAAACGCTTTTAAGTTTTATTCGTTTTTACCCGGCTACAGGGATTAACTGAATACCTGCAACCGATTTGCATCCAAACGTAAAAATATAAAAATCAGTATTGTAAATGCCCATAAAGAAGAACCTCCATAACTGAAGAAGGGCAAGGGAATCCCGATAACTGGAGCAATACCGATTGTCATACCGATGTTAACGGCCACATGAAAAAAGAGAATACACGCAACAGCATATCCGTAGACCCGGGAAAAATCGGAGCGTTGACGCTCGGCCAGGTTGATAATCCGTAATATAAAAGCCAGGAATAACAGTATAACAACGGTGCTTCCGATAAAGCCCCATTCTTCGCCGACGGTGCAGAAAATGAAATCGGTACTTTGTTCCGGCACGAAATTGTACTTTGTCTGGGTACCCTGCAGATAGCCTTTGCCGAAAAAGCCACCCGAACCGATGGCTATTTTGGATTGGTTTACATTGTATCCGGCTCCGGTCAAATCCGTTTCAATACCGAGCAGATTGTTGATACGGTCCTTTTGGTGGGGTTGAAGCTTATCGAATGCATAGTCGACCATAATGGTGGCTCCGATACATAGCCAGGAAGCCAATACAATGAACAGTATGTGCTTCATTTTCCTTTTGTATATGAAATAGATAGCTACAATATTTGTCACCAGATAGGAGTAGAGCAGCAAACGTTCTTCCGAAAACGGCAGATCAAACAGCCAGCGGATAAACATCAAAAACAGGAAACACCCGGTCAGAAAGATAAATACCCGGTACAGTTCGCCCTTGTTTTGCCGGTAATAAAAGAATGCGATCATTGTGGAGGCTATGATGATGATCAATACCGTCAGGGGAGTATATAACAATGTAAAAATAAACAGAACTATGGTGATAAAGAACAGGAGCAGAATCGATCCGTGTAATCCTTCCCGGTACATGACTAATAAAAATGCACTGTATACCAAAGCCGAGCCCGTATCGTTCTGCAAAATAATCAATGCTGCCGGGATAAACAGAAGAAGTCCGATTTGCAGCAAACTACTGAATCGCATCATTTTAAAGCCATGCCGACTCATTACGTTCGCGACGGCCAATGCCGTGGCAAATTTTCCGAATTCGGCCGGTTGTATCCGTATATCGCCGATTTGAAACCAGGAACGGGCACCGTTAACTTCGTGTCCAAAGAGTAATACGGATACCAAAAGACCGATCATCAACCCGTACAATACAAAAGAAAAGGCTGTAAAAAACTTACTGTCTGTCAATAAAATAAAGAACCCCAATACAAATGAAGCACTGATCCAGATCAACTGTTTACCGTATTTCTGGGATATATCCAGTATGCTGCTGTGATTATCATCGTATACTGCGGCATAGATATTCAACCATCCCATAAAAACCAACACGACATATAAAAATATGGAGAGCCAGTCGATGTTTTTTATCAGTTCATTCTGTCTGTTCATACGGTATAAAAATTAGTCTTCCGCTTCTTCTCGTTTATCTGTTGTTTTTTTGACCGGGGTGTGGATCAGATCCGCTTCCAGCATTTTCTTTTCCAAAGCCATTTTCCGGGAAGAGATTTTTCCCGTCAAATATTTTTCAATCAGCAATCCTGCAATCGGAGCTCCGTATGTCGATCCCCATTCTCCGTTTTCTACATATACCAAAATGGCGATTTTAGGATTTACTTTCGGGGCAAAAGCGAAGAATGCCGAGTGATCCAGTCCGTGAGGATTCTGAATTGTTCCGGTTTTTCCGCATACGGTAACGGAATCACAAGCTGCAACACGGGCGGTTCCGCCTTTGACAGCCTCTTCCATGGCATCGGCAATGACATCGAAATATTCCTTTTTGATGTTTAAGTCGTGGCGCACGATTCTGGCCCGGTGTTCGGGGTCAGCCGGACGCACAATATGCGGGGTCAGATAAGATCCTCTGTTGGCAATACATGTAACGATATTCGCCATCTGAAGCGGAGTGATCAACAGTTCTCCCTGGCCGATGGAAAGGGACATGATGTAAGTGTAATACCAGTTGTGCGTGCGGAACACTTTGTCGTAATATGCCTGTGTCGGTATCGAACCGGAAGATTCGTTCATAAAATCCGGACAAATCCGTTGTCCCAATCCGAATTCCAGGACATAATCCCGCCATTTTCCATACGCTTCCCGTACATTCGCATATTTGTTATTCTCCAATATCCGGCGGAATACATTTACGAAATAAGGATTACATGAATTTTGAATTCCTCCTTTCAAATCCAGGGGAGAAGCATGTCCGTGACATTTCATAAACTGCCCGTTGAAAGAATTACCTCTGTGACATTCGTATTGGGTGGCCGGAGTGATTACACCTTCCTGCAATCCGATCAGGCCTTGAATCGTTTTGAAAATAGAACCCGGAGGATAGGTCGCCGTAACGGTACGGTCGAATAATGGCAGATTCGGGTCCTGTTGTAATTTCCGGTAGTTTTCACTTCGCTCCAGACCGACCAGAAATTGCGGGTCGTAACCGGGGCTGGATACTTTCAGCAAAATTTCTCCGGTTGAAGGTTCTATGGCAATGATCCCGCCTTTCTTATTTTGCATCAGCCGGTAAGCATATTCCTGTAAATCGATATCCAGTGTCGTCGTCAGGTCGCCGCCGACAACTGCCGGAATATCGTATTCTCCGTTTTTGTAGGAACCTTTGATGCGGTTATAATTATCCACCAATAAGATTCGTTTTCCTTTGGTTCCCCGCAAAATCTTTTCGTAACTTTTCTCCAAGCCGTTTACTCCGATATAGTCGCCGGAAGTATAACTGCTGTCTTTTTCAATTTGGCTCTGACTGACTTCTCCGATATAGCCGAATACATCTGCAGAATGAGCTACGTTGTATTTGCGCAGGGTTCTGGTCTGGATAAAAAAACCGGGGTATTTATACAGTTTTTCCTGAAGTTTGGCGTATTTGTTATCCGTGATCTGGGAAATTAAGATGGATGCTTTATAACGGGAATACCGTTTACATTTTTCCATGTTTTTTACCAAAACTTCTTTCGGTATTCCCAGTATGGAGATCAGTTCCAGCGTATCGAAATTTTTTACCTGACGGGGAATGACCATCAAGTCATAAGCAGCCTGATTGTATACCAATAATTTATGGTTCCGGTCATAAATCAATCCTCTGGCCGGATATTGGGTTTCCACCCGTTGTGAATTGTTGATGGCTGAAAGCTTATAGGATTCATCAATTACCTGTAATTTGAATAACTGAATAATATATATCCCGAATACGAAAACAATCAATCCGGAAATAACAGCCTTTCTATGTGAGAATTTGTTCATGGGTTCCCTGCGGAGTTATAATGTTTGAATAACCACCAATTCAAATCGTTCGTTACTCCTGTTTTTTCTTCAAAGCAATAAAATAATACAGCATGATAAAGAAACCGGATACAACAGTACTGCACACGATACGTAGCAAGGTGATGGAGAAATTAGCGAAACTGAAAGCTTCTGCCAGCATCAGTACTACGTTGAAAATAAATACGGACAATGTCGTATACCTGAAAAACCATCCGAATTTCCGTACCTTTTGTGCCCCCTGTATGTCGTCGATCTGATCCCGGTTTGAAGTCAATTGCAACAATTTAGGACGAAGATAGGCTATAAACGTCGTAGCTGCAGTATGAATTCCCATTGTATTATTAGCCAAATCTATGATAAAACCGAACAGAAAAGCCAGTAGCAATACAGACGTTTTCTTCATGGTATAGGGTAATATCAGAATGGCCAAAATATAAATGTTGATGTAGATGTATGAATTCAACTGTATATTATCCAAAATAGCCAACTGAATAATAAACAGGCAAACCACATGAATAAGATATTTTGTACTGTTCATTAGATTACACTTTATCTTTCGTCATAACTGACTTTTTCCAGAGTTTCTTTTTCTTCTTTCTTCCGGTTATCGACGATATACACATCCGATAATTTACCGAAATCAGTTGCCAGTTTTACTTTTATAGTAAGAAAGTTGGCGGTTTCCCTATCAACCGTTTCTACAAATCCGATTAATTCCCCCTCGGGAAAAATAGAGGAGAAGCCTGAAGTTACAATTGTATCTCCCTGAGCAACATCAACATGAAAGGGGATATCGTTAAGATAGGAATACCGGTAATCGTTACCGTCCCATTGTAAGGAACCGTAATAACCGTTTTTCTTTATTTTAGCGGATATTTTCAGATTTGTATTGATCAGGGGAAGAACAACGGCATAGGTATTACTGATATTTTGGATAATGCCTACAACTCCGTCCCGGGAAGTTACTGCCATTTCCTTGCGTATACCGTTTACAATGCCTTTATCCAGAGTGATGTAATTTTTGGTTTTGTTAAAGTTGGCATTGACCGTCCTGGCGTTCATATACAGGTAATCTCCTTCGGATTTACTGGTGTCTATAGACACAAACGGGTGAGAGGATTTCAATTCTTCAATTGTATTCTTTAAACCGGTATTCTCTGCAACTAATTTTTCGTTTATCACTTTCAGATTAAAATATTCCCCGATATCGGAGATATACGAAGAAATATGACAAAACAGGGAAGAGCTCTGTCTGAAAAAAATGGTTCTCTGGTAGCGATTGTGTTGTACAATCATAGAGAAAGCCACAATTTCCAACAGTATAAAAAATATAGTAAAATGATACTTTAATATAAGTTTTATAATATTTTTCACGATTTCCTATTTGTCTTAAACGAAAATATCCGGCAGATGATTCCTGCGGATATTTTCATTCGGTATTTACAGATTCATGGATTGTTCTGCTGTTTTATCGGATCAGGAATGAGAACTTGTCTACATTTTTCAAGGCTATTCCTGTTCCTCTGGCCACAGCCCGAAGCGGGTCTTCTGCAATGTGGAAAGGTATATTAAGCTTGTCAGACAAGCGTTTGTCCAGTCCTCTCAACAAAGCACCGCCCCCGGCGAGGTAAATGCCTTTGTTCACAATGTCGGCATATAACTCAGGAGGAGTCTGTTCCAGGGCCCCCAGAATGGCAATTTCAATTTTGGAGATGGATTTCTCCAGGCAATGAGCTATTTCCTGATAGGAAACGGGCACTTCTACCGGCAGTGACGTCATCTGGTTCGGGCCTTGTACGATAAAATCGGCAGGGGGCTCATCCAGTTCGGACAACGCCGAGCCTACATGAATTTTGATTTCTTCGGCGGTACGTTCTCCGATTTTAATATTGTGCTGATGACGCATATATTCCTGGATATCGTCCGTCAAATCGTCACCGGCAATACGGATGGATTTGTTGGTCACGATACCTCCCAGTGAAATGACTGCAATTTCAGTCGTACCACCGCCTATATCTACGATCATATTACCTTCCGGAGCCTCAACATCCAAACCGATACCCAAAGCCGCTGCCATCGGTTCATAAATCATATATACATCCCGGCCTCCTGCATGTTCGGAAGAGTCGCGTACGGCACGTACCTCCACTTCGGTACTTCCCGAAGGAATACAAATAACGATGCGCAAAGAAGGTGAGAAGAATTTGTTATTGATATTCGCCATCTTGATCATACCGCGGATCATTTGTTCCGCAGCGTTGAAGTCGGCGATAACTCCGTCCCTCAATGGGCGTATTGTTTTTATATTATCATGGGTTTTTCCCTGCATTTGCCGGGCTTTTTCTCCGATAGCAATTACTTTTTCCGTGCGACGGTCGATGGCTACGATAGAAGGTTCGTTAACGACCATCTTGTCGTTATTTATTATAATGGTGTTGGCCGTACCCAGGTCGACCGCTATATCTTGTGATAAAAATGAAAATAATCCCATATTATTAATGTTTGAAATGTCTCATACCTGTAAATATCATTGCAATGCCGTATTTATCGGCAGCTTCTATCGATTCCTGATCCCGAACGGAACCTCCGGGCTGGATAATGGCTGTGATACCCGCTTTGTGTGCAGCTTCAACACAATCGGCAAAAGGGAAGAAGGCATCCGAAGCCATGGCACTACCGGCAATGCGGTCACCTCCCTGGCGAATTGCATTTTCCAATGCCCAGATTCGGCTTACTTGTCCCGGTCCGACACCTGTCGTACATTTGTCTTTTGCAATTGCAATACCATTGGATTTAGTATGCTTTACAACTTTCCAGGCAAACAATAAATCTTCCATTTCCCGTTCGGTCGGTTGCCGTTTGCTTACCACTTTCAGCCCGTTTTCCGGTAACAATAAAGTGTCCTGATCCTGAATCAGCAGGCCGCCTAATACGGTTTTTGCTTTGTGTGCTTTTTCGTCTTTCGTCAATATGTCTTCCAGTTGTAATAACCGGATATTCTTTTTCTTCGATAAAATTTCCAAAGCTTCCGGTGAATAAGAGGGAGCCACAATTACTTCCAGAAATGTCCGGGCCATCATTTCGGCTGTTTCCCGGTCTATTTCCCGGTTTGCAGCAACGATACCGCCATATATGGAAACCGGATCAGCCTCATAAGCTTTCCGGTAGGCTTCGGCAATTGTAGCTGCACTTCCGACTCCGCAAGGATTGGCATGTTTGGCAGCAACGACAGTCGGCTCTTCAAATTCTTTCAGGGTTTCCAGTGCTCCGTCGGTATCACCGATGTTGTTATATGACAATTCTTTTCCGTGTAGCTGAACGGCTGCGGTCAGCGTACCGGCCGTACCCTGTATGGCAGTGTAGAATGTCGCTGCCTGATGCGGATTTTCCCCATACCGTAAATCCTGTTTCTTTTCATAGGTAAGGGTCAAGGTTTGCGGAGACTGTATATTTAATTTTTTAGAGAAATAATCGGCGATGAGTGCATCGTAGTGAGCCGTATGAATAAATACTTTTGCCGCTAGCAGTTCTTTGGTAGCGGCAGAAGTATCGCCCGATTCCTGCAATTCGGAAATCACCCGGTCATAATCGGCCGGGTCGGTCAATACGGTGACAAATCTGTAATTCTTAGCAGCAGCCCGTATCATTGTCGGACCGCCGATATCGATGTTCTCGATAATTTCTTCGTGTGAGACTCCCGGTTTCAAAACCGTTTGCTTAAAAGGGTAAAGGTTACATACGACGATATCGATGGGTTCTATTCCTAAATCGTGCATCTGTTTGAGATGATGTTCATTATCTCTGATAGCCAGAATGCCACCTTCAACATTAGGATGTAAGGTCTTTACTCGACCGTCGAAACATTCGGGGAACTTTGTCAGTTCTGAAATATCCTGAACTTTAATGCCTTCTTCTTTCAGTTTTTTTGAGGTTCCTCCGGTAGAAATGATTTCCCAACCCATGGAATTCAGTGACTTGGCAAAATCAATAATTCCTGTTTTATCATAAACGCTTATTAATGCTCTTTTCATCCGGACGTTTATTATTTTTAGTGTGTAATTTTCTGTTTCGCCGCAAAGGTAAAAAAAAAGAATGTTTTTTCTTTAATAATTTCGCAGATAGTATAATATTTTTATTTACATTCCACTTCGCAGTATTTTAGTTCCTGACAATCAGTTTTTTACCTACTTTAGTAATGGAATAGGACTTTAAAGGGTATATCTTTTCGGTATTGGTGATAGCCTGACCGGAAAACAATTCAAATTCCGTACCGCAAACCGGACATACAGCCGTTGTTCCTTTTAAATCCTTGGCGGTAATAAAAGACTCTAAATCGCTGCAATTGGTGCAGGTTGCGTCATAGCAATGAAAATCTTCCAAATCAGATGTAAATACGATGATGCCGTGTCCTTTGTATCCGATAGCTGTCGGATTAGGCGTAGAGGTTGCAAAATAACGGGCTATGTTTTGCCAGGATAAAGGATCGTCACCTCCCGTACCGAAAGGAATTTCCGTGTAAATCTGGACGTAAGGAATGATATGATCGCCTCCCAGTTTATTACCGTATTTATCTCCGCAACTCATATTTATAGACAAAAAAATGGCAGAGAGTAAAAAAATAACTATTTTTGACTTCATAACAGGTAATTTTTCAAACATCTGCAAAGATAATAAAATGAGCGACAACGGTTCAAATTCAGATTGGATATATCTGCTTTTAACATTAATTGCAGGAATTGCGAGTCTTTTCAAGGCTCAGAAAACCAAAAAACGACAAGTCGGGGACACCCCGGATTCCACGGAAACTCCGGACCCGTTTCTGGAAACGGAAGAAGAAGATGGCGAGTTGGTGCAGGCAACCGAATGGCCGGATTCCCGGATACAATCAAATTGCCTGACGGTAACCGATAAACAGGAGGAAAGCAATGGCCTGTTTAAAGAAGAGGTGTCTTTGGAAGAGGAAGAGACCGAAAGTTATGCTTTCGATCTTCGGCAAGCGATTATCAGCAATGAAATTCTCAATCGCAAATACGATTAAAAACTGATTCCGATACCTGTTGAAAAAGAGAACATATAGGGTTTAAAATCAATATCTTTGTTTTTGCTGATGGATTGTAAATAATACCGGAATCCCGGTTCTACCATAAATGTAATCCGGGGAAAAATCGGATATTCGACACCCAGCGCCCAATCCGTACTGATATTGAATGTCCGGATGTCTTCGGTCGTTCCTACATATTTCCGGTTATTCCCGTAATTCAGATAAGCTTTATTAGCTACGATAAAGCTTCCGCTGAATCCCCCCAATACACTTATTTTTAACTTGTTATTGTTCAATCGGTATTTTAAGGCCAATGGAATTTCAAGGGCTTCGAATACTTGTTCGATATTACCACCTCCGCTTGAAGAGAATGTAGTTGCGTAGTACACCGACGGTAATTTTTTAGTGGTTTTTATATTTCCCAAAAGTGAAGGAATGTTGCGCACCTGTCTCGGACCGGCGATGGCCGTCATGTTTAAATTATACACCGAAGTATTTTTCTCTCCTTCGGTTTTCTGACCTATTTTCGTATACATGATCCCCGTTTGGATACTAAGGCGTTTCCCTGTATTGACAGCTACTTTCAGTCCTCCGCTTAAATTGAACATACCCTGCATCTGGTTGCCGGAATATCGGTAGTTTCTGGCTGCTTTGTCGGGTGCTGTATAATTTCCGGAAGAATATCCGGGAGCAATGTATCCTCCCAATGATATACCCGGGGATTGTTTCATTTTTTCCGGTTTAGTTCCGGAGTCGGCTAGTAAAAGTTGTCTGTACAGTTTTTGCGTTTCGTAGGAATTTTTATTTACAAGTGGAATAAAATCCCTGCGAATGGCCGGTGTTTTTATTTCAGCTTCGGGGACTGGTGTTGAAAGTGTACGCTCTGCAAACAATTGTACGATTTCGAGCGGAGTCTCTGTTGTCTTTTTGGGAAGAAGTGTCTGCGGCAGATGTTCCGTCGGTAAAGGACGACGGGCAGACAGGCAGCTTACAAGCTCCCTGTTTTTATACTCCTTTTCTATGTAATCCTGTCCAAGTGCAGCGATTTCAGTATACGATACAACTTTTTCCAGCGGTTCTTTTTTTTGTATCAGCCAGGACAATCCCAGCAACAAGACAATCCCGGCAGCAGTACTATACCACCACACAACGGATTTTTTCTGTCTCCTTCTGGCATCCACTTCTTTCCGGATATTTTCCCACAAATAGGCAGGAGGTTCTACCGATTCTTCCCGGAATACCTTTCTCAATCTGTTGTCCATATTATTACTCATCGCTCTGCGTATTCTTTTATTCTTTTCTTTAAGATTTCTCTGGCTCTGGCTAAATTGGATTTTGAAGTTCCCTCTGAGATGCCGAGCATAGCTGCAATATCCTTGTGTTGTAATTCTTCTCCGACATACAGGCGAAAAACCAGTTTGTACCTTTCAGGCAACTCTTCTATAAAGCCAATCAATACGTTTTCGGGAATATAGGCCTCTTCGTCGTCGGTTTCCGTTTGTACGACATCGGGAATATCTTCTGTTAACTGAACGGACTGATTTTTCCGGTATTTTTCCAAAGCCGTATTGATAAAAATGCGCTTCATCCAGCCTTCAAAAGAGCCTTTTCCGGTATATTGTCCGATTGATTCGAATACCCGGATAAAGCCGTCCTGGAAATTATCTTCCGCTTCCGTCCGGCTTGGGGAGTAGCGGAGACATAGTGCAAACATGCGAGCAGAAAAAAGTTTGTAAAGCTGCTCTTCGGCTTTACGGTCTCTTTTCTTGCACTTTTCTACTATATCTTCCACTATACACATGACTCGTTGCTCAATAGATGCGCAGATTATAAAAAGGTTGCGTCATTCTTTGAGAATGACGCAATTTATTTTTAAATTTTTTGAGTTTTTATTTTCAGCCAATCTGCAATTTCCGGTTGAAGATGGGGCGACAACTTTTCATATACCGTATTGTGGTAAGCATTCAGCCATTTTTTTTCCTCCGCACTTAATAATTCAATTGACAATGCAGAAGTATCAAAATAACAAAGAGTTAATGTTTCAAACCCCAACCATTCCCCGAACTCATTCACGGCGATAGGATGGCATAAAATCATGTTTTCGTGGCGTATGCCATGTGAACCTTCCCGGTACATGCCCGGTTCGTCGGACGTAACCATTCCGGAAAGTATCGGCTGGTTACGCCAGGTTTGGCGGATGTCTTGAGGTCCTTCATGTACACAGAGGAAATGACCGATCCCGTGTCCCGTTCCATGTCCGTAATTTCTTAGATTATCCCATAAAGGCTGCCTGGCAACTATATCGATATTTGCGCCGGCTGTTCCTTTCGGGAATATACATCTTGCCAGGTTAATCATGCCTTTTAATACCAGTGTATAATCCTCTTTTTCCAAATCAGTCAGTTCTCCCAAAGGAATCGTACGGGTGATATCCGTTGTCCCATACCAATATTGGGCCCCCGAATCAACCAGATACAAGCCTTTGGTTTTCAGTACGGCATCCTGTCCGGGAACGGCAGAATAATGAGGTAAAGCCGCATTCATACCGTATGCGGAAATGGTATGAAAACTATCTGAAATATAATCGGGACATTCCTGACGGAATGCGGTCAGTTTTTCCGCCACCTCGGTTTCTGTCAATTCCTGTTTCTTTAAACTGTCTTCCAGCCAATAGAAAAAGCGGGTCATGGCGATACCGTCCTGTATGCAAGCTTTTCTGAATCCTTCTGATTCCGTCGTATTTTTTATTGATTTCCACAATACGACAGGCGATTTGCTTTCAATCAACCGGCAAACCGATTTGACTTTATTGTATACGGCATAATTCAATGTGTCCGTATCCAGACAAAAAACCGCATCCGTTTTTTTCAATTCGTCCAGAAATAAAAATAAATGATGATAATCCCGTATCTCGATTCCGTTTGCCGCCAATTCTTTGGATATTTCGGCCGAAACTTTCCGGTTTTTTACAAACAGCCAGGATTTTTCCCGGCCGACAACAGCATAACTGATCACCACCGGATTATACGAAACATCCCGGCCTCTTATATTATAGAGCCATGCAATTTCATCCAGGCAACTGAACAGGGCATAATCGGCTTGCTTTTCCTGTAAATATTCCCGGACAGAATTTATTTTTTCCCGGGCCGGCTTACCGGTAAATTCCGTTTTTAACAAAAACAAGGGAGCCTCCGGTAGCCCCGGACGATCCAGCCAGATTTCCCCCAGCAGGTCTGTTTTATCAATCACCCGGATTTTTTTCGCCGTAAAATAAGATTCCAGGCTTTTTATATCATTTACGGGCATACAAAATCCATCGATACCGACACGGGCTTCCGCCGGCAGGACGGATGCCAGCCATTCCGGATAGTCAACGGCGTCGGGTACTCTGAGTTTGTGCATGTTTATACCGCTTCCGGCCAATTCTTTTTCTGCCTGAATAAAATAACGGGTATCCGTCCATAACCCGGCTTCTTTTAAGGTGACTACAACGGTTCCATACGACCCCGTAAATCCGGATATCCATTTTCGTTGTTGCCATGCTTCCGGTAAATATTCACTATTGTGCGGATCCGTGCCGGATATAATATAGGCATCCAAAGATTCTCGCTCCATTATTTTTCTTAAAGCTGTGAGTTTTTCAGGTATAGTCATTTTTTATATGTTTTAATTTTTTCAAATGTAATAAGAATAAGCTCAATTTGCAAAAAAGAGGATTGTTTACAAATGTAATGTAGTATGCCGGTGTTTTTGGGTCCCATTTGAATGTTACATATGTAATGTTATATTCTCTGAAATATAAATTTTACAAAAGTAACGCCTTGTTGGGGACTAGATTTTTCCGATCTGAATATATTAGATATAATATACTTTAAACCAGTATTTTAAATATAAATATATCATGTATATATTTAATATTTTAAAGCCGAATAAGATATTTAAAGCCCATTTTGATTATAAATCGGTCTTATAAAATTAAAAAATTGTTTGATAATCAGTTGTTTAATGTATTTATATATAGTTTTTATTTAATATATTTTCTTTTAAAACAGAAGATTGTTTGATTGTAACATACTATATATCAGCTATTCATACAATGCAATATCTGTAATTCAGTTTCAATATACTGAAAATGAAATAAATAGGGTAGAGATAGGAGGGTTAATATGAGTATAAATTACATATGTAAACTTCATTAATTACAAATGTAATTTGGTAGATTTGAGGTTAATTATTACATTTGTAAAAGGAAACGGATGATTTTGTTATAACGATAAAATGACTTGTGTCATGTAAATTTCGGGAAAATGAAAGACAGGTTGAATGAGATTATTGAAAAAAAAGGACTGACGGCAACGAAATTTGCCAATATGATAGATGTAAATCCTTCTGCCATCTCTCATTTACTGAAGGGACGCAATAAGCCCGGCTATGATGTGCTGGTAAATATAGCCAAGGCGTTTCCGGATATCAGTATGGATTGGCTGCTTACCGGGAAAGGCGGAATTTATAATCATCCGGCGACAGCCCCGTCTGTAGATATACAAGAAAAAACCGTTTTACAAACGCCTAAAGAACCGGAACACGCGTCCGCAGAAAAAGAAATAGCTGCAATCCCGGGTGAAATTGCAGCTACGATCCCTTTATTGACAAACAAGAAAGCATTAAAGCGAATTATCCTGTTTTTCAGCGATGGAAGTTTTGAAGATTACCAAAAGGACTGACTAAATCAATCCTATAATTTCCCGTACACTTTTAAAATGGTTTTGTTCCAGGTAATCGTTAATTCCGTTAATGATTTTTACGGTGACAGCCGGATCAATAAAATTAGCCGTACCTATTTGAACGGCCGAGGCGCCGGCGAGCAAAAATTCGATAGCATCTTCAGCAGTCATGATGCCTCCCAGACCTACAACCGGAATTTTTACGGCCTTTGCCACCTGCCACACCATTCTCAAGGCTACCGGTTTAACACAAGGTCCGCTTAATCCTCCGGTAACAGTACTCAAAACCGGTCGTCTGTTACGAATATCTACGGCCATTCCCAGCAGTGTATTGATCAGGGAGACAGAATCAGCTCCTTCGGCTTCTGCCGTCAATGCGATTTCCTGAATATCGGTGACATTGGGAGATAATTTCACCATCAGATGTTTTCCGTATACTTTCCTGACGGCTTTTACGACTTCTGCCACAGAAGAGCAACGGGTACCGAAAGCCATTCCACCTTCCTTTACATTCGGGCAGGAGATATTCAGTTCGATCCCCGGAATATTATCCAGGTCGTTTATTTTCTCTGCGGTCGCGACATAATCGGATACAGTAGACCCTGAAACATTTACCAGTATATGTGTTTTTATATCTTTTATTCCGGGATAGATATGCTCTGCAAAATAATCTACGCCTTTGTTTTGCAGTCCGACTGCATTCAACATGCCCGAAGGCGTTTCCGCCATTCGGGGATAAGGATTACCTTCCCGGGGATGCAGGGTCGTACCTTTTACAATAAAGCCTCCGAGTGCCGATAAGTCTATAAAATCCTGAAATTCGGTACCGTATCCGAATGTACCGGAAGCTGTTAATACCGGGTTCTTTAACTCCAGTTCCTTCAAGGAAATATTTAAATCTGCCATTTCAAATCGTTTATATTAAATACAGGTCCTTCCGTACACACACATTTATGTCCCTCTGTCGTATCCGTAACACAACACAGGCACGCTCCGATACCGCAAGCCATCATATTTTCCAGTGATACTTCACAATCAATATTATTAGTATAAGCATAACGTGCAACAGCTTTCATCATCGGGTCCGGACCGCAACAAAAAATATGATCGAAATGTTCTTTCAATAAAGAATGCCCGGTCGGATAGCCTTTTTCTCCGTAAGTGCCGTCCTCTGTCGTATAATGCAGGTGGGAGAATTTTCCGAAAACGTCCTTCAATATAATATCCTTTTCCGACCGGACTCCGATAAGCAAATCCGGGACAATTCCCCGTTTATTCAATTCTTTTGATAAATACAGCAAAGGGGCGATACCGACACCGCCTCCGATGAGCAGGCAGCGTCCGGATTCGGGAAGAGTAAAGCTGTTTCCCAATGGTAGTATAATGTTCAACTTTTCATTTTTCTGCAATTCCGATAACCTCGCAGTTCCGTGTCCGGCAATTTTAATCAATAAATACAATAATCCTTTTTGAGGATCAGCGTCATAAATAGAAACCGGCCGGCGTAAAAAAGTAGAGGAGGAGCCTTCTACCTTTATATTTACAAATTGTCCCGGCTTGATTTCCGGTAATTCTTCGGAATGTACAGTCAGCAAAAACATATCCCGATTTAATTTCCGGTTTTCTAAAACTTCAAAATCAATAATCTTTTTCATGTAAGCTTAAAAGTTGCACGGTTTATTTTCTTGTATCCATTTCTTATCAAAAGCGTTATAACTTTTCTTTCAAATATTTTCCGGTATAGGAATCGGGGCATTTTATCAGGTCCTCCGGTGTACCGGTAAACACAACCCGTCCGCCTTCATTACCGCCTTCCGGTCCTAAATCGATGATGTGATCTGCACATTTGATGACATCCATGTTGTGTTCGATGATCAATACGGTATGTCCCCGGACAATCAAAGCGTTCAGGGATTCCATCAATTTATGTATATCATGAAAATGCAAACCGGTTGTCGGTTCATCGAAGACAAAAAGAGTCGGCTCTGCATTTTCACGACTCAGGTGATAGGCTAATTTGACCCGTTGACTTTCTCCGCCGCTCAATGTACTGGAAGATTGGCCTAATTTTACATATCCCAGTCCGACATCGGCTAATTTCTGCAATTTATCGACGACATTACGCTCACTGTATCCGGCGTCTTCTGCAAAAAAATCAATGGCTTGGTTTACAGTCATCTCCAATATGTCGTAAATACTTTTCTCCCGGTACTTGACTTCCAGTACTTCATTTTTAAAGCGTTTGCCCTTGCAATGTTCACATTGCAGATAAACGTCGGCCATAAACTGCATTTCGACCTTGATAATTCCTTCTCCCTGACATTCTTCACAGCGGCCGCCCGGTACATTGAAAGAAAAGTGGGAGGGTTTGAATCCCTGTATCTTAGCCAGTTTTACTTCCGAGAATATCTTGCGGATATCGTCCCAGGCTTTGAGATAGGTGACCGGATTGGAGCGTGTGGATTTCCCGATCGGATTCTGATCGATAAATTCCACACCGTTTATGGCTTTTACATCTCCCAGCAACTTATCAAAACTTCCGGTACGGTCGGAATAATCTCCGTAATACTTTTTAAGTGCAGGGACGACTATCGTTTTAATTAAAGTACTTTTCCCGGAACCGCTCACACCGGTCACGGCTGTCATAATACCCAGCGGGATATCGACTGAAATGTTTTTCAGGTTGTTTTCCGTAGCTCCCGTTATCGTTATTTTTTTAGTAAAATTTCTCCGGTGGTCGGGTACACTGATATTTTTTTTCCCAAACATATATGCGGCTGTCAGCGTATCGGCTTTTTCCAGTTTTTCCATATTTCCCTGAAAGACGACCTCTCCGCCCAATCTTCCGGCCAAAGGTCCGATATCGATTACTTCATCGGCCGCCCGGATAATGTCTTCGTCATGTTCGACGACGACAACCGTATTTCCCAGATCCCTCAATTTTTTCAAGACCTTTATCAACTGGTCGGTATCCCGTGAATGTAATCCGATACTGGGTTCGTCCAGGATATAGAGCGAACCGACCAATGAAGAGCCCAAAGACGTAGCTAAATTTATGCGTTGCGATTCACCTCCGGATAGAGAGGAGGAAAGGCGGTTGAGGGTCAGATATCCCAAGCCCACTTCCAATAGAAATTCCAGCCGGCTGCGTATGTCGGGCAGGATTCGTTCAGCCACTTTGTGCTGATAGGGATCCAATTCCAGCCGGTCGAAGAAATCTTTCAATTCGGCAATCGGCATCTCCACTAATTCTGCTATGGATTTACCTCCGATTTTGACGTAAGAAACTTCCGGCTTTAAGCGGGTCCCATGACAATCGGGGCAAATAGTTTTTCCGGTATACCTGGCAATCATTACCCGGTTTTGGATTTTATATTTTTTGGATTCCAGATGTTCGAAGAAATCATAGATACCTTTAAAATAACGGCATCCCTGCCACAGCAACCGTTTTTCTTCGGCAGTCAGTTCGTAATAGGGGGTATGCACCGGGAAATTCACGTGATGAGCTGCACTGATCACCTGCCGTTTCCATTCACTCATAACTTCTCCCCGCCAGCACATGACGGCGTCTTCGTACAGACTCAAAGACTTATTCGGGACGACCAGGTCTTCGTCAATACCCAATACCCGGCCGTATCCTTCACATTTCGGACATGCACCGATAGGAGAGTTGAAACTGAACATATTTACGGAAGGTACCTGAAAACTGATACCGTCTGCTTCAAAGCGATTTGAAAAAGGATGCCGGACACCGTCTATTTCAATAAAACATTCTCCATTTCCCTCATACAAAGCTGTTTCTATTGATTCGGATATACGGGAAACGGTATCTTTTTCCCGGTTGACGGAAATCCGGTCGACCACCAGAAAACAGTTTTCCTGATCCGGTAAGGGGCGGGCATCATGTATTACATCTTCGATTCGCAGAAACCCGTCGCCGTATTTCAATCTCACAAATCCCTGGCTTAACAGGAGAGATATCCCTTCGGGTTCGTCGAGCTTATCGGGTTTTGCCAGGATAACGGCATTTTTCCCTTCATGTTCCAGTACATAGCGGCAGATGCTGTCTACCGTATCACGTTTAACTTCATTGCCGGATACAGGAGAATAGGTACGTCCGGCACGGGCATACAACAATTTTATATAATCGTATATTTCCGTAGAAGTTCCGACGGTAGAACGGGGATTAGAGGTATTGACCTTTTGCTCGATGGCTACGGCAGGCGGAATACCCTTTATATAGTCGCATTCCGGCTTATTCAATCTCCCCAGGAATTGACGGGCATATGCCGACAAACTCTCCACATATCTTCGCTGTCCTTCTGCATACAGGGTATCGAAGGCCAGAGATGATTTTCCGCTTCCTGACACTCCGGTAATCACGATGAATTTTCCCAGTTCTATTTTCAGGTCTATATTCTTCAGATTGTGTACCCGGATGCCTTTCAGTTCTATGTATTGCTTTCCCATTTTACGTCCTCTACCTTTCAACTTTTAATTTTTGGAATACTGCCTTTGTTGCAGTAAACGTACAAAGATAGTGAAAATAATAGCAAATAAAAAGCACCCCGCGTAAGGGTGCTTTTCGTGTTTGGATATGTTTGGAAATACGTTTAAGTCTTGTTAATGACTCATTTTAATTATTCGGAAACCACGTCGAATTCCACATTTACTTTCACATCTCTGTGAAGTTTTATCGTTGCAGAATAAGTTCCCACTTCTTTGATTTCTTTCAGCATGATTTTCTTACGATCGATATCATACCCTTGTGCCTGTAAAGCTTCAGAGATCATGATATTATTCACGGATCCGAAAATTTTGCCGGTACTGCTTGTTTTTGCACCGATCGTCAGTTTCAACGCTTCGAGTTTAGCAGCCAGTTCCTGAGCTTCCGCTCTTAATTTAGCTTCTTTGTGTGCTCTTTGCTTGGTATTTTCTGCTACAACTTTTTTAGCCGATTCGGTGGCAAGGATAGCATATCCCTGGGGGATAAGGTAGTTACGACCATAACCCGGTTTTACGTTGATTACGTCGTCCTTATGACCTAAGTTTGCTATATCTGTCAATAATATAATTTGCATTTTGTCCTCCTTCCTTAAATTATTTCATCAAATCGGTTACATAAGGCAATAAAGCAAGATGTCTGGCTCTTTTTACTGCTGTAGCCACTTTTCTCTGATATTTCAGAGAAGTTCCGGTAATTCTTCTCGGAAGGATTTTACCTTGTTCATTCAAGAATTTCTTTAAGAATTCAGGATCCTTGTAATCGATAAATTTAATTCTGCTCTTTAAAAAACGGCAGTATTTTTTCTTTTTGACTTCTACTGAAGGCGGGGTCAAATATCTGATTTCACTTTCGTTCTGTGCCATGGCTTATTTCTCCTCTCTTTTTTCTTGGTTTTTACTTCTTCTCTTTAAAGCATACTCATATGCATACTTGTCTAATCTGAAGGTCAGGAAACGGATTACACGTTCGTCACGGCGATAAGCTGTTTCCAACTTGTCTACCAATGAGCCTTCTGCTTCAAATTGGAGTAAGTGATAAAATCCGGTCGTTTTTTTCTGGATCGGATAAGCCAGCTTGCGAAGGCCCCATGCCTCCTCATGTTCAATGGAACCGCCATTTTCCGTAATGGCATTCTTGAACTTTTCTACCGCTTCCTTTATCTGTATTTCAGATAAAACGGGAGTTGTAATGAAAACGGTCTCGTAATGATTCAACATAATTAATTGATTATTAGTATAAAAATAATTTGTCGGCGCAAAGATACTATTTTTATATGAAATGCAAAAACAAAGGGCTTTTAAATTAGATTATAAATGTTATCAGTATATCTTTCTCTGATTGAGAGCCCTGTGATATTGCTTCGCATATATATTATGCTGATGAAGGGTTTTCGAAAAATAATGTCCTCCGGAAAAATCACTTTTCGCACAAAAGTAGAGGTAATCGTGTTTCTTGTAATGCAGTACGGCATCGATAACATTGACCGATGCCATTCGGATCGGTCCCGGAGGTAACCCCTGGTTCTTATACGTATTGTAAGGAGATTCGATTTCCATATGCTTGTTCAGAATCCGTTTCAGGGTGAAATCTCCCAAAGCAAATTTAAGGGTAGGACAAGCAGACAGCGGAATATTTTTATTCAATCGGTTGATGTAAACCCCTGCGATGACGGGGTATTCTTCCGGACGAACCGTCTCTTCTTCAATAATTGAAGCCAATGTTATAACTTCCATGGGGGACAGGCCTGCTTTTTTTGCTTCGGCCAATCGGGTATCGTTCCAGAATTTCCGGTATTCCTCCGCCATTTTGCGGATCAGTTTTTCGGGTTTTGTATTCCAGTACACCTGATACGTGTTGGGAATAAACATACCGATGAATGTTTCCGGAGTAAATCCTAATTCCCTTTGTAAATCGGGACGTCGGGCTGTTTCCAGAAATTCCAGGGAATCGATTTCCAATTGACGTGAAACGACTCCAGCCAGCTGTTCCAGGGTACGGAGGTTGTTAAATGTAAAATGAACTGCTTCCTGATTTCCGGAACGTAACAGATTAACCAGGGTATTATTGTTCATACCGTCTTTGAGCCGGTATCGCCCTGATTTTACCATTTCCGGGTATTTTTTCAGCTGGGAAACAAGGCGAAGCGTGTAACTGTTTTTTATATACCCGTTATTCTGCAAATTTTCCATTACATTTTCAAAAGAATCATCTTCCCGGATATAAAACACGCCTTCATCATCGACCTGTGTGTTGGGATAGCATACAAAATAGTATCCCAGGCCACCGGCAACGGCAGCAATCAACAATAAGGCGATCCCTGTTCTGGCAATGATTTTCATAATTGTTTACTCTTCGTCCCGGAAATAAAGCTTATAGTAGTTCATATCCCGGGCCGTATCGTATCCTTTTTCGATATATTTACGTTGTCCGTGTATATACACGTGGAAATTTTTATCCAATTTCAGTACATGTCTGAAATACTTTTTCTCGTCTTTAACGGCAAAATCCGAGACGGGGAAGGTGTTGCTTAACGGAAGTTCCTTTTCTTCTTCATATTGTTTTTTAAAATTCTCGAAAGCATTGATAACTTCTGGCTCCCGGACTACTTCCTCTTTAAAGCGGTCTTCAGAGAAAACTTCCGCTTCCTTGAAAAAATTCAGGGAACGGTTCAGCATGTCGATCTGATCGGCCCGGGGCACGTCGTTTTCTTTATTGTATATATCTTTGACAAAATCTTTGCACAGATTCAGATAGTTGGCTGTCTGAAAATAGCTGTCGTTTGTAGGTTGTAAACCCAGAAAATCTGTCGTCCAGTAAATCGCTTCCTTGGTATTTGTCTTATCCAGTATCGACACTTTATATCCGCTTTCGGCATGTGTATTGAAAATAATGCAAGCCTTGTCCAGCTTACGGATATTGATTCCGGATTCACTTTCCAACTGATATGTATTTTGATTCATGACAATCTTGAGAAAAGTGTCTTTCGTTTCCGATTTAAATATACCGATGGCATCACAAACGCCTTCTTCTATGTTACAATTCCGGAAGTGAACGACATACAATTCGCCCGCTTTGATATTGGGATTGTTTGATTGTTCGAACAGATGCTGGGCCATAAATACCGATTGTACATAAAAAGATGCTTCGTTATTGAATATGTCGGTAACTGCCCCGTAAACCGGATTATTCATCAATTCGTCCTCATAGGGAAGAAAATTGTAAAAAGCATCCTTTTTAAAGGGAGAGAGGAAATAATTTTTCAGTAATCCCACGACATCCGGATCATCCGGTAAAAAACATTTATCCGAAACCGTCAACTCGCCGCCATCGTACTTGTTCCCAATGTTGTGGATTACAATATTGGAGATTTCACAATTTTCAAAATTTATCATATCTCAGAATCTAAAATTAACGCCTAAGTTCAAATTCTCTTTAAATTGCAGTTTCTTCGAATAGTTTTCGTCGTATACGACATTTGTATATACCGAAGCCCGCATAAAATAGTTTATCTTAAAATCAAGCTGAACCTGCCAATTACCGGTGAAACTCTGTTGCGAATTATAGTAACTGCTGAACATAATCAGTTCGTTACGTACATCGATAAATTTGAATAATGAAAATTTATTCCGGAGCTCGACACGGGCACCGGCATCTCCCTTGGATTTTTTACCGGCATCTACACCGTAACGTCCCGGGTCGATACCCACAGTGTCCCTTAAATAAGTCCATTTTCCGGCAATAGGGGACAGATACAGGGAAAAATTATCATTCGGCTTGTAGTCCATACCGACGGATAAAGTAAAATAACCCGGAGTCATGAAATTTCCGATTTTTTTCTTTTCGTTTTCACCCGAATATTCATAAGAATTGAAAACAGTAGTCAGGATATTCAACTGGGCCGTATAATACCAATGTTTAAAAGCTTTTTGACCGACTTTCGAATTCAATTCCAGTTTTTCTTCATTTTTCCTTATATTCTGATCTCCGCTTTTAAGGAATCCCAAACGGTAATGCAGAAAGTTTTCCCAACTGGTTTTATTCTTATTGTAGTTGATGAAATAACGCAGATTACTCAAAACAGAGAGGGAATTTTCACCGCCGCCGGACCAGTTTGCCACATAACCTTGTCCCATAGCCATTTCTACTTCCGAATAATAAGTCCAGTGACGTCGGTGGAGTTCGCCCGGAGTAAGAGCCTGAAGATGGTAATAAGAAGCCGCCAGGCGGTTTGAAATTTTTTTGGCACGGGCCTTTTTCAAATCCATTTTAGAGCGATATACATCGTCATCTACATAAAAACGGATTGTATTTCCCGGAGGAGCAACCTGTATCCACGTCCCGATTGAATCACCCAGTTTATTTACCGCCCAAAACCGATGGTATTCTTTACGACCGTTGTTGATCCAGAATTTCAAAGTGCTGTCAGTCGTATTACTGATTTCAATCATAACGGAATCCCGGCTGATTTTTTTCAGCCATATATAATTTGAATCAAGCTGAATGTAAGAAGCCAGTGTTCTCAAATCCGAATCAAACGTATAGCGGACGGTGTCGGAAGCGTACCGGATACTGTCTATGACCAGGCGGGCATTGACCGTATTCAATGCTTCCTCATTTTTACAGGTCGTACTGACATAATCCCGGATGTAATTCACCATATTTTTCAAGGTATCGTTCTGGGCATAACGCATCAGGACATCCAGGGCATTATTCAGATCAGAGTCCCGGTGCTTTTCCTTTTTCAGATTTTGAATGGCATAACGGATTGCCGGATTCTCAATATGGTTGTTTTTCAAGTTTTTCTTTAAAAATGACAAATTTGCAGGGAAAGCCAATTGTCCGGATTCTAAAGGCTGTACATCCAGATTTCTGATTTCCATGATCTCCGGATATAAAAGCTGTCCGAAAGACGAATTAAAACTCATCAATAAAGCACACAAAATCAATACAATACGACACATACTTTCAACTAAAATGCAGGTATTTATTTAAAAGGGGAATCCGGTTCTTTAGCCATATGGGCATAGGTAAGCTTTTCTACGAATCGGGGCCACCATTTACTTAAAAAGACCGTCAGTTTTCCTTCGATAAAAGTCATTATAATTTCTCTTTTCCGTTTCTGGATACCTTTAATAATGATCGAGGCACACCGTTCTGCCGTCATCATATTACTTTCATTACGAGGACTTTCTCCTTGTTGGCGCCCTTCGCTGTTCAAAGCCGTTTTGCGAATATTCGAGGCCGTAAAGCCCGGAGCTGCCACCAGGACATGCAATCCCTTTTTCCGGTTTTCTACCCGTACTGTATTCAGGAAACCCCGTACCGCAAATTTACTGGCAGCATAACCCGTTCTGCCGGGCAGACCGATATATCCGGCAATCGAAATAACCCCGACTAAACTGCCTTTTGTTTGCAAAAGGTAGGGAAGTGCGTATTTACTGCAATATACCGTTCCCCAGAAATTGACATCCATGACTTTGCGAAGCACGTTTGTATCCAGGTCTTCCAATAAAGCACGCATAGAGATACCGGCATTATTAATCAATATATCGATTCGCCCGAAATAGCGGAATGTCTGTTCCATCAATTCCTTACAGGCCAATTCCTTTGTGACATCCGTACGGATCGATAATACATCGGCACCTTGTGCTTTCAATTCTTTTTCAATAACCAATAAGTCTTCCAGACTTCTGGAAGCCAAAGCAATTTTTGCACCTTGACGCGCCAATTCATAAACCAAAGCTTTGCCGATGCCAGAAGAGGCTCCTGTGACAACTGCAACTTTATCTTTCAGGGAATTCCGCATATCTCAAATATTTAAGCCAATCTTTTAAACTCCACAAATATAATAATTTCTAAAGGCTGAAAGACTATTTTTTTATAAAGTTTTATGATATTTGTCCGGAAGGAAGAAGTTTTTATTTGTCCTATAATTTATATTATGTAAAATATGAATCCCAAAAAATAAAGGGGAGAAGTTCCCCTTTATCATTCCGTAACGAATTATTTTTCCAATTCAGCTTTCACTTCCTCGTATTTTTGCATATAACCCGGATCGTTATTTCTCAGTTTGAAATACAATTCTTTTAAGGTAGTCAGTGTATTTCTTTCCGTCGGATTCAGTTCCCGTGCTTTTTCGAAATACGGAATTACGGCTGTATAACCGGCATATACCTGTTCCATACCTTTGTTATATTCGTCAGCATCTACGATGTCGTTTACTTTTTTGTGCAGTTCGATGACTTCTGTCAATTTGAGGTTTCCCAGATTGTATTGTGCAGCAAAATCTTTCGGATCTACAGAAAGGGCTTTTTCATACATAGCCATTGCTTTTTCCGGCTCTTTCATTTTCTCATACAACGTTCCTTTGGCTCTGTAGAAAGAAGCGTTATTCGGGTCTTGCTTGATGGCAGCATCCAGATATACTTCTGCTTTTTCCGGTTCACCGCCCAACAGGTAGTAATTGATCAATTCTACCAGCATATAAGCATCGTTCGGGAATAATTCATAGCCTTTGTGAAGGTATTCAACAGCTTCTTCTTCTTTCCCTTGTTCTTTCAATACGTTGGCCAGCATAGCGTAAGTACGGGCCGGTTCATAATTGTGTTTCAGGGATTCCTTATAAAATTTTTCAGCTTCGGCAAATTCTCCGGCTCTTTGAGCAGCCACACCGGCATTGAAGATAATAGCAGTATCTACAGCCGTAGAATTGACTATCGGAGATTTTTCGATTTCCAGTACTCTCTTGAATGCTCCCAAAGCACCTTTGAAGTTTTCTGAGTTATAATACTCGATAGCCTTGTTAGTATAATCCGCAATTAAATTTTCGTATTGGGTTTTCAGCTTTTTGTTAAATTTACCCTTTTCATCCAGTTGAATGGTTTTCTGAAAAGCTTCCCAGGCAACATCCAATGCATTCGGGTCCAGTTTACGATAATCATTTAGCGGACTCTCAAAAATCGCCTGATAAATCTGACCTTTTGTAAAATGAGATTTAGCGTCATTTACGCAGTTTTCGTGTGTAATGGCTTCATCAATCAGCTTTTTGGCTTCATCCAGCTTTCCGGACGTAAAATAACTTGTAGCCTGGGCTACTTTTCCTTTCTGTGCATAAGTAAAACCTGCACAGAAAAGTAAAATTACAATAAAAGTTAATTTTCTCATACGTAGGTGTTATTTAATTTATGTTTCAGTTTCACGTTTCAAACGCGCATTTTGTTTCATTATTCATTCGAAGTATCTGCTTCCGGTGCATTCTCTTCATTGTCCATATTCTCATCTTCTTTGGATGCCGACACTTTGGCCACGGCAGCAATGGCATCATCGCTCCGCAGGTTTATCAGTTTTACACCCTGTGTATTCCGTCCCATAACTCTCAGTGAAGCGACTTCCATACGAATCGTCAATCCGGATTTTGTGATAATCATCAGATTGTCTTCATCCGTAACATCTAATAAAGCGATCAGATTTCCGGTCTTCTCCGTCAGATTTATCGTTTTGACTCCCTGGCCGCCCCGGTTTGTAATACGATAATCGCTGATAGCCGAGCGTTTACCGAAACCATTTTCAGAAACGACCAATATATCCGCTTTATCCGGTTCGACACATATCATTCCGATTACTTCATCCTCTTCGCTTTTCAGTTTGATTGCCTTTACGCCTGCTGCAATACGTCCCATCGGACGAACTTTAATTTCAGGGAAGCGGATTGCCTTACCGGATTTTACGGCCAGCATAATATCGTTATCTCCATTGGTCAGTTTGGCCTCCAGTAATTGATCGCCTTCTTTGATCGTAATGGCATTCACCCCGTTTTGGCGCGGACGCGAATAGGCTTCCAGAGTTGTCTTTTTGATGATGCCTTTTTTGGAACACAAAACAATATAGTTGCTGTTTATATAATCGGTATCTTTTAAGTCAAGCAGATTGATATATGCCTTAACTTTATCATCCGGTTCTATATTCAGCAAATTCTGTATGGCGCGTCCTTTGGACTGTTTTGTACCCTCCGGAATTTCGTATACTTTCAACCAGAAACACCGGCCTTTTTCCGTAAAGAACAACATGGTATTGTGCATTGTTGCCATGATCAGGTGTTCCAGGAAGTCTTCATCCCGGGTAGCCGATCCTTTCGACCCTACCCCTCCTCTATTCTGTACTTTGTATTCACTCAGAGGAGTGCGTTTTATGTAACCCATATGTGAAATGGTAATGACGACTTCGTCATCGGCATAGAAATCTTCCGGATTGAATTCTTCCGAAGCGTATACGATATCGGTACGTCTTTCATCTCCGTATAGCTCTTTCATTTCCAGCAATTCGCTCTTGACAATACGCATACGTAATTCCAGACTGTCCAGAATTTCACGCAAATGTGCAATCAATTTCTCGATTTCCTCGTATTCGGCGCGTAATTTATCCTGTTCCAGACCGGTAAGCTGACGCAAGCGCATATCGACGATGGCAGCAGCCTGAACATCTGACAGACTGAAACGATCGATCAATGTATTACGTGCTTCTTCCGGCGTTTTAGAGCCCCGGATGATCCGGATAACTTCGTCGATATTGTCGCAGGCAATAATTAAACCTTCCAATATGTGGGCTCTCTTTTCAGCCTGTCTCAATTCGAATTCCGTACGACGGGTCACCACCTCATGACGATGTTCCACAAAATAGTGAATCAAATCTTTGATGTTGAGTAGTTTTGGGCGACCGTGCACCAGTACGACATTGTTAACCCCGAAAGACGTCTGTAAAGCGGTATGTTTTAGTAAGGTATTCAATACCACGTTGGAAATGGCATCTTTTTTTACATCGATCACGATCCGCATACCGTTCCGGTCGGACTCATCGTTGACATTGGAAATTCCCTCGATTTTCTTTTCATTGATCAATTCGGCGATGCGCATGATCAACTCCATTTTATTTACCTGATAAGGAATCTCATGTACAATGATTTTCTCTCTTCCGTTCGGAGTCACTTCTACGGAAGTTTTAGCCCGCACAATAATGCGTCCTCTCCCCGTCCGGTAAGATTCTTTGACACCGTTGTATCCGTATATCGTACCTCCCGTCGGAAAATCCGGAGCCTTGATGATTTTGATCAAATCTTCAATGTCGATATCCTCATTATCGATATAGGCACATATCGCATCTACAACGTCATTGAGGTTGTGAGGTGCCATATTCGTTGCCATACCGACAGCAATACCTGAAGCTCCGTTCACCAGTAAATTCGGAATTTTAGACGGAAGTACGGTCGGCTCCTTTAAAGATTCATCGAAGTTAGGAACCATATCCACCGTATCTTTATCCAAATCGGCCAGCATCTCTTCTGCAATTTTCTCCATACGGGCTTCCGTGTAACGCATGGCAGCAGGACTGTCTCCGTCAACGGAGCCGAAGTTACCCTGACCGTCGACCAAAGGATAACGCAAAGACCAGGGTTGTGCCATACGCACCATGGTCATATATACAGAACTGTCTCCGTGAGGATGGAACTTTCCCATTACCTCTCCGACGATTCTGGCTGATTTCTTATAAGGCTTATTAGAATTGACTCCCAGTTCATTCATACCGAATAACACCCTCCGATGTACCGGTTTCATTCCGTCCCTTACGTCCGGCAATGCTCGTGAAACAATGACCGACATTGAATAATCAATGTAGGACGATTTCATTTCCTCTTCAATGTTAATCTTAATGATTTTTTCTCCGCCGTTTTCCATCTACTAATTATATTATTAACTTGTTTAAATCCAAATATTTACACAAACGCTGCACTCCCACCCGTGAAAACCTCACAAATGTAATAAATTCAACCGAATTTTAAGACATAAACGAATGAAAGTTTTAATATTCCTACTTGCTCCGGACGTGTAAATCCTACGAGAAAGGGGAAGGATTATCAATCCTGATATCATTGATTATGTATGAGATTTAATTTACCTCTACCGCTAACGTATCGTATGCCAAATGTATATGGGCGGGTAATTCCGCAGACACTTCAGCGGTCAGGCCCATTTGATGCCCTATATGTGTCAGCCAGGCCTCTTTCACCTGTAATTTTTGTACAACTTCAACCGCCTGGGCCAAGGTGAAATGAGACAGATGGCTTTCTTTACGCAAAGCGTTTATGACCATGTATTCCGTTCCCTTCAACCGCTCCATCGAACTCTCGGGTATGTAATTGGCATCCGTAATATAGGCGAAATTACCGATCCGGAATCCCATCACCGGAAGCTTGTGATGCATCACCGGAATGGGAATGACCCGGATATCATCGATGTAAAAAGGATTCGGGTCAATGACATGCATGTTGATTTCCGGTACCCCGGGGTATTTAAATTCACTGAAAGCATACGAATAATCCTTAAAAACAGCTTCTTTCGTCCGGATATCCGTATATACATCGACAGCTCCGTGTTTCACCCAGTTGAAAGCCCTCACGTCATCCAGACCTCCGATATGATCTTTATGCTCGTGGGTCAACAGGATGGCCCGGATATCCTTTACTTCTGCCCGCAGCATCTGGTAACGAAAATCGGGTCCCGCATCGATGACAATGTTTTTTCCATCGATTTCCAACATGGCAGAACAACGTAACCTCTTATCTTTTTTATCTTCTGACCGACATACCTCACATTCACAAGCAATAACCGGTATGCCTTGTGATGTACCGCTCCCTAAAAAAGTCAATTTCATAGTTTTCTTAATTTTCATACAAAAATAATGAAAAACCGGTGCTGGCAATTATAATTTACCTGAAAAATACACCCCGGAGATATGGTAAACGGTAATTTTTCTGATTTTAATCATTCTGCCGGAGTCTGCCCCTGAATACTTTTTTATACAGTCTGTTACTGAAAAAGCTGTAATGCCCCCGTATCCGACCTGCCTTTTTGAAATTAAATTGAAACCTACGATCCGGAATCTACAACCAAATTTGTACTTTTGTACGCAAAAACAAGTATATGGGAAAACTTTATCTGCTACCGAACAGTTTGGGAGAATCGGCTTTGGAATGCGTACTGCCAAATGAAGTTATCAGCCTGATTCGTCAGTTACGGGTATTCGCCACCGAAAATCCTAAAAACACACGTCGTTTCCTTAAAAAAATAGACAAAACCATAGATATCGACAGTTTGATTTTTCTGGACCTGAATGAACATTCTACCCCGAAAGAAATCGAAGCTTGCTTGCCCTGGCTGGAAAAAGAAGATATGGGGATCATTTCGGAAGCCGGTTGTCCCGGAATCGCAGATCCGGGAGCCGAACTGGTTGCGTTGGCTCATCGTCGCGGTTACCGGGTATGTCCCCTTGTAGGTCCTTCTTCTATCCTATTGGCACTTATGGCTTCCGGTTGCAGCGGACAACATTTTTCTTTCAACGGCTATCTGCCTGTGAAAGATAACGAGCGCAGTAAAGCTTTAAAAAACTACGAAAAAGAGTCTGCCCTGGAAAACCGCTCCCAAATTTTTATCGAGACTCCCTATCGTAACCTGAAACTTTTTCAAGAAATGCTGCATGTGCTTTCTCTTCAAACAAAACTTACGGTAGCCTGTGATATCACTACTGATAACGAATATATTAAGACAAAAACAATACGGGAATGGAAGCAATTGCCTCCACCCGCTATAGACAAACGCCCGGCCATATTTATCCTATATGCCCGCTAAGCCGTCAGAATACGGTTTCATCGGCCAGCGAACTGAATTTCTTTCTTAGCCAGCGGGAAAACAGTACAATTGTATCAGCTCCGGAATACGGAATAAATTCATCATACATATCTGCCTGGTCAAAATTATCGATTCCCAGAGATAAGACTTCGATTCTTTTCTTTTTCCCTTCATGAACAACTTCCCGCACCTGCTCTTGGGGATCCTCTCCTTCAGAAGCAACTACAGAAGGCGTTCCGTCCGATATCATCAGAAACAATTTATGGGGACTGTCGGGCTGAAATTTTTCAAAGCAATATTGCATGGCATAACCGTCGGCATTGGCATACAAAGCCTTTTGTGAGAAAAGTTTAGCGAGTTGCAACCGCCGTCCGGGTTTATGAAAACAAGTTACTTCAATACCGTTGTCGTCGCAGCGGTGTCCATATACGGAATACGTTACCACATTCGCATATCTTTCAAAAGCCAATACCAGGGCGACAGCCAAGACCGTTTGCATGGCGATTTTATCTCCCGTAACCATAGAGCCGGACAAATCCAGTAAAATGACGACTTCCAACCGGGCCGAAGGAGCCGGGGTTTCTTCCCAGAAAATATTCCGGTTATAGCGGGATTGATATAATTCTTCTTCGTCCAGTTCTCCCGCATCCTGTTCATAAATCACCTTATTTTTATCTGTTTTTGCCGAAAACATCGACAACTGAAGTTGTATACCTGCGGCCAATTCTCTGGCTTTTTTCAGCAGTTCACCGGAAATCGTTCCGGCTTCGGCTTCCACTTCCCGGATTACATGTACAAATTCCCTGGCAGACGCCTGTGTCCGGCGGTTGCTCTCCGAAGAAGAGGTCTTCGCATAATAATGGAACTTTTCCGGATTGAATGTCCTTTGCATATCTGCAATAACAGACTCTGCCATCCGGATATCGCGGTCAGCCGTATAATCTTCAAATTGCCGGAGTGTATTCTTTACTTCCTGTAAACAGAAATTTTCGCTAACCGTCCCGTTTTCTCCGACAATTCCAGCCAATTCTTCTGCAACGTTCTCTATTTCCGTAAATGTCAACGCAGCATATCCTTTGATTTTATCCAATAATAAATCAATCTCTTTCACTTTCCGGGAATTACCCGGAAAACTGTTTACCTCCCGTATGTATACCGGATCTTCCAGGATGTTGGGATACAATATTTTACAACATATATAATCAGTTAACGCTTCATGTCCGTCGTTTCCGTTGATATCCCGGTTTTCCGGGTCCATCCCTCCGTAAAATCCGATGCGCTGTTCCATAGCCCACCATCCCATGGATAAGGCCAAACGCCTGGCCGTATACAGAAAAGAATGATAGCCGGGATACGCATTTACCAGTTTGGATTCCACCCGGCGGTCTTCCAGCATATGTAAAAAACCGGTTTGTACAGGGGTATACCTCCTGGCTTCTCTGGCCCCGATATCCTCGCGGGTATAGAGCAGATGTCCCAGTTCGTGAATAAAACTTCCAAACAGGGCATTTACTTTTATATCTTCCGGTATATCCAAACGCAAAATCTTGATATTCAATGCAATTTTTGCAGGATTTACCGACAAATTGGGAGCTTTGTTCGATAGTACGATTCTGGGAATTTCGCCGGTGATATGCAAAGCCAGCTTAGCACAGGCTGCAACGATCCCGACGAGATTTACCGTATGAAATGATTTATTGACCGGTGCCCCGGAAATATTGAAATGTCCCCACCAGGCCCGGTCGATAAACTGATCTTCATATATTCGTTGCAGTCGTTCAAAATCCATACTTTATCCCGGTTAGTTCATATACCTTGCAACAAAGCTCTGGCAAGCACTTCCTCCCCCGACAACATATAATTGGTAAGAATGACTTCTTCTACCACATCCTGTAGCGAATAACCCAACGGAAGGTAAGCGGCAGCGTCCAGTACCTGCCGGGTAGACAAGGATACGGAAAGGGTTTCTTTGGCTTCCCCCAGCCTTAATATGCGGGCGATTTCCGCTAACCGGACAGCATCTTTACGGGCTACACCTTCAATCCGGCTGCATATCAGAGCCGATTCTTCCCGGGGAGACAAATAATCCAAACGTGTTTTGATAAAGCGGTCTTCAAAAGCCGTGTCCAGACGTTGAGCCGAAACATAAGCAAAACCGGTATTACCCGCTGCAATAAAAAGGACATTCCTGCCTTTATCATACCTTTGTCCGGAATCTTCGTCGTACAAATACGACTGATGCCGATCCAGTACCGTCATTAGAAAATTAGCGGCTACAGCCGGAGTACGCGTCAATTCGTCCAAAAAAATCAACGTCGGCCGGTCTGAAACGAATGCCCGGAAAAACTCTGAACGTACCGCAAGAGTTTTTCCGTCTTCTCCAATGATCAGACTGCCCACAAACATTTTTTTGGGCTTAAACGCCTGTCCCATATTAAAGGCATGGTATTCCATACCCATAGCATCCGCCAGCTCTTTGGCCACAGAAGATTTGCCGCAACCTTTCGGACCCAGTAAAAAAGGATATTTTTTCAAATACAGGGTATGGCATAAAAATTCCCACTTTTGTATCGGAATACATAGTTTATCCGAGTGTTTGGGAAGCGTGAAGATTGGATTTCCACAAGAAAACAGATCCGTCATTACTGATAATTTTATTCGCAAACATACACAAAAAAACCGGATTCAGAGTTTTTCCCTGAATCCGGTTTATAGTCCAGCGACGGAATTTATTTTTTGAAATAACGGTTGTACAGTCCTTCAAATCCTTTTCCGTGACGCGCTTCGTCTTTACACATCTCGTGTACGGTGTCATGGATAGCATCCAAATTCAGTTTTTTGGCCAATGTCGCAATTCTTTTCTTATCTTCACATGCGCCGGCTTCTGCTTCCATACGTTTTCTCAAATTTGTTTCGGTATCCCATACCATTTCACCTAATAATTCACAGAATTTTGATGCGTGTTCGGCTTCTTCCCAAGCGTAACGTTTGAAAGCTTCGGCAACTTCCGGATAACCTTCGCGGTCGGCCTGACGACTCATGGCCAAATACATTCCGACTTCTGTACATTCCCCGTTAAAATGTGCTTTCAATCCTTCTAAAACTTCCGGATCTACACCTTGTGCCACACCGATGACGTGTTCGTCGACAAATGTCAGCTTACCTGACGTTGCTTCCATTTCTTTGAATTTACTTCTCGGAGCCTTACATTGAGGACAAAATTCCGGAGCTTCCTCTCCTTCATACACATAACCACATACTGTACAGATAAATTTTTTCATAATGATTTTGATTTTAAATTAACGATTAATGTTACTTAAGTCTCTTATTATCACACAATTTACAATATCCCTTATAGTATAAATGAGTTTCCGTTATCGTCAATTCCTCTCCCCCCCGGACAATCAGTTTATCCAGATGATCAACCGGTATATCATACACTTTCCCACATCCCAAACAGATAAAATGCGCATGATCCGAAACATCAATATCATAACGTATATTCCGATCGTCTATTCCCAAAGCCATCAATGCACCTTGCTCGGTGAACAGCTTCAATGTATTGTAGACAGTTGTTTTCGATAAAGTAGGCATCCATTTAATCAGCACAGAATGAATCTCGTCCGTACTGGGATGTGTCCGGTGTTCCATCAGATATTCCATAATGGCTATCCGTTGTACGGAAGGCTTTATCCCATATTTGGCCAAATAGTCCTGAGCCGTTACGATTGAATCCATTTTTTATTTGTAATGATTACAAATTTGATTTTAATACAAAATTATATTTTTTCTCATAAATCGCCAAAATGTAAGAAATTTTTTTGAATTCACGTTGTTTCAATACAGGGACAATGTATCTACAAATCATTAATTGGCAAATACTTAATATGAAATGAATTTTTTATCTTTTCTCTTTTAGCGGTCATGAAAAAGCTATATATTCCGTTCATTTTATAAGTTTACGAAAAGCTATTTCCACAATAAATAAAATAAACGATGTAAATAGTTGTAAAGTGTATAAAATATTTTTCTAACTTCGCCACATGTTTTTCTTAGGTATATCGGCAAACATATTGATTTATTTACTGGCTTCTGCCTTTTTGGGTGTACTTTTGTATACACATGAAAAGAGTGTGCCGGCAGAATATGTCAGTTCTGCTGTCGTCGTTGTCGAAACACGGCAGGAAGAGCCGGTTCATTACGAATGGTATGCTTATTGCGAACAAATCGTACCGAAAGCGGAGAAAGAACATACCATCGTATATGTAGAAATACAGACACCGCTTTATGTCCCACCTCACTATCAAAGTCTTTTCTTAACACGGAAGGCTTTGCGTGCTCCGCCTGTCCCTATGGCTTGATAATACCGGAAAGAATTTCAATCCGGTAATGTTGTCCGGATAAGTCATCCGATAAATTTTAGCATTGTATTATTTCATCATTAAAATGATGTGTATGCGTTATCTATTTTATATTTTATTTATTATTCCGGTATTTCCGGCGTTTTCTCAGAAATCGGCTATATTAACGACAGACGATTCTTTATATCACATCATACAACAGATGCAGGAGGTTGTTGTTACGGCTGAAAAGAGAGAGCTGAAACCGACAGATATTCCGGCTGCCTTGACGGTGGTTACGGAACGTACAATTCCGGGTGAGAATAATCCGGATTTGCGGAATATATCCGGTATTGTTCCGAATTTTTACATGCAGGAAGGCGGCTTAAAGCTTTCCACACCTTTGTATATCAGAGGTATAGGGACGGTTTCCGGAACCCCTCCGATAGGACTTTATGTTGACGGAGTGCCTGTATTCGATAAAAATGCATTTGTCTTCGATCTGTATGATATCCGGCAGATAGAAGTGTTGCGTGGACCCCAGACGACATTGTACGGACGGAACAGTATCAATGGCCTGATCAATATCAACACCCGTCCGGCAGATAACAAATTTGCCATCCGGGCGAAGGCCGGTCTTGCCAGTTACTATTCTCAAAATTACAATCTGATTGTCAATCTGCCGGTTAAATTTATTTACAATAAATTATCTTTTTCCTACAATAAATCGAAAGGTTATTTCAAAAACCGGTATGACAATGACAGGCGTTCGAATCCGACAGAATCTTATAATGGCCGCTATCAGGGAAATATATATGCAGCAAGAGACTGGAAAATCGCTTTCGGTGTAAACTACAATCATTCTTTCGACGGCGGATATGCTTATCATGCAGTCGATTCGTTAAAAGCCGACCGGTATCTGGTAAATTACAATACCCCTTCTTCTTACAAAAGAGATATGATATCTTCTTATCTGAATCTGAAGAAAATGGGAAAACATACCGCTTTTAACTGGATCACATCTTATTCCTGGACAAAGGATAAACAGATTCTGGATGCGGATTTTACTTATCTGGACGTATTTGACAATATCAAAAAATCCAATCAGAATTTGGTTACCCAGGAAATCAACCTCCAATCGATTGCCGCAGCACACTGGGATTGGACCGTTGGTGCATTCGGCTTTTATAAAGACCTGACGAATAAATACCTGGCAACTTTCGGCAAAGACAAGGCTTACCTGTTGCCTTTACCTTTGGATCAGGCCAAATATTTTAATAATACCACAACGAAAGGCATTGCCGGTTACGGACAAATCACTCTGAAAGAGATGTGGCCCGGTATGGCAGTAACGGCCGGTATCCGCTATGACTATGAAAATGCAGCCCTCACCTACCGGGATAGTCTTCTTTTCACCGGAGATGCAGCTTTCGGTCCTTTTCATGCGTCGGATAAAAAAAGTGATTTTCACGCCTGGTTGCCCAAATTCTCTTTCATGCAGAAATGGAACGACCGTGTATCTCTTTATCTCAGTATAGCGAAAGGCTATAAAGCCGGAGGATACAATATCATTGCCAACGAAATGAGCTCGTTGTTGACGGATCTCGGATATGACGAAGAAAAATTGTGGAACTATGAATTGGGTTTCAAATATTTCAGTCCCGCCGGGACATTCAACCTGAATGCCGCCGTTTTCTATATCGATTGGAAGGACCAGCAGATATTCGTTATGGGTATGATGGGTCCGAGTATAAAAAATGCCGGAGACGCAAGGAGTATCGGAGGTGAAATGGACTTAAACTGGGAATTATTCCCTAATTTGACTTATTTCTTATCTGCCGGATACAGCAATTCGAAATATTATCATCACCTGACCAAAGAATACGAAGGCAACCGTATCGTTATGGCTCCTGAATTTACGGGTAATACGGGAATCGCTTACCAAAAAGCGCTTCGCACAAGCTGGTGCCGGACCCTGGGAATATCGACAAATGTCACCGGTTTCGGTACCCAGTATTTTGACGAAGCCAACCGGTTAAAACAATCTCCTTACTTCCTGTGGAATATGGATATTACCCTATCCGGGAAATACGTGGATTTCCATATATGGGGCAAGAACATACTGGACAAAGCATTTTTTACTTATATGCTGAATAATCCGGTCGGACAGAAACTACCTCAATATTACGATATGGGACAGTCCGGAGCCCCTGCCCGTTTCGGAGCCTCTGTAACATTTAAAATTTAAGTCCGTTGACGTATTCAGTATTTTTGTAGACTATTTGTATACAAACACTTAAATTGTTAGGATGTATACTTGATTTTGAACAATTACTTAACTTATTAAATACATGATTATGAAAAAGCATATCATTTACATTATTATTGCACTGTTCTCAACCGTTTTTATTGCCTGTGACGATAAGAAGAACGACGATAGCCCTCTCACCGGTTCATGGACCTACGAGGAACCCCATTTTCAATTTGAATATGCCGAAGATTCGATTGTATTCCAAATTATGCAGGAGCCATATAAAAAGAAGGTTGAAGATTTAAAAACGGAGTTTCTGGCTATGGCAACAGAAAAAATGGGAGCTTACTTCAAAGGTGTGGATTTTAAAAACGACGGAACCCTCAAAATCAATATGAGTTTGCAAGGTGGAACGACGATGGCTATGAGTGGTACATATAAAACTGACGGTAAACATGTCCAGATCAATCTCGATACGGAGATATTACAGCAGATTATGGGTGGAAATATCCCTCAAATTCCGGCGATCAGCTTTACTTATACCCTACAGAACAATAAATTACTGCTTTATTTTGATAAAGTTTACGTTAATTCATTGGTTCGTACCATCATGGGAAATGAAGAATTGCGTTCAAAAATTCTTTCTTTAATACCGGGATTCGACCGGATTCCGGAACAGGCCTTACCCGCTGTCATTCAGAGTTTAAACGAGCAAATTACCGGTATACTGAACAAAACCGAAACCCTGGAATTGGGATTTATCTTGCAACGTCAATAAAATAATGAAGTATTCTTTTGCCGGAAACGGCAAAAGAATACTATAACTTTTTGATTTTCTTCCGGATAACCAGTACATGAAAACCGGAAACCAAAAGAAACAAGCCTATTCCGGTCATCCATAAAACAGCCACACCGCCCGGTGTAAATTCAGGCCAGATTGCCCGGAACCAGTCCATATAGAAATTGCGGACCAGCATGACAAGCAATAAAGCGGCCGCAATAACCGATCCGTTTAAAAATAACGTTAAATTCCGATAAGGACGCGCTATCTGTCCGACCGGATATCCGATCAATAATAAATTTTCCAGCTTATAGCTATTCTTCTGTAAAAGCAGATAAATACTCAACATTAAAATATAGAAAGCCAAGAGGCATATCAGCAATCCGACTACGGATACCGAAATTGTCAAAACGTTCAAGAACCAGGTCATCTTTCCGACATCCGCCTTACCTTCTTCGCTCTCATATCCTTTTTGCCGGAAAAAGCGGGTAATCCGTTCATCGGCAGGATTACCGGTTTCTACAATTAAACGGGAAACCGGGTTGGAATCGCCGGATGCAAAAGTACGATTGGCCCAGTCCATAAATTGTTGCGGCACCAGAATCGTATTCAACCGGTTCGAGAAACCGACAACTTTCCCCGTGTAGTCTGTCTGCTGTCCGTTTCCACGCAGTTCTACGTCCATACGAAGCATTTCGATTACATTTTCCGAAAGTTTCGGTAAACTACGGGATTGAGCAAAACCGAAATTATACAAATTCAGATAATTGCGAGGTATAATAATAGGAATTACTCCCTCTTTTTCATCAAAATGCCACTCATCCGTATTCACGTCGATATAGTCATCCGGAACCGATTCGAAAAACATTTCCGTAGCAAATCCGCGCCCCTGTATTTCAACACCTGCCGTTACTCTGAATCTGGAAGCGGTAAAACCGGCTACTTTCCTGACAAAAGGCTGTCGCGCCAATTCCTCTGTTTCCTGCCTGCTGAAAGTATTGTCTTTACCGGATAATACCCCCCAGGTACTGACTTTCTTTGTGACCACCAGATAATCTTTTTTGAGAAAGCTGTCTCCTCCTTCGAATAAAGGCCGTAAATCCAAATAGATTTGGAGGGTCAGCAATACGATAACCATTCCGGCCAGATTGGCGAAAAAGAACCCGATCAATTGGGCAGGACTCAGATGCGCACGCAGTAATTTCCAGACCAGATTCATAAATGCAAAATTTTATCGTATTGAACATCCAGCTTTTTGCCGATAGAGGTCACAATGATCGCTGCATCCTGACGGGCGGCTTCTTCTGCCAGTAGAGCACCGACAGCCCGGTTATTCGCTTCGTCCAGGTGACTTACCGGCTCGTCGAGTAATACAAAACGGAAAGGTTGGCATAAAGCCCGGATACAGGCAACCCGCTGTTGCTGACCGAAAGATAGTTTTCCGGCCAACTGCTCTTTCTTATCGCCTATACCCAAGCGTTCCAGACTTTCCATGATCCATTCCGGCGTTTTAAAACCCGTAAGCCGGTTCTTTATCTGGATATTTTCCCAGACAGTCAGTTCTCCGAACAAACGTAATTCCTGAAAAAGAATACTAAGCGAATCCTTACGCAATAATCCCCACTGTTTCTTATCCAAGTGCCTGATATTTTGTCCGTCAAATGCAATTTCGCCCAGATAATCCCGGCGATAGCCGTAAATATAACTGCATAAAGACGATTTTCCGGCTCCGGATACAGCTTCTATCAAATACTTTTGTCCCGAGCGGAAAGTCACCTCTTTATGCCAGATTTCAGATGTCCGGCAATCTTGTCGGCTGAATATTTCAGGTACAATATTTCGCAATAAGATCTCTTCCATCTGTTTTCAATCAAAATTTCCGGAACGAGTGTTTTACTGCTTAGCTATTTGGGTGCCTTCCTGTATCAGAACCTTCAGACTGTTTTGCTCCTTATCTTTCATATAGATATTCAGATAAGCCGTATTATTAACGCCTAAAGCTTCCACGTATGAGAACATAGAGAGAGCCTGCAGCATAAGGGCTCCTTGTTGCGGACCCTGCATCTGATAAATACTCATCTGAATAAATGGAGATGCCAGCATTTCCTCTACATTAAGCAATAAAGCTGATCCGGCATTTTTTAAACCGGCTGTCCAGGGTGTATCTCCTAGAGGTTTCTTTGCCTTTTTACCCAGGTTTTTGAAACTATCCGAATCATTTGTCAGGTAAAGAAGTCCGTCTTTTTCTCCGAAATATACCGTCATTCCCACCATATTTATTTTTGCCTCGTACGCATTTTTACCTTTATTTTTCACCTCAACCACTTGTCCCATTTGCGGTTGTTGTAATGTAAGTGCCAACAGTTGAACCGGATAAGCATTTTTAGCCTGGGCATAAGCTAAGACATTCGGAATGCCCATGGGATTAAAGGCCGATATTCCCCAGGAAAAATCCCCGTCGAAAGCCGATAAAACCTTTACTAATTCATCTTTATTCACTTGTTGCAGGGCCTGGTTCCAGGCTTCATTTTGCTCAAATTGCTGACAAATCTGTTCGCCGTTGATATGAGCCGCAGCATAACAAAGCGTCGTTGCCGGGAAATAATTCAACAGGCTGTTATTCAGATTTCCGGCCTGTGCTATCCATTGCTTCATGACCGGATCGTCCGACAATATCTTATATGTCAACCCTATTTTTCCATTTTCAAAATTCAAGGTTCCCAGTATACTGATTTGGGATATATCTACTCCGTTCAGCAATGGGTTGCTTTGGGCTAAGGACTCTTCCCCCCACTTTTTAAAAGAGAACCACCAAGCAATATCACTATCGACTGCAACCATATCTTTAAATCCTTGTGTCTCACTGATATTTGCAGTTGACTGAGCGGTAAGTAATTTTTCGGCTGTCGCAAATGTCTCCTCGGCAGTACTCTGTATATTAAGTCCCAACAACACATACTCATTAAAAAGACAGGCAAATTCCCCTCCGATTACCGTACGGGAATATCCGTTTTTTTTCGATAAGGCTTCACATTTACCTTGCTGTTGCAGTATTTGAAAAGTCTCTTTCAGCTTGGACAGGTCTGCAACTTTGGCAACAGCACCTTCGCAATCGGCTGTAAAAAGAAATACGTTCTCATTCAAATCCAAACCGGACTCATTCCCGTTCTTCAAAAATAAATCCAATTTACCGGCTATCTCAGGAGTTACATATTGTCCGGCATAAGCAGACAATTTTTCTCCGGCATCCGATTTTTCCAATAAGCGGTTTATCTTTATGCTACCGATTGCCGAGGCATTTTCAGGAATTGCATCATAGTAAGCTTTCTGCACCGTCTCCGTACAAGCGGCAAAAAAAATCCCCATAGCCATTAGTAATACCAATGAGGATAATAACAGTTTCTTTCTCATAATTGAAATTTTATTATTTTATATTGCAAAGTTACTACAAAAAAGT
>NZ_DOED01000024.1:0-19383 GCF_003524185.1 Culturomica sp.
ATAATAAATAGTTATCAGTTATTCAAATTTCATTACTTAGTATGTGTACTTTGACTTGAACTCAAGTAAAGAAAAAGATAGTTATTATTTCCTTTACCGATTGTCAATCAACTAGCAAGTGACGTAAATACAATATATATACTTAAATACAACACCTTCAAATTACAGAATAATTCTTTTTTAGAATAGAATTAAAATATAAACCCAAATTAGATTTCGCATGATAAAATTTATATTTGCATAAGCTATCATGCAACAAAATAACTCAACATCTGAATACAACTTCTGTAAATCCGGGGAAACTTTGTATAACACTTAATACACTTGATTCAAGATAACAATAGATATACATACTTCTCTACATCTTATTAAGCAAATATATAATTTGTTTTTCAAATTTACATAAATAATTCTCCAATATTCAAAACAGTAACAAACGTTTTCACTTCATCACAGAAAAATAAGTATAAATAATACAAAACATCTGATTTAACCTAGAATCTGATATTATTCAAACGGCAGAAATATATAAGGATAACTATAAATACTCAATAAGTCCGTAATTACACAAGCACCAGGTAATCGTATTGAAGAAGAATTACCGGAAGGCCGGTATACTATATATTATTCGGATTGGCAAAAATAAATTTCCGGGGCTCTGAAAACCTGAAAAATCTTCTCTCTTCCGGTATTCCCCATTCACGTATAAATTTGAAATTTACAACCGAAATCAATTTTATATTTCTTGTAGCAGAAGTAATCATCTGTAAAGCGTTTTTCAATAGAAAAACGACCATTTTATGACACGATCAACAAAAAGGCTTTTTAGAAACAGCAACCCAAGCGGATAATATCCGTAAACACAATTACACTTTTATTTGTTCTTTTTGAATAAATAAGGTGCAGAATAATATGAACACATTAATTATAGACAATCCTTTTACGGATATTTATTTCAACCTGGCAGCCGAAGAATTTCTGTTGAAAAACCGGCCGGAGAATATCCTTATGTTGTGGCAGAATACTCCGTCCGTCGTTCTCGGTAAACACCAGCGGGTAGAAACCGAAATCAACCTGACTTACGTAAAGGATAAACAAATCCGGATAGCCCGGCGATATTCGGGCGGTGGTACGGTTTACCACGATTTGGGCAATCTCAATCTGACATTTATCGAAAATACAAACGTTCCGGACTTTGAAAAATACACCCGAAAGACACTCGAATTTCTGAATTCAATCGGAGTACAAGCTCAAAAAGACACCCGGCTGGGCATAAATATCGGACACTTAAAAATTTCCGGAAGTGCCCAGTGCATCTACAAAACAAAGTGTATGTATCATTGTACCCTACTCTATGACACGAATCTGACAGCCCTGACAGCCTCACTTGCTGTTTCCCGAATCTCACCGGCACCGAAAACCGGATACTCCGTCGCCTCTGTAAAAAGTCCGGTAACCAATATCAGTAAATATTTGCAGTATCCCCCAGACACCGAAGACTTTAAAAACCAAGTCCTCGCGTTTTTCCTCAATACAATGCCTCAAAAACAGATTTACAATCTGAATCCCGATGAAATCAATCGGGTCGAACAACTCAAAAACGAAAAATACGCTACCACACAGTGGATTTTCGGTAAAGATTTCTAGGTAATTTATACCCGAACATTCAGGAACGGAAATTCGTTTAACAATAGTCATCAATTCCTAGTTATACTGAATTGATGTTAAATTATAAACATATAAAGTACCACTACCATGTCAATATTCGAAATAAAAATGCCTAAACTAGGCGAAAGCATTACAGAAGGCACCATTACCTCCTGGTCTGCCAAAGTCGGTGACACCATAAAAGAAGACGATATACTACTCGAAGTCAATACTGCAAAAGTAAGTGCCGAGATTCCGTCGCCCGTATCCGGAAAAATCGTCCAGATATTTTTCCAGACCGGAGACGTCGTCCCCATCGGCAAGGTTATTGCTACCGTCGATACAGACGGAAACGGCACAGATAACACAACCGAAGCTGCACCCCCTGAAAAAACAGAAACATCCGTTCCCGAACCAACGGCCACCACTACGGCAGCTCCGGCAAGTATTCCGGTAACAGCACAGGCCGCCAAATCAGAAACCGAAAGATGGTATTCCCCCATTGTACTTCAAATCGCCCAGGAAGCCAAAATCTCAAATGAAGAATTGGCTCATATCAAAGGTACCGGCTATCAGGGACGGTTAAGTAAAAAAGATATCCATGAATATATCGGACAAAAGAAAAAAAGTATATCTGCTACAACTCCTGTTGCCGGAACAAAAGCAGAAGTCCCGATATCTTCCCCGGCGGCTACCCCTTCTCAACATTCATCTACCCCTGATAATGCGGAAAACGAGATACGCCCTATGGACTACGTGCGCCGTCTGATTGCAGACCACATGGTAATGTCAAAAAACGTATCTCCTCATGTCACCAGCGTAATAGAAGTAGACGTTACAAAACTGGTACAATGGCGGAACAAGAACAAAGATGCCTTTTTCCGCCGCGAAGGTGTTAAACTGACATTTATGCCGGTCATAGCCGAAGCTTCAGCCAAAGCTCTGGCTGAATATCCACTGGTAAATTCTTCAGTAGATGGATACAACATTATACTGAAAAAGCACATCCATATCGGTTTCGCCGTTTCGCTTCCGGACGGAAATCTCATCGTACCTGTCGTACACGATGCAGACCACTCCAATCTGAACGGTCTGGCCGTAGCTATGGATACCTTGGCCCTAAAAGCACGGGACAACAAACTACTCCCCGAAGACATTGCCGGAGGTACTTTTACGATCACCAATTTCGGCACCTTCAAAAGCCTTTTCGGTACGCCGATCATCAATCAGCCCCAAGTTGCCATACTGGGAGTCGGTTACATCGAAAAGAAACCCGCCGTCATCGAAACACCGGAGGGTGATGCCATTGCCATCAGACACAAAATGTACCTGTCATTATCTTATGACCACCGTGTGATAGACGGTGCCCTCGGCGGACAATTTTTACGCAGGGTAGGCGATATTCTGGAAAACTGGCAAAGTTAACTTAACCTTTTAGTACAACAAAAATGAAAAAATACGACATAAAAAGCACAGATAAGGAAACCCTGAAAAAATGGTTTTACCTTATGACTTTAGGCCGTGCTCTCGACGAAAAGGCTCCGGTCTATTTGCTGCAATCCCTGGGCTGGTCGTTCCACGCCCCCTATGCCGGACACGATGGCATCCAACTGGCCATCGGTCAGGTATTTAAAAAAGAAGAAGATTTTCTGTTTCCCTATTACCGGGATATGCTCACCGCCCTTTCAGCAGGCATTACGGCAGAAGAAATCATATTGAACGGCATTTCCAAAGCCACGGACCCCGGGAGCGGCGGCCGTCACATGTCCAACCATTTCGCCAAACCGGAATGGCACATTGAAAACGTTTCTTCCGCCACGGGCACCCACGACCTGCACGCCGTCGGAGTCGCCAGAGCTATGGTATATTACGGACACAAGGGGGTAGCCATCACCTCTCACGGGGAATCGTCTACTTCCGAAGGTTTCGTTTATGAAGCCATCAACGGTGCCAGTACAGAGTGTCTGCCTGTTATTTTCGTCATACAGGACAACGGATACGGCATATCCGTACCCAAGAACGAACAAACCGCCAACCGCAAAGTCGCAGATAATTTTTCAGGATTTAAGAATCTTAAAATCATTCACTGTAACGGTAAAGACGTTTTCGATTCGATGAATGCCATGACGGCAGCCCGGGAACATGCCATCAACACCCGTAATCCGGTTATTGTACAAGCCAATTGCATACGGATCGGCTCTCATTCCAACTCAGACAAGCATACCCTTTATCGGGATGAAAACGAATTGGCCTATGTGAAAGCTGCCGACCCGCTGTACAAATTCCGCAGAATGCTGCTTCGCTACAAACGGTTTACGGAAGCAGAGTTACTGCAAATTGAAGAAGAGGCAAAAAAAGAACAAAATGCCGCTCACCGCAAAGCTTTGGCAGCCCCCGATCCGACGGCCGACAGTATATTGAAATATGTTCTGCCCGAACCCTATCAGCCTCAGAAATACAAAGAAGGTATCCAAAACCAGCCAGGAGAAAAGCAAACCATGGTAACCGCCTTAAATGAAACTCTGAAAGCCGAGTTCCGCCATAACCCGGACACCTTTATCTGGGGACAGGACGTAGCAAACAAAGAAAAAGGAGGCGTCTTTAATGTTACGAAAGGTATGCAGCAGGAATTCGGGGAAACACGGGTATTCAGCGCTCCGATTGCTGAGGATTATATCGTCGGAACAGCCGACGGGATGTGCCGCTTCGACCCGAAAATACATGTCGTCATCGAAGGTGCCGAATTTGCAGACTATTTCTGGCCCGCCGTCGAACAATATGTAGAATGTACCCACGAATATTGGCGGAGCAACGGAAAATTCACACCCAATATTACGCTCCGTCTGGCTTCCGGAGGATATATCGGAGGCGGATTGTATCATTCACAAAACATCGAAGGCGCCTTGACCACACTGCCCGGAGCACGTATTGTATGCCCGTCCTTTGCTGACGATGCTGCCGGGTTACTACGTACCAGTATGCGCTCCAAAGGCGTTACCCTGTTTCTGGAACCCAAAGCCCTGTACAACTCCGTTGACGCAGCCAGCGTTGTGCCCGACGATTTTGAGGTACCTTTCGGTAAAGCACGTATCCGCAGAGAAGGCAGCGATCTGAGTATCATCACTTACGGAAACACCACCCATCTTTGCCTGAAGGCAGCCGATCGTCTGGCAAAAGAAAACGGATGGAATGTTGAAGTCGTCGATATCCGTTCCCTGATCCCGCTGGATAAAGAAACAATATTCGCCTCCGTACAAAAAACAAGTAAAGTACTGGTTGTACATGAAGATAAGGTTTTTTCCGGCTTCGGAGCAGAACTGGCAGCCACGATAGGTACTGAAATGTTCCGTTATCTGGATGCTCCCATACAAAGAGTCGGTTCGACCTTTACTCCGGTAGGTTTCAACCCGATACTGGAACATGCCATTCTTCCCAGCGAAGATAAAATTTTCAAGGCAGCCAAAGAACTGCTCGAATATTAACAACAGATAGAAACAACACCATGAAAAAAATAGGCTTATTTTATAAGACAGACAGCTCCAAAACAGCTCTCGTTGCTCAAAAAATCCAGCAGGAATTCGGAAAAGGCATCGACATTATTCACATCGAAAAAGCCTGGAAAAAGGAATTTGAAAGCTACGATAATATTATCGCAGGTACTTCCACCTGGTTTGACGGAGAATTGCCGACCTATTGGGACGAACTGATCCCCGAATTGGAAACATTGAACCTGCAAAATAAAAAAGTCGCTATATTCGGTTTGGGAGACCAGGTTAACTACCCCGACAACTTTGTCGACGGTATCGGCATTCTCGCCGAAGCAATGGAAAAAGCCGGAGCCACAGTAATCGGCTATACATCCCCCGCCGACTATCAATTCAACCGGTCACTGGCACTGAAAGACAACCGGCTGTCAGGACTTGCCATAGATATCGAAAATCAATCCGATAAAACGGAAAAGCGTATCAAGGCATGGGTCAAGCAACTGAAACAAGAATTTGAGTAACACCCGAAAACGTCCTCCGATAAAACGCTTCCTAAAATCAAATGCTGTTTCCGGAGTCGTTTTTCTACGAAGGACGTTTTTTCTACTTATGCCATATATGCAAACGATATTATTCGACGGATATTGTAATCTATGCAGCTCTTCGGTCAGATTCGTCCGACGCAGAAACTCTGCTGCATCCTTCCATTTCATCCCATTGCAATCAGAGGCCGGACAACGTCTGCTCCAAAAAAACGGAATCAATATCAAAGAAAACAGTACTGTCGTCTATATCAAGGATAACCGCTATTTTCTACGATCGAGTGCCCTTTTGCATATATGCAAAGACCTTGGAAAAGGCTGGCAATTTATTTACTATAGCCTGGTACCGATCCCTACGTTTATCCGCGACCCCGTTTACACCCTGCTGGCCCGTTTACGATACCGGATATGGGGCCGACGCAACCGTTGTTTCCTACCACCTCCATCATCCCGACCGGAATAGTAAGTATTGATTATTTTTCCATTTCACTACAGGTAAGGACAACCAGTATTTTATCGATACGTGCCCCATCCATATCCATAATTTCGAACTTAAAATCTTTCCATTCTACACATTCTCCGCTTTGCGGAATATGTTCCAGCAGTTTCAGCACCAATCCGCCCACAGTATTAAAATCGTTATCACTGGAATACAGGTATTCTTTTTCAAAATAAGATAAAAAGTCGTACAAAGTGCATTGTCCGTCCACCAGCCAACCTTCATTATCTTTCCGCTTGATGATATCCGGTTCGCTGTATACATCTTCAATCGTTCCGACTAAACCTTCCAGAATGTCTTTCAAAGTAATAATTCCCTGACAAGTGCCGAATTCATCACAAATCAATGCCTGACTGACGCGCTGTTCCTTCATCCGCCCGAGTACTTTATAGACATTCATACTTTCATGAAAATAAGTGGCAGGACTCAAAACCTGACCAATATCAAAATCCTCTTTATCAAAGCAAAATACAAGATCTTTCAAGGTAACAATCCCTTTGACATTATCGAAATTATGGTCAATCACCGGATAAACCTCATATAAATTTTGTTCCAATACCTCCCGGATCTGGGTGTTACTCATATTTATATCCAGAGCGACTACGTCCGAACGATGCGTCATCAGGGAACTGACCTTCAAATCCCCCAGCATAAATACCCGTTCGACAATATCCTGCTCAACTTCCTGTACAGCCCCGTCTTTTGTACCTTCCTGAATGATAGACCGGATTTCTTCCTCAGTTACTTTTCCCGAATCGGATTTAAGGCCCAACAGATTAAAAACAAAAGCCGTACTTTTTGCCAGCAACCAGACAAAAGGAGAAGCAACCAATGCTAACAGATACATCGGACGGGCTACAACCTTAGCAGCCCTTTCCGCTACACTCATTCCGATCCGCTTAGGAACAAGCTCTCCGAAAATTAAGGTAAAATAAGTCACTAACGCCACAATAACAGTCTGGGCTAACGGACGTGATACTGAAGCAGAAACACCCCATCCCATTAAAACTTCAGAGAAATCATCAGCCAACACGCTCCCCGAATATATACCGGTCAAAATACCGATAATGGTGATTCCGATCTGTATCGTTGATAAAAACTTATCCGGTTCGTTTACAAGTTTCAGAACCACCCGGGCCGATTTACTCCCTTTCTTTATTTCATTAGACAAATGGGATTTTCTTACGGAAATCAATGCAATTTCAGACATAGCCAAAACCCCGTTCAATACAATCAAAATTATAATTACAATTAACTCGTTCATCGTTTATTCAAAATTATCAATCCGCTATTTTAAATACATTCACATAAAACCTATATTACACAAAAGGAACAACAATCATTCCCAATGAATAACAGAGTTAAATCCGCAAAAACAAAACCAGCAGAAAGAGAGCAGTATGAAACAATACCGTCCTTTTATAGAAAAACCTTGATATACCTCCCTTACAGGCAGATATATCAAGGCAAATTATATGATCATCTAAATCTTCGAAGACAAATTAAACAATGGTTTACAGATACAAATATAGTAATGATACCTCTATCATACAATAGAGTATGCTCTCACTCTACTATTAAATTTAGTAAAAATCACTTAAAAAAGATCGACAAAAAAAATCCCATTTATAAAATAAATCCGGTATATTCAGATTGATATACAGACACCGGATTTGAAAAGGTCCGATTTTCCCCGCCTGAATAATACCGAAACGGGATAACAAAAAAGTCACCATTACTGGTGACCTGCGAGCTGTTAGTGAGATTTGAACTCACGACCTCTTCCTTACCAAGGAAGTGCTCTACCCCTGAGCTATAACAGCAAAATCAAAAGAACTGTTTCATCATCTGCCGGATTTTACATCCGTTTCTGATCTCCAAGCTTCTTGCCGGATAAGCTCCGCCAATTCGACAAATGCTTCTTAAACTTCTTAGCAGATAGACTTCGCCGATCCGCCAACATTTTCTTTTGAGCCTCTTGTCGGATTCGAACCAACGACCCCGAGATTACAAATCACGTGCTCTGGCCAACTGAGCTAAAGAGGCAGGTGGGTAAGCGAACTATGTCGCACCGCTACGACCATCTACCCTTGCTGCCTTCCGACCCTGGGGGGATTCGACAGGAGCTGGTCGCATAGGACTTACCCGGGCACAAAAGTAGTAAATTCCGGTTACCTACCAAAATTTTTTTCTTTTTTTTCTTACTACGATTAGCATTTCTTATACAACTCAATATTATTCAATTCCTTAAACGTTAAAAAAGAAATTACATGCAACCTCTTTTACTTATTTTTGGTATAAACAGTATAATTTATAAAAAACAAAAAGAAATTTAATCTAATATACTATGTACAACCTTTGGAATAATGAAGCGAACAATTACGATAGTAACAGTCGTTTCTTAGCCCGTTTAAATATAACACTGGCTTCTCACAATTGCAGTCCCGACAGCATGAAAAAAGTATTGGCAACAATTGCCAATCACTACGGTTATGACAGAATAGATATCATCACCATTCATCCAGACCGCACCTTTTCCGTTCCCTATGAATGGTGCCAAAAAACAGTTACTCCCCTGAAGAACAATACGAAAACATCCTGCTTTTATGCAAAAGAGCTGGAAGATCAATTAAACACACTCGGTTATATCTACATTCAAACGCCGGAAGAAATACATTCCCCGGAATTGAAGGCTTACTTACAAGCTTATAACACGGCAGACCTGCTCATGCTACCCTTGTTTTCCCGTTATCTTTTTTCATTTATCGCCTTTTCGCATTGCAGCACCCCGGTATCGACCGATATAAAAACGATACCGCATCTGGAAATGCTGGCGGATATGATTGCAACGAATATGGAGAAAAACCTTACAATCCAAAAACTATTCTTCCGGCTTCTTCAAACGGCCAAGATTTCTTCAACCCCTATTTATAACCGATTCTAAACAAACTATGGATATTAGCAGCAAAAAATATGCTTTATCTATCTTCATTCCCACAGTTCCGCTTTTTGAAAGAATAAGCAGAACTGTGGAAAAAGAACAATTCACCGTTATTCCCATCTGCTGCGAGCAAGAATTCGAGAATACCGATGCCGATTTGATATTATTACAATACGAAACACTTGTTCCCGGTCAATGTAATATCATACACCGAATCCGGCAAAACAAATCGACCCGGAATACACCGGTTATATTTATCGCTTCGGCAAACGACAGTAATATCATCGGCGAATGCCTCAATTTCGAATCCACTGATTTCGTCACTTTACCGTTACGAGAAAAAGAGCTTATTCTTCGCATCCGGCACCAATTATCGCTAATTGAAGCCCAACGGACCATTAAGCAACAAAACGAACAACTCCAACAAACACTGCAAGCCAGAGATAAACTGTATTCTGTCATTGCACATGACCTGCGTTCGCCGATCGGAACAATAAAAATGATCAATGCAGCCATCGAGACTGAAAAGGAAAAGATTACCAATCCCAGCATCCGGAAAAAATTCGAAATGATCAATGAAACAACGGAAGAAGCCTATAACTTACTGGAAAATTTATTACGCTGGACACGTAACCGGCATGGAAAAACAAAGGTCATTCCGACTCTATTCGACCTTTCTATAGCAACACGCCAGGTACTGTCACTTTTCACCACCATTGCAAAAGCCAAAAATATCCGTTTAACGAATCAGCTTCTCCATTCCTTACCGGTATATGCGGATGAGGATATGATCAAAACAGTACTTCGGAATCTGATATCCAATGCTATAAAATTCACTTATCCGGATGGTAATATCGAATTGTATTCGACTGTCGAAAAAGATTATGTAACCATTGCCATCAAAGACAACGGGCAAGGTATCAAAAAAGAAGATCAAAAATATCTACTACAGGAAAATCATTCGGTCAGTACTTATGGAACACGCAACGAGAAAGGCAGTGGCCTGGGCCTGATCTTAAGCCAGGAATTCATCAAATTAAACAACGGAAAGCTTTATTTTACCTCGGCAGAAGGACAAGGAACGACATTCTACTTCGCTCTCCCCAAAGCAAAACCGCAATCACCCATGACACAATAACTCGTCATACATCCGCAGTGCTCCCCACGCATCCGTAGCGGCATATTTTACCTGCTGGGGAGTCAATTGAAGTGCTTCCCAATTGGTTACCCGTTGCCGTTTCGAAATCTTTACCCGGAAAATAATAGCCATCAGTTTAGAAAAAGACTTTTCTTTTATGCCATATTTTACGACAAAATCCTGTAAATCCACAAAAGATGCCGGCGTAAAACTTTCCCGCTCTTTCAACATACGCAAATCGTCCCGGATACCTACTCCGATTTTTTTGATACGAACATCGGCTAATAACCGGCGCAACGAAGGCGTAAAACCGAATTTATTCAAACGGAACAAATACACCCGTTCGGCAGCCGCCAACTGCAAAAGGCTGACTGGATATGTCTCTCCTTTATGGAAAGCCGGACGAGTTTCCGTATCAAATCCCAGACAAGAATGAGCCGATAAATAAGCAACGGCCTCATCCACCTCTCCCGCATTCTCAATCACCCGGATTTCTCCGTCAAAGGCAAAAACCGGAAATGTCTCAATTTCTTCCCGGGTAATTGTTTCCTGATATATTGTTTCCATTTTTTATTCTTTTTCTATTCCTTCTTCCACGATCCGATACACAACCTGATGAACAGCCCTCAACACTCCGGCACACGCTCTTCCCCAATACAACTCGAAATTATTATTCAATGTCCACAATGCCTCCCCGATAACCTCCGGAATTCCACATCTATACGATACGATAAAATTTTTCAAGTCCTGATAAATATCACAAACCTTCTCCGCTATAGAATGAATTACCGGAGCTTCACTGTACTGCATATTATCATCGAATACTTCCAGATATTCATCATACTCACCGAATAAACGGTGTAATTCCCCATACAAATAATTGTACTGCTCTTCAGTTACCGAATCTTCGGCCAAACCTTCCGCGTCACAATCACAAGCTGGCATCAAACTACCTTTCAGATAGATCAACGGAATAAATTTCTGAAGCCGGCAAAATACATCCTGACGCTCCATAGAAGGTATTGTCTCCACAAAATCGCAAAACTCTTTTGCTACAGCTACAAATTCAATAACTTCTTTACTATAACCGACATGCTGAAAATCTTCCATAATATTTCACTTTATCTTGCCCCGATTCCGTTTTCTTTTGGAACGGCAAAGTTACAAAAAAATTAACTTATATCCTTTCTATTGCATAAGAGATAAGGTTTTCAATCTGTTAAACTCCGCAAATGTTTCTGTAAATTATTGCAACATAGTCCATTTTCCTGATCTATATCAAATCAACCGAAAAAATGAGACCATTGTATCCTCAAATTAAAAATCCCTTCGCAGAAAAATCTTCAAATTATAATTCGTATCTTCGCCCTATAAAACAAAACTAGAATGAGATTTGACGAATTAGGCCTGGATGAAGCTGTTTTGCAAGGATTAGATGCTATGAATTTCCAGGAAACCACTCCCGTACAGGAAAAAACAATCCCCGTAATTTTAGAAGGAAAAGATATTATCGGTTGTGCCCAAACCGGCACCGGAAAAACGGCAGCCTATATTCTGCCGGTATTAAACCGGATGGTTACAGAACCACAATCCGATGAATACATCAAAGCCATTATCATGGCCCCTACCCGCGAATTGGCACAACAAATAGATATGCAGTTCGAAGGTTTTTCATATTTCGTTCCTGTTTCCACTCTGGCCATCTACGGAGGAGGGGACGGCAGTGTCTGGGACCAACAAAAACAGGGCTTGCAAATGGGTGTAGACGTTATCATTGCAACTCCGGGCCGACTGATCACACATTTGGAAATGTACGATATCGACCTTTCGCACGTACGCTATTTTATCCTCGACGAAGCCGACCGAATGCTGGACATGGGATTTTCCGACGATATCATGAGAATCGTCAAAAAACTACCGGCAGAAAGACAAACGATTATGTTTTCGGCTACAATGCCTCCCAAAATTCAGCAATTGGCTAAAACGATTCTGAACGATCCGACCGAAGTCAAAATAGCCGTATCCAAACCCAACGAAGCAATTACACAAGCAGCCTATATTTGCACCGAAATGCAGAAAATGGGACTCATTAAAGAAATGTTCGGGAAACCCGTCAAATCAAAAAGTATTATTTTCTCCTCTTCCAAACAGAAAGTAAAGGAACTCGCATATACCCTGAAACGTATGAAATTCAATGTCGCAGCGATGCATTCCGATCTGGAACAGGCCGAACGTGAAAAAGTAATGCTCGACTTTAAAAACAATAAAATAACCGTATTGGTAGCCACCGATATCGTCGCCCGGGGGATTGACATCGAAGACATCGGTATGGTATTGAATTACGACGTACCACATGATCCCGAAGATTATATTCACCGGATCGGACGTACGGCCAGAGCCAATGCAGAAGGATTAGCCATCACCTTCGTCTCAGAAAAAGAACAGGGAAAATTCCACCGTATAGAACAATTCCTTGAAAAAGAAATTTATAAAATCCCACTTCCTCCCGCTTTAGGAGAAGCGCCCGTTTATAACCCGAAAGCATTCAACGGCGGCAGGAAACCCAATTACAAATCCAAACGTAACGGGAACGGAGGTAAAAAAAGATTCTTCCGGCCCAAAAAACAAGAATAACAAAATTCTGTCTACAGATACACACTAAATAAAATAGCCTGTGTGATTTGCACAGGCTATTTTAATAATATCCATTATACCGTTTTTTCTTTCTTAAGCCTTTCCAACAACCCGTCAACTCCATCTTCCAGCAAATCCAAAACAAACTCAAAACCTCCACTCCCTCCGTAATAAGGATCGGGAACCTCTGTATGAGTATACTTGCGACAAAAATCCGTCATCCTGTATATTTTTTCCCGTTCTTTGTCATCGAGAGCCAAATGCCGTAAATCCGCAATGTTCATGTCATCCATTCCGATAATCATATCGAAAGCCGGAAAATCTGCCGATGCATAAAAATGCCGGGCACGGCTATCCAGCACATACCCTCTCTTAACTGCATGTTGTCTCATCCGCGAATCAGGCAAAGCACCGGAATGTCCACCGTATGTTCCTGCCGAATCAATCACAAATTCTTCCTCCAAACCAGCTTCCTTCACTTTAGCTTTCATAATAGCCTCCGCAGCCGGAGAACGACAGATGTTCCCCAGACAAACAAAAAGAACCTTCTTCACCCTAATTGCTTAATTAAACAAAGAATCTACGAATTCTTCCCGGTTAAACACCTGTAAATCTTCCATTTTTTCACCGATACCGATATATTTCACCGGGATTTTGAACTGATCCGAAATACCGATAACGACTCCCCCCTTCGCCGTGCCGTCCAATTTAGTCACCGCCAAAGCATTCACCTCCGTCGCTAAAGTAAACTGTTTGGCCTGTTCATAGGCATTTTGTCCGGTCGATCCGTCCAACACCAACAGTACTTCATGCGGAGCATCGGGAATTACCTTTTTCATTACATTTTTAATCTTTGTCAACTCGTTCATCAAGTTGATCTTATTGTGCAAGCGACCTGCCGTATCGATAATAACAACATCAGCTTTGTCGGCTTTCGCCTTACTCAGCGTATCAAAAGCTACCGAAGCCGGATCCGCCCCCATATTTTGCTTTACAATAGGTACTCCTACCCGCTCTGCCCAAATAACCAACTGATCTACGGCAGCAGCCCGGAATGTATCAGCCGCTCCCAACACAACATGCTTCCCTGCTTCTTTAAACTTATTGGCTAGTTTACCAATCGTGGTTGTCTTTCCAACTCCATTCACTCCTACAACCATAATGACATAAGGTCCACCGCCCGCCGGCAAATCGAAAGCATCCACATCGGCTTTATTATTTTCCTTCAACAAATCGACAATCTCCTCCTTCAACACCTGATTTAACTCATCCACCCCCATATACTTATCCCTTCTGACCCGTTCTTCTATCCGCTCAATAATCCGGACCGTCGTTTCCACACCGACATCTGAAGTAATCAAAACCTCTTCCAAATTATCCAGCACCTCATCATCCACCTTCGATTTACCCACAACGGCCCTGGCCAGCTTCTTAAAAACACTTTCCTTAGTCTTTTCCAGTCCTTTATTCAAACTCTCCTTTTTATCCTTACCGAACAATCCGAACAATCCCATTTTTCCCCATTTAAATATTAACAATCAGGCTTTCTAATCCCTCGAATTCTCTCATAAACAGCCCTTAAAAAAAACGCTACTAAAATATGAATTTTAAATCAATTTCTAACCATCCCTTTCAAAAATCAAAAAAAATGTTTTATCGCCACCCAAGGATGATAAAGCAACATCCGGGGACCGCTATACCGCATAACCTTCCTGATTTTCTCCCGCATCTCCGGCCTGTAACAATGTATCGTACAATGTTTACAGGATGTTTTACTCTCCCCGAACGGACAAAGTTCCAAACGTTTATGAGCATATTCCAGCAAAGCACGACATTCCGGACACAATTCTGCATTTTTTTCCCTTTTGCGGCAATACAGACGGATCATTGTAGCAATAATCTTCTTCTCTTTCTGAATTTTATCCACTTAACAATCAGAATTTAATTGTATCGATAAACCACAACGACCTTAATAATATTTTTAACGTAATACATTTTGTTTCTAAAAATTTTCACTTACTTTGCATATTAAGATCGTCGAATATTTCGGAGTGCAATATATTCAATTTTTATCACATTTAAATCTTACAGTAAAGTCATGAACAACGTCATTGGTAATTCTACAATAAGGAAAGTTTTTCTGATTGCCTTCTTATTGCCTCTGATGCTTTCGTCCTCTCCGGTGCAAGCCGCGCAAAAGACCGAAAACGTTGGAGAAGTATCTCAACCCAATCCGGCTATCGTCGGTGCTCAAAAAATCAACCCGACCACCGTCGAAGTCTTGTTATCCGGCAACCGGATGATCACCTTTGACTTTTACGGAGATAACATTTTCCGGATGTTTCAGGATAACACGGGAGGTATCATCCGGGACCCGGAAGCTCAACCGGAAGCACAAATTCTGGTAAGCCGGCCCAGAAAACCATTATCAGAACTAAATTTGCATGAAACGGATCATCTGCTCACAATCTCTACGGGAAAAATCAAAATAGAACTGAATAAAAATACCTCTCTTTTCACTGTAACCAACCTGAAAACCAATTCGGTTGTATTGGAAGAAATTGCTCCTATCCAATTTGAAGCGAAAAAAGTTATTTTGACTTTAAAAGAAAATCCTCAGGAATATTTTTACGGGGGCGGCGTACAAAACGGACGTTTTTCACACAAAGGGAAAGTTATTTCTATTGAAAATCAGAACAGCTGGACAGACGGCGGAGTAGCTTCTCCTACGCCCTATTATTGGTCGACAAACGGCTACGGGGTAATGTGGTATACCTTTAAAAAAGGGAAATATGATTTCGGTGCCAAAGAAAAAGGTATCGTAACCTTATATCACGAAAGTGATTATCTGGATGTATTCTTTATGATCAACGAAGGAGCAGTTTCACTGTTGAATGATTTTTACCAATTGACCGGACATCCGGTATTATTACCTAAATTCGGTTTTTATCAAGGCCATCTGAACGCCTACAACCGGGATTACTGGAAAGAAGACGAAAACGGAATTTTATTTGAGGACGGTAAACGGTATAAAGAAAGCCAAAAAGATAACGGCGGTATCAAGGAATCCCTGAACGGAGAAAAAGACAACTATCAATTTTCAGCCCGTGCAGTTATCGACCGCTATAAAAACCATGACATGCCCCTGGGCTGGTTATTGCCCAACGACGGCTACGGAGCCGGTTACGGACAAACTGAAACACTGGACGGGAATATCGAAAACCTGAAACAACTGGGGGATTATGCCCGTGAACACGGCGTCGAAATCGGATTATGGACGCAATCCGACTTACACCCGAAACCGGAAGTCAGCGCCCTGTTACAGAGAGATATTGTAAAAGAGGTGCGGGATGCAGGCGTACGCGTGCTGAAAACCGATGTCGCCTGGGTCGGCGCAGGCTATTCATTCGGATTGAACGGAGTGGCCGACGTCGCCCATATTATGCCTTATTACGGTAACGACAGCCGTCCGTTTATCATTTCCCTGGACGGTTGGGCTGGTACTCAGCGTTATGCCGGTATTTGGTCGGGCGATCAAACCGGAGGTGTATGGGAATACATTCGTTTCCATATTCCGACATACATAGGCTCCGGATTGTCCGGTCAACCGAATATATCTTCCGATATGGACGGTATTTTCGGAGGGAAAAAACCGATTATCAACACCCGTGATTTCCAATGGAAAACGTTCACTCCAATGCAATTAAATATGGACGGTTGGGGTGCCAATGAAAAATATCCTCACGCATTGGGCGAACCGGCAACTTCCATCAACCGCTGGTATTTAAAATTGAAATCGGAATTGATACCGTATACCTACAGCATCGCTAAAGAAGCCGTCGACGGCATGCCGATTGTCCGGGCCATGTTCCTGGAGTACCCAAACACGTATACATTAGGCAAAGCGACCCAATACCAATTTTTATACGGTCCTTACTTCCTGATTGCCCCCATTTATCAGGAAACGCAGGTGGATGAACAAGGAAACGATGTCCGAAACGGCATTTATTTACCGGAAGGCGTATGGATCGATTACTTCACCGGAGAAAAATACGAAGGCAACCGTATCCTCAATAATTTTGCAACTCCGCTTTGGAAATTACCGGTATTTGTGAAAAACGGAGCCATTATTCCGATGACCAATCCGAATAATAATGTATCGGAAATCAACCGTAATCTCCGCATCTACGAAATCTATCCGTATGGCCATAGCTCATTTACGGAATACGACGACGACGGAGTAAGCGAAGCCTACCGGCTGGGACAGGGAGTAACCACCCGAATCGAGTCGCATGTTGACGCTAAAAACAATGCCACCGTGATCATACATCCCACGCAAGGCAACTTCGAAGGCTTCGTCAAAGAAAAGGCAACGGAATTCAGAATCAATGTCACAGCCAAGCCGAAAAAAATAACGGCAAAAATAGGTAAAGACAAAGTGAAATTGACAGAAGCACGCAATATGGAGGATTTCCTGAAACAAGAAAATGTCTGTTTCTACGATGCAACCCCGGATCTGAACAAATTTGCGACCCCGGGAAGCGAATTTGAAAAAGAAGTAATTACTAAAAATCCACAGCTTCTGGTTAAACTGGAATCCACGGACATCACTGCCAGTCCGACCGTTCTGACCATAGAAGGATTTGTGTTCGAACCGACAGACAATTACAGAATAAATACAGGCTCTTTAAGTGCTCCGTTGGCGCAAATTACAGAGGAAAATACGGAAGCTTACACATTAAAGCCGACCTGGAATAAAATCGCCAATGCTGATTTCTATGAAATCGCATTTAACGACATGCTTTACTCCACGATCCGGGATACCGAATTGCTATTTGAAGATTTAAATGCAGAAACTGCTTATTCTTTTAAAATACGCTCGGTAAATAAAGACGGCTATTCCGACTGGTCGGCATTTGACGCTACCACAAAAGCTAACCCCTTGGAATTTGCCCTCCAGGGAATCTTAGGTGAAACGACTGCCGAAAATCAAGGCGGCCAGGGAATCCAAAAGCTATTTAACTATGACGAAGGCGATGCATGGCATACAAAATGGGGAGAAAAAGCTGTTCCGTTCGATTTGACAATGGATTTACGAACCATCAACCAATTGGACAAATTCCATTACCTGCCGCGGACTGACGGAGGTAACGGAGTACTGCTGAAAGGTTCCGTTTATTACAGTATGGACAAAGAAAACTGGACCGAAGCCGGAACCTTCCAGTGGGAAAGAAACGGAGATACCAAAATTTTCACATTCGCCAATCGCCCGACAGCCCGTTATATTAAAATCTCCGTAACGGAAGGTGTCGGAGGATACGGTTCGGGCAGAGAATTATACGTATTCAAAGTACCGGGAACCGAAAGCTATCGTCCGGGAGACATCAACAACGACCGTCTGATTGACATGAACGATTTCACCTCATATATGAACTATACCGGATTACGCCAGGGTGATGCCGATTTCGAAGGATATGTCAGTAACGGGGATATCAACCGGAACGGCCTGATCGATGCTTACGATATTTCTGTCGTGGCCACCCAACTCAGAGGGGGTGTCGAAAAACAGACAACTGAGAAAGTAAACGGAAATATAAAGCTAAGTACGGCCAAACAGACTTATAATCCGCAGGAAATTATCGAAATACAGGTGAAAGGCTCCGACCTTCGTTCCGTAAATGCGATCAGCTTCGCCCTACCTTACAACCAACAGGATTATGAATTTGTCGGAGTTGGGGTACAGCACATGAAGGGGATGGAAAACCTGACCAACGATCGCCTCCACACCAACGGTATAAAAGCTTTGTATCCGACTTTCGTAAACATCGGTAATAAGGAAATGCTGGAAGGCAACGAAAATCTGTTTATCCTGAAATTCAAGGCCAAACGGAAACTCAAATTCGACCTGAAAGCCATAGACGGGATACTGGTAGACAAAAACCTGAACACCCACAAATTCTGATTTACCCTAAAAAATAATCCCGGAAAATTCCGGGATTATTTTTTATCTCTCAAAGATATTTAAAATTGATATCAACCTGACCAATCCACTCCCCAACCGTAAATTAATAATCGTAAACACGTTTAGCGTACTACATTCAGAACCGTTATTCTTTCGGCTCCGACCGGATAAGATACACAAACATCCCACCATCATCATTATAGAAAAACAAGGTATCGCCATTTATTTTATACGCCTGGGGACCGAATTCAAAAGAAGGGCCGTCTTTCCAACTGCCCGACATATACTGAAACATCATGATTTTATTGTCTTTCGTATAATAATAATTATTAGTCCATGATTTATAGCGCTCTCCGCTATCTTTTATCTCGTATGTCAAAAAACGGCCATCGGATTCGTAAATATCATATCTATGCTCCTTATTTAGCTCGTCATACCGCCCCCACCAACCAATCAGCTCCGGATCGCGGGGCTGAGATTTATAAAATTCGAACAATTCAGCACCCTTATCATCATGACAGGCTGACAGAAAAAG
>NZ_DOED01000024.1:19572-20068 GCF_003524185.1 Culturomica sp.
TTGCTTTCCTCACATAAGTACTCGCGTCCGGGATACAATCCATCTCGGACTCCCCAATCGTAAATTAATAATCGTAAACACGTTTAGCGTCCTACATTCAGAACCGTTATTCTTTCGGCTCCGACCGGATACGATACACAAACATCCCGCCATCATCATTATAGAAAAACAAGGTATCACTATTTATCTTATATAACCGAGGTGTCGATTCATAAGAAGGGCCGTCTTTCCAACTGCCCGACATATAATGAAACATCATGATTTTATGGTCTTTTGTATAATAATAATCATCAGTCCATGATTTATAGTGCTCTCCGCTATCTTTTATCTCGTATGTCAAAAAGCGGCCATCGGACTCGTAAATATTATATGTGTACTCTTTATTGAGCTCGTCATACCTTCCCCACCAACCGATCAGTTCCGGATCGCGAGGCTGTGACTTATAAAATTCGAGCAATTCAGCACCATTATCGTCATGACAGGCTGACAGAAAAAG
>NZ_DOED01000024.1:20310-38726 GCF_003524185.1 Culturomica sp.
TTGCTTTCCTCACATAAGTACTCTCGTCCAGGTACAGTCCGCTCGGACTCACCAACGGCGACCACCAGCTCGACACATTGACTCCATATTCCTTTTTAGCGCAATACCAAACCAAAGTCGTACAGGTGAAACGCGAGGGAGCAGCCCATTTCGCTGTGAGGAATTCGCTCCAGTTCACATATTTTCTCCCTTCATAGCCTGCGGCACGGTTAGCCAATCTGGCCGGTTGGGACACCGGTGTTTTTCTTATCACCAACCGGCTCTTAAAGCCTCTCCATTTCCACCTCCAGGACACTTTCCGAACGCCCATCACATAAGACTTTACACTCCAATAATCTAATCTTTCACTCATCACTCCCTGTTTAATCTGACACCCCCACGTAAATTTATATTCCTCTTCAGATTGCAGAGTTACCCCTTTCTTTATAATTGCCGCATGTCCCACTTTAAATTGGTCGTGAGCGAAATTCAGGAAAACCCAGGGAGCGCCATGCCTCGGCAACGCCAACATAAAATCCCCGACCCGGCCGTATTTTGCCACGGCAGCCCTGACCCTTTCAAAAGGGACTTTCCCTTTATCGGTTATCGATCCTTTTGTCTCCGGCTGCCCGACAGCAGATTCCGACAAAGATTCCATACGTTCCCTGATCTTGGCAAAAAAAGCTTTGTTGTCTTTTACCCGCAGATTTATACCCCTTGTGCCAATGGATTCCTCGCCCAGTACATGGACAATAATTTCATTGTGTTGCCGTATATATTCCTCCACTTCCGGATCGATCCGGATTTTTTCCGTCATTTGAGCCGCTTCGAAAACAGCCCAGTCCGAAAGAAATTCTGCCTGTTCCGCTTCCGGTAATGAAAAAAATGAAATCTGATTTCCATTTTCGCCCCATATTTCCATTTCTTTAAGCTTCTCCCGCAAAGGATTTACTTCTTCTCCGTTCACCACCCGGCTACTGATTACCGGTTTATGGGAATTCGTGGCAAAAACAGCCGTTTGGATAAGGTCACAATAAAGCTTTGCTTCACCGTTCAAGCCCGACAGATCAATATCGGCCAACTCTTTTTCTACAGTACCTTCCGGAATGGCATCCGTGAGACCGATATCCGAATCCTCTTTATTACATCCCCAAAAGGTTATAGTAATAAATATTAAACATACAATTCTAAAAAAATTTCTTTTCATCGTAATTCATTTTAAGTAATTGACAAACATCTATATCCGAATCATTGACAAAATTAGGTTCACCGAACCCTTTTCAGCAAATTTTCTTATGTACAAATCAATTACATCAAAACATTGAATTACAACTATTTAAATATTTATATATATGTACAAATGCAAAACAGACACCTGTTATCTATTTGTTTCTCTCCAAATTTTATAACACAAACAACTCTTCGGGGGACCGAAGAGTTGAGTTTATGAATAAGAACCGAAAAAATCCACCGGGAGTTTCCGGAAATTCAGTTTTACAATTGCTTAAAAGACATCACATCCGAAATCGGTATTCGGCTAAAATCCACGAATAAAATCGTCTAACGTCATTTCTTCTATCCTCATTTTTTCCTTCAGCCTTACTTTTTTCCTCGATATACTTGTTCTGGCAATGTGGTAAACTTCGGATAGCAATGAAATCGGCAATTCCATTTTTATAAGACAGCAAAAACGTATTTCCTCTTCCGTCAACTGCGGATAAACTGCCTTTATCCTCAAAGTGAAACCTTCAAAACAGGCATTCGTATTTTCTATAATAATACTCCACTCCTCCTCCTTCAGATGCATAGCCCCTTGCCTGTTCCGGCTTCTCAAAAGAAACGGAATCGTCATCTCATTCAACCGTTTATAATACTCCACAGTCAGGCTCAAACGTTCCATTTCGGCCTGCTCCTTTCCTTCCCTCTCTTTCAGTAATTTATTCTCTGCTTCTTGTTGCAGCAGCAGTGCCCGCATGATATTTTCCTCTTTCTGCCTGATATTCGCTTTCAGTTTTCTTCTGTGTCTTTCATTTCTGTAACTCAACCAGACCAATAACGACAAAACGAAGAAAACACCCATCAATATCCTGTAAAACGTAATTTTTTTACGGTTGAGTTCGGATTCTTTCAAATCGGCCTTTTCCCGGGCCCGTTGATAAGCCGCTATATTGCTCAGGTTATCGAAAAACAATTCCTTTCGTTCCAGATCCAAAGAATCTCTTTGCGCCACGTACAACTTGAGATATTTCAATGCTCCGCTCCGATCACCGCTTTCTTCCTTCAATCCTGACAAATCGTAATAAGCCGCCATTTGTGTCCGAATGTCCCCACTCACCAGAGAATAACTGAAATAATATTCGGCAGAATCTTTACGACCGAGTTTTAAAAAAGCATCCCCTTTCCGGTTGTAATACCGGTAAACGGCTAAACGATCTGTTGTCAATGCCAGAGCCCGGTCTATGTAATACAAAGCAGAATCCCCCCGATTCACAGACAAATAAGTCTGGCTTAGTTTCGCATAAACGGTTGCCAATCTTTCCTTGTCAGAAACAGGCATAAGCCGGACAGCCTGTTTCAGTACACCCCTGCACAATTCGTAATCGCCCGTGCCGTAATAATATCCGGACATCTCGATCAACGCTTGCCCCAGCAACAGAGAGTCATTTAATAATCCCGCATAATGCAGAGCTTCCAGTTTGGCCCTCTTCTCATCTTCACGCATCATTTTTACATGATACATCCTCCCCATAGAGGAACTTAAGAGATACCTGGTATCGAGATCGTTTTCCACCGCGTATTCCTGCGCCTTCCGGTAATGCACTGCCGCCCGCACCAAAAAGCCTTTCTCTCCAAGTATTTTACCTTTAAAATAATACAACTGAAACAATCTCGACGAATCGATTGCATGCCTGTAATAATCGATCGCCTCTTCGGCAAGGGAATCCAATTCAGTGAACGAATCATATCTGCTATGGTTTTTTATCCGCAAAAGGCCATATAACGCCCGTTCCTTCCGGGTCAAACTCCTGGGATCGATCTTCAGTAATACCGCCCGCGCCTCCATTGGATGATCATTATACATCTTTTCTATCCGGTAAAGTTCCTCTATATAACCGGAATAGAATACATCATAATAAAACAGAAACAATACGATTAATGCGGGCAATAGCAAGGCATACCATCTATATCTCATACAACAGCATTAAGGTTTGGACATCGATTCTCATACTGAACCATCACCCGGAGACAAGGTTGTCCCCGGCTCACAATGGGTAAGTCCCCCCAACTTTTTTTATCAAGCTAAATACAGCCCAACACCCACAATTTGTATCCGGCAGGAATATCAACATTTTACAAATATATGCCAATTTTTTGTCTTTCAAAACAAAATTATTTACATATAAAAATAATCAGTATACATTATTGCCGGAAAAATACTTTTTCTCTTATACATTTTATCAAATTCTTTAAGCCATACGATTTACTTCTCTATGGAATTTTTCAAAAACCGGAAAAGTCACAGGTAAACGGTTTTCTTATTATTTTATAAATTTTTCCCTGTATGCACTGGGCGAGATTCCCATCTGCCGTTTAAAATAGCGTCCCAAATAAGATTGATCGGGGAAATTCAGGCGGTTACTGATTTCCTGAATGGGAAATTCCGTATTTTGAAGCAATACTTTAATCTCCAGCAATACAAATTCATCAATCAGCTTTTTGGCAGATTTACCTGTAATAGCCGTGCAGATATCGGTAAGATATTTGGTCGAAATACAAAGCATATTTGCATAAAAGCCCGCTTCGCGCTCGGAATTACAATAAGAGTGAATCAAAGAAATAAAATGTTTCAATAATTCCTCCTGACGGTTATGGCCTTCCATATCCTGAACAGTAAACCAACGGTAGGTTTTGTCATACAAATCCATCAGCCAGATCTGCAATAAATTTTTAGCAATTTCATAGCGGAAACGGTTATTGAAATCCGCATAAATAGTCGCAGTAGCATTCATTAGTCCCTCGACGGCCTCCCAATGCAAAGACGGAAATACCTTACAGGGATTCTCCTTGATAAAATGGAAAAACCGGGGATTAAACCGAAAGGAAGCCTCCCGGAACATCGCTTCTGAACAGGCAAAATAAGCCATTTGAAAATCTTTTCCGGCTGAAATAATATCGATAATATGACTCGGCAATAAAAATATGACCGTATAAGGGACAATATCATATTCGTGCAAATCAACAGTAACACGAGCATTACCTTGCCGGCAAAAAAGAATCACGGCACTCTCTATCTTGCACAATCGGTTGTAAAGCGATGATAAATTGTCACACCCCGTTATAAAAGGCTCTGTAAATGAGGTACGAAAAGGATTGCGCTGCTCCATAAATATTCTGTTTTTTAACAGCAAAATTACATTTTTTCAGATAAATATATAACATTTACTCCGAAAATGAACAATGTTGCTCGTGTTATGAACGGATGTATTCGTGAACATTCCCGTACTTTTGCGCCGAAATAAATTTTAAGCGTCAAAAATGAACAGAAATGTATGTAAACTGAAACAGATGATCGTTTTCATCTGTTGTGTGATTATGGTGAGCTGTAAAACCGAAAAACCTACAATACAGGAGGCCGGTTATCAGGTAATGACAGTAAAACCGGCTGCACGGACTCTGCTGAATATGTATTCAGCAACAATCCGGGGGAGGCAGGATATTGAAATCTATCCGCAAGTAGGCGGTTTCCTGACTCAATTGTGTGTACAGGAAGGAGAACAAGTGAAAAAAGGCCAAACCTTGTTTATCATAGATCAGGTCGGTTACCGGGCTGCCTTGCAAACTGCCGAAGCCAATGTAGCTGTAGCAGAAGCACAACTGGCTACGGCCCAGCTTACCTATGCCAGCAAACAGGAATTGTTCAAACAAAACGTAGTATCGGAATTCGATTTGAGTACGGCCAAGAATGCCTTACTGGCAGCAGAAGCACAATTGGCTCAAATGAAAGCCCAGGAAGTAAATGCCCGCAACAACCTCTCTTATACGGTAGTAAAAAGTCCGGTAGACGGCGTAGTAGGAACTTTGCCTTACCGGGTAGGGACACTGGTCGGTTCGGCAATGTCCGAACCTTTGACAACCGTTTCCGATAATTCGGATATGTATGTCTATTTTTCAATGACTGAAAATCAATTGCTGAATCTGATACGGCAATACGGTTCTAAAGAAGAGGCTTTGAAAAATATGCCTGAAATCAATTTGCAATTAAACGATAAATCCGCTTACTCTGAAAAAGGAAAAATCGAATCCATCAGCGGAGTCATCAACCGTACCACCGGCACCGTAAGCCTGCGTGCCATATTTCCGAATCCGGACGAATTATTACACAGCGGCGGGACCGGTAATGTGATGATACCCTCGGAACAAAACGGTTGTATCGTTATTCCTCAGGCTGCGGCTTTTGAAATTCAGGACAAATCGTTTGTATACAAAGTTGTAGACGGAAAAGCCCAATCGACACCTGTCCGTGTAACCCGTGTAAACGGAGGTAAAGAATATATCGTCACGGAAGGCCTCGGCGAAGGCGACATAATCGTAACAGAAGGCGTTGGACTACTGCGTGAAGGAACCCCGATTAAAGCAAAACAAAATTAAAAACAAAAAATGAACATCAGAACTTTTATAGAACGCCCCATTTTGTCGGCGGTCATTTCTATCGCTATAATTGTCGTGGGTATTATCGGGCTGTTTACTCTGCCCGTCGAACAATACCCGGATATCGCACCTCCCACAATACAGGTAAGTACAACCTACTACGGCGCCAGTGCGGAAACCCTGCAAAAAAGTGTCATCGCTCCCCTGGAAGAAGCCATCAACGGTGTGGAAGACATGACTTATATGACGTCTACAGCCTCGAATGCCGGTACGGTAACTATTACCGTTTATTTTAAACAGGGAACGGACCCGGACATGGCAGCCGTAAACGTACAAAACCGGGTATCGAAGGCAACCGGACAATTACCGGCAGAAGTAACCCAGGTAGGCGTTACGACTTCCAAGCGCCAGACCAGTATCTTGCAGATGTTTTCCCTGCATAGCCCGGAAGATGCGTACGATGAAAACTTTCTGTCCAATTACATCAATATCAATCTGAAACCCTCAATCCTTCGTATTGCAGGCGTCGGCGATATGATGATTATGGGAGGCAGCTACAGTATGCGGGTATGGATGAAGCCCGATGTAATGGCACAGTACAAACTGATTCCTTCCGATATCACCCTGGTTTTAGCCGAACAAAACATCGAATCGGCAACCGGTTCGTTCGGGGAAAATTCCGACGAAACCTATCAATACACTATGAAATACAAAGGACGCCTGATAACCCCCGAAGAATTCGGTGAAATCATCATCCGTTCTACGGAAGAAGGTGAAATTCTCAAACTGAAAGACATAGCGGACATCGAACTCGGACAGGACTCCTATGCTTATAAAGGGGGATTGGACGGACATAGCGGTATCTCGTGTATGATATTCCAAACCGCCGGTTCAAATGCAACGGAAGTAAACCAAAATATAGACCGATTTCTGGAAGAAGCCCGGAAAGATTTGCCCCAGGGCGTGGAACTGACACAAATGATGAGTTCCAATGACTTTTTGTTTGCCTCTATCCACGAAGTCGTAAAAACTTTACTGGAAGCAATCTTGCTGGTCATTCTGGTCGTATATGTCTTTCTGCAGGACCTCCGTTCTACACTCGTTCCTCTGGTGGGTATCATTGTTTCATTGATCGGTACCTTCGCTTTTATGTCCATAGCAGAATTCAGTATCAACCTGATTACTTTATTTGCATTAGTATTGGTAATCGGCACTGTCGTAGACGACGCCATTGTAGTGGTAGAAGCCGTACAGGAACGATTTGACGTAGGCTATCGTTCTCCTTATATGGCCAGTATCGACGCCATGAAAGGAATCAGCTCGGCTATATTTTCTTCTTCCCTGGTATTTATGGCCGTATTCATTCCGGTTTCTTTTATGAGCGGTACATCCGGTACCTTCTACACCCAGTTCGGATTGACAATGGCCGTTGCCGTAGGTATATCCGCACTGAATGCCTTAACACTGAGTCCTGCCTTGTGTGCCCTGCTGCTACGGCCTTATATGGATGAGAACGGGAACCAGAAAAATAACTTCGCAGCCCGTTTCCGGAAAGCATTCAATGTAGCTTTCAGTACCATCATCGAAAAATACAAACGGGGAGTACTGTTTTTCATCCGCCGTCGCTGGCTGGCAGTTTCATTGCTGATAGGTTCGGTGGTCGTGCTTGTCATCCTGATGAATACCACTAAAACCGGACTTGTACCCGATGAAGACCAAGGGGTCGTGTTCGTCAATGTCAGTTCAGCGGCCGGTAGCTCACTGAAAACAACCAACGACATTATGATCCGAATTGAAGAACGGGTGAAAGATATTCCACAGGTGAAACATGTACAGAAAGTAGCCGGCTACGGCCTACTTGCCGGTCAGGGAAATTCCTTCGGTATGCTGATTCTGAAATTGAAACACTGGGACGAACGCCCCGACAAAGAAGATAACGTACAGGCGGTGATCGGACAAGTATACGGCCGTACAGCCGACATCAAAGACGCCAGTGTCTTTGCCATATCTCCGGGTATGATTCCGGGATACGGCATGGGGAATGCCCTGGAACTACATATGCAGGACAAAATGGGAGGAGACATCAACACATTTTTCACCACAACCCAGCAATATTTAGGAGCTTTGAACCAACGCCCGGAAATCGCTATGGCCTATTCGACCTTCGATATCCGCTATCCGCAATGGACAGTGGAAATTGATGCCTCCAAATGCAAACGAGCCGGGATTACACCGGATGCAGTACTTGGTACGCTATCGGGATATTACGGCGGACAATATGTATCGGACTTCAACCGTTTCTCAAAAGTGTACCGGGTTATGATCCAGGCCGATCCGAAATATCGTCTGGATGAAGCATCTCTTAACAATACTTTCGTTCGGATGTCCAATGGAGAAATGGCTCCCTTGAGCCAGTTTGTCATGTTGAACCGGAGCTACGGAGCCGAAACATTAAGCCGCTTCAATATGTACAATTCCATTGCCGTAAATGCAATGCCGGCAGATGGCTACAGTACCGGCGACGCTATACGTGCTGTAAAAGAAACAGCCGAACAGGCTTTGCCGAAAGGGTTCGGTTATGATTTCGGGGGTATTACCCGGGAAGAAAATCAGCAGACAAACACCACCGTTATCATCTTTGCCATCTGTATTCTGATGATCTATTTGATTTTGTGCGGCCTCTATGAAAGTTTTCTGATTCCGTTTGCGGTTATTCTGAGTGTGCCTTTCGGATTGATGGGGAGTTTCCTTTTTGCTAAAACCATCGGACTGGAAAATAATATCTATTTACAAACCGGATTAATCATGTTAATCGGCTTACTGGCCAAAACAGCGATTCTACTGACGGAATATGCTTCCGAACGCCGGGCTGCCGGCATGGGCATAATTGCCGCCGCTGTCAGTGCGGCCAAGGCCCGTTTGCGCCCGATCCTGATGACGGCACTAACCATGATATTCGGTCTGCTACCCCTGATGTTCTCTACCGGTGTTGGCGCTAACGGTAACAGTTCATTAGGTACCGGAGCAGTCGGCGGTATGGTAATCGGCACATTGGCCTTATTGTTTATTGTACCGACTCTATTCGTCATTTTCCAGTTTATCGAGGAAAAATTCCGTCCCATCCAGACTACAACAACCCGGGACTGGCAAATCCAGGCTGAAATAGAAGAAAACCAAATCGAGAAATAGTACTTTTCAATACATGTACTAAATTAACACGAAACGAAATGAAGAAAATAATAATATCATTGACAACTGCCATTCTAGTGAGCAGTTGCGGCATTTATTCCAAATATAAGCCTGTCAGTGAAGTGCCGGACAACCTGTACGGCTTGACCGACAGTACCGCAACCGCCGACACCAATAGCCTGGGCAATCTCAGTTGGCAGGAAGTATTTACCGATCCGCAGTTACAGGTTTTAATCACTACCGGGCTACAAAACAATACCGATCTGCAAACAGCTCATTTAAAAGTAAAAGAAGCAGAAGCTTCTTTACTGTCCGCACGCTTATCCTATTTGCCGTCATTTGCTCTGGCACCGGAAGGCAGTGTGAGTAGCTTTAACCACGGTAAAGCAACAAAAACGTATACATTACCTGTGGCAGCCAGTTGGGAAATAGATGTTTTCGGCCGGTTGACCAATACCAAGCGCCGGAGTAAAGCAGCTTACCTACAAAGCAAAGAATATGCCCGGGCTGTACAAACTCAATTGATCGCAAATATAGCAAACAGCTATTACACCTTGTTGATGCTGGATGCCCAATATGAAATAGCTCAGGCGACGGAAGCCAATTGGAAAGAAAGTGTCGGAGCGACACGAGCCATGAAAAAAGCCGGGATGGTAACGGAAGCCGGCCTGGCTCAAACCGAAGCGACCTATTATCAGATCCATACGACGTTACTGGATCTTCGGGAACAGATCAATCAAGTAGAAAATGCTTTGTCCCTATTACTGGCAGCTCCCCCCCAAAGGATTCGGCGCGGTCGCCTGGCAGACCAGCAATTACCTGAAAGCTTTTCGTTAGGCATCCCTTTACAATTGCTTTCCAACCGTCCGGATGTGAAAAGTGCGGAATTATCTTTGGCCCAGGCTCTTTATACCACTAATACAGCCCGGTCGGCCTTCTATCCGTCGATCATTCTGAACGGAAGTGCAGGCTGGACAAACAATGCCGGAACCCTGTTGACCAATCCGGGCAAACTGATTGCAACGGCAGTAGGATCATTGACAGCTCCCCTATTCAACCGAGGACAGAATATTGCGCAGTTACGCATTGCCAAAGCCCAACAGGAAGAAGCCGGACTCGCATTCACACAAACCCTGTTAAATGCAGGAAGTGAGGTGAACGACGCACTCATGCAATACCAAACAGCCATAGAGAAAACGACCTGGTATGCCCAACAGGTATCGGCTTTGGAGACAGCGGTAAAAAGTACCCGATTACTGATGAAACACGGCAATACGACTTATCTGGAAGTATTGACGGCCCAGCAAACTTTATTGAGTACCCAATTGAATCAAGTGTCGAACCGATTTACTGAAATACAAGGTATCATTAATCTTTATCGGGCTTTAGGAGGAGGCCGAAGCTAAAGCAATGACATCTCAGATAAGAGAAAAAATCCTCAAAGCGGCTTTACAATCAATCACCCGGAACGGCATTCGTGCCTTCCGGGTAGAAGATTTAACCCATCATCTGAAAATTTCAAAAAAGACAATTTATCAATTATTTCCGAGCAGAATTGATCTGGTAAAAAAATGTATCGAAAAAATAAATGAACCGGTTCGGAATAAGATTTCTCTTTGCCTGAATGCTCACAAAGATAATCCGATGCTACAAATACTGAACTACACAAAATCTTTCGTTGACGGACTATACGAACCGGAAGAAATTTTCTGGCAAGAGCTGCGAAAATCAAATGAATTCCGGTATCTGTTCGAAACCGTCCGACAAGAATGGCTGACAGGGGGAGAAAAAATTTTAAATGCATGTAAAAATAAAGGTTATATCTGCTCCGATACGAATATACAGTATACAAACAGACGTTTACAGACAAGTCTGTTCGAAGCCCGTCTGAATAATGAACCGTATTCCGGCCAGGTTCTCTTTTACAACATTTTCTTTCGGGGCATCGCAACCGAAACAGGACGTTTATGGCTCGAAAACAATGTATAAACCGGCCTTCCTCACTCCTTCCATACCGCAGATAAAAACCGGATATCGGTCTTTCTCCCTCAAAACCGGAAATCCGCCTATTTATCTCCGCATCTGGAAAAACGTTCTTTCAGGTAATAATAAATCGATATCCCGGATTTTCTAAAAACACATAAAAATCTGGCACTAAAACTTGTTATTTACGTTCAATTTCTATACTAAATGGATAATAAAATACGAATGCAGTAATTTTGTATAGCATGTTGACAATAATGAGTGATAATTTCCATATATATACCGATATTTCATTTCTTCCGGCAAACGAGCATGAAGCTTATTTAAAAGAAGGATTTAGTGGACTTTGTACAGGAGGCTCTGCCGTCATTGAAGTATTTTCAATCTGTCACCGAATATCCCCGAACGATCTTATAACCATTCTGCCTTCACAACTGGTAGCCATCCGTGAAATCAGCAAGGACTTTTCCATGACTTTTTTCAAAGTCAGTAAAACCATGTTTCTCGATATCATGAGCAGTTTAGGAAAAATAACTCCTGATTTTTTCTTTTATATGCGGAAGAATTTCCATATTCATCTAAATGACAGAGATGCCCAAAGATTCCTTGGTTTTTGCCGGGTAATCGATTATAGGGAAAGCAACGATGATTCCATTTTCTACCGGGAGACGATTTTGCATTTGTTACGAATTTATTATTGGGATTTTTATACGCATTTTCAGAAAAAAATAAGTCTCAAAAAAGATATCCCTTTAAATTCCAAAAAAGAAAAAATAGCCTTTAAATTCGCTATGTTGGTTTTCGAACATCACAAAACCCACAGGGAAATCGCTTTTTACGCTGACAAATTGTGTATATCGCCTCTATATCTGACTAAAGTCATACAAGAAATAAATGGTCAATCCGCCCGGGAAATAATCGCAGACTATATTATCGTCGAAATAAAAAAGCTTTTACGGGATACAAACCTTGAAATAAAAGATGTGGTTCGCCAAACCGGATTTTCCAATCAATCCTCCATGAGCCGTTTTTTCCGTCAACATACGGGTATGTCTCCTTCAGAATATCGGCGCACAATCCACATCATGCGCTAAACAGCCATGTGTAAAAAAGTATAAAATGAAACAACATAAAACTGCCTCTCCCGAAAACGACAAAATGTCTTTTGAAAAGGAAATGTCCGAATTACTGCATAAGCAAATCCTGTTCACAGAGAGTGTATACACCCGTTTGCCGATAGGCATCGAAATCTATGATGCAAAAGGTATTTTGCGGAGCATAAACGACTATGCACTGCATATGTACGGCGTCGACGACCGCAGGACGGTGATAGATAAAGTCAATCTTTTCGACAGTCCTTATGTCGATGAAGCACTTGAAGCAAAGATAAAATCCGGAGAGGATATCGTTTTGGAATTTGAATACGATTTTGACCGTATAAAAAAAGAATATTTCTTGACCAACAATCAGAATACCATGATTTATGAGGTCAGGATCGTTTCCATACGCAATCAAAAAGAGGATATTGTCGGACACATGCTGTTTGCCAACGACGTAACCGGCAAAAAAGAAACAGAATACCGCACGGAAGAAAACAAGAAAAACCTGGAAATGGCCATGGAGGCGGCCAGCATGTCTTCCTGGGTATACGATGTGCGTAAACAAATATTCGGTTCGTTACATGGAAATCCTATCTTCAGAAACGGCATGACACTGGAAGAATTACAGCAAATGCTGCATCCGCAGGACCGTACTCCGATGACAGAACTTTTCACCCGACTGATAAATAAAGATATACAACAGGGTCAGATAACCGTACGTGCCTTCAATGAAGAGGAAGGACAGTATCGCCATTATGAAAGCAGAATGCGTTTATCCACAGAACATATGGGTAAATTACAGATTGTCGGCACCCAACTGGACGTCACCGAAAAAATACAAATGGCCAAAAAAGCCCAGGATTTGATCATAAAACGTGAACTGGCAATGAATGTCAGTGGTATTGTTCATTGGGATTTCGACATACGAATCCGGAAATTCGAATCTTATAACGATCCGGTAAATGATTATGCCCCTGATAAACTGGTAACGGTAACAGAATATCTGGATGCAATACATCCTGAAGACCAATCGGTTGTCAACGATGCCATACAATCCATGTTGTCAGGCCAAAAACTCAATGTCAATTTCACCTGCCGCATACAAACGAAATACGACGACTCCTGGCAATATTGTAACGTCACAGGTGTTCCCTTCGAGTATGACGAAAATGGCGAAGTCATACGATTTACAGGTTTCCGGCAAAACATATCCAAACTTCACCAGCTAAACGAAGAACTTAAAGAGCGGAACTATAAAATGGAACTCATGTTCAAAACAGTCGGAATGTCTCACTGGGATTTCGATGTCGAGAGTAAACAGTTCCGGGCATTTAACGATCCGGTAAATGATTTCCATCCCCAAAAGGCTATTATGCCGGAAGATTACCTGAAATTCTCTCATCCCGAGGATACCGAGCGTGTAAGCGAAAAGATAGACAACATGCTTCAAAGAACGAACAAAGAGTTCAGTTTTCAATACCGTTCCAGAACAAAATGGGATCAAGAATGGCAAACTCTTATTGTTACCGGTATTCCCGTTGAAAAGAACAAGAAAGGACATGTCATTCGTTACACCGGTATCACGATCAACAATACAAAATGGGAAAAGATGGCTCAAGAATTAAAGGAAATGAAAAACAAAGCCGAACTTTCCGACCGACTCAAATCCGCATTTTTAGCCAATATGAGCCATGAGATACGTACACCGCTAAACGCCATCGTCGGGTTTTCCGAACTAATGGTCAATTGTGACGACCCGGCCGAAAAAGAAGAGTACTGGGACATCATCGACTCCAACAACGAATTACTGCTGCGATTGATAAACGATATTTTGGACCTCTCCAAAATCGAATCCGGCATCCTCGATCGCAAACGGGAAAAATTCAAGCCGGCTCAAGTATGCAGCGAATTATACACCATGATCCAACCGAAAGTCACAAACCCAAATGTCGAATTCCGTCTCGACAATTCTTATCCGGACTGTTGGATTTTTCTGGATCGTAACCGACTCAAACAAGTATGGATGAATTTCCTCACCAATGCGGTAAAATGTACAAAATCCGGGTACATAAAAATGGGATATTCCATCGAAAAAGGAGGTATCCGGATTTATGTCGAAGACACAGGAGCAGGCATTCAGAAACAATTACAGGACAGGGTATTCGGACGGTTTCAAAAACTCAATGAATTTGCCCAGGGAACCGGACTCGGCCTGGCAATCTCCAAAGCAATTGTCGAAGCCGCAGGAGGAGAAGTCGGCTTCACTTCCGAGCCGGGGGTCGGATCGACATTCTGGGCATGGGTACCTTGTGAAATATCTATACTGGGACAGATCGATCAGGTCGTTCAACCTCAAACGAAATCACAATTTGTACAAAATGAAAACCCGGAAGAAAAAATAAAAATTCTAATTGCGGAAGATAATGACAGCAATTATTCACTGGTATTTCATATTCTCAAAGATTATGATCTTACCCGGGTTGAGAATGGCGTCGAAGCTATCGAAAAAATCCGTTACGAAAAATTCAATCTCGTTCTCATGGATCTGAAAATGCCGATCATGGGAGGTTTGGAAGCAACAAGAAAAATTCGGGAATTTAACACCGAAATACCGATCATTGCACTCACAGCCAACGCTTTCGACTCAGATCGCAGCAACGCTATCGAGGCAGGATGTAATGATTTCCTGGCAAAACCGGTGAAAAAGAAGCAATTACTCGAGCTGCTTTCAAAAACACAGTTGACAAAATAAAATGACAATAATATAGCAGCATTTTAAAACGGTTCACCAAATATCAATGTATTCAAAACATCTGACTCTGTACATTCAGATTTTTCCGACTGAACATACTCTTATTGGCTGAAAAAGCAATGAGATTGGAATAAGCCTCGATTTTACCAAAGGATATAAAAAAGTTACAATAATTTTTTGATTTCAGCATTTTAATGAAATACAAAATAAATATAAGCAATCCTCACTTGCCGATGCAGTGCATATATATTTCTAATTATCAATACTTTATGTTTTAAGCAATACAAAGTGCTTTTTTATAAATAGACAGATTTCTACGATAAGTTTTTTTATTTGATTATTATATGGTTACACGTGCGTGTTGTACCGCAATTATTAGTATTTTTTTGTAAGCCGTAAAATCAAACTGAAGAAATTGATTTTATGGCTGTTACCATACTTAAGCTACAAAATGGTTTGCAGGAACCAAAACAAGAAAAATGATTAAAAAGTGCTATCATAGCACAAACTTCACACCGGCTTAGCTTGTACAATTTGTGCAATATCTTCTAAATTCCCGATTTTTAAACTATATGGAATGTTAATATTGCACTCAAAACAAAAACGAAATTCTTTTTGATTGGCATATGACTCTCTTTTATCAAACGGACCTAATTCTTTTAAAACAATATCTTTTTCTGGATAATAATTTACTGGCCCACACTCCATACTCCACTGATTATTAATAGCTTGTTTAATACGTTTGATAAACTCATTGTGATCATATATTATAACCAATGTATCATAGCCAGATCCGATTTTATTTAATTCATCTGGATGTTTGAGCTTCAGTGTTTCTCTTGTTTTTATAAAATCAATCATCACCATACTATAAATTAAAAAGTCACAACAATCATGCTCTACATAAGTAATTTTTGAGCTTTCGGATAAAGGAATTTCTCTACCATCTTTTAATTGAATCTTAATAGAAGGATTTTTGGGAGAGACATACGAAGTCACATTTTCATACTTATCTCCAATTCCATTCACTGAGTCCATTTTTGCAAAGTCAGACATTGGACGAAGATATAACTCCCCATCTTTTATAAGCTTTTCCATATACTGATACTCTCCAAGCTTTGCCAAAAGTGTAATTTCTTCCATTACTACTCTGTTTTTATATATTATAAGTTATTATTTCAAAACGTCTAACTTATCTGCTATAATATGTTTATATCGTTCTTTCATTTCATCGGGTAAAAACGATATATCGATAAACTCGAACCACTTGTCGGCAACCCTTTCAAATTTAACAAATAAATTATCTATAATCTTCTTCTCTAAGCCGCTACTATTCATTGCAACCTCAAAATCAGAACGCTTTATTTTACGTTTCTTGCCATTGAGCATTAAGGCAAGTTCCTCTGTATCTTCGGGCATAACAAGAAATGTGGATATCATATCATATGCCGGAGTGAGCGCATAAGAGCCTTTTCGCAAACTGTAAAGCGAAAAGTTCTTCAAATGCATATCAGCATTGCCTGTAATCCACGAGAACAGAACCTGTTCCCAAAAGTTCACCACATCGAGTTTGGGTGTAGCGGAGTGTTGTGTAATAATTTTGACTATCTGCTCATAAGAACCTTTGTATTTGTATTCTGTTAAGCGTTCCGATAACTGACACATATCTTCCATTGCCAGCTTCGCACCGTTTGCAGTTCTATCTATGCGTTTAGTGATATAGGCTAATTCTCCATCTTCAAAGCGTATAAGCGAATGAGGAACAACCTTTATTTTAGCTAATTCGGCTAGGTGCATTGTCAAATCCTCGACTTCAGAAAGATGATCAAATTGCTCTGTTTGAGGTTTTAGGATATAACGCCCCCATAATCCTACGATAGTAAACCGTTGTGGTTCTCCTTTTATTTTTTCTATATCGAGAGAGAGCTTTGCTTGTACTCCGGTTAGCGTAGTTTGAGAACGTACCACTTTTTCGGCTAATGATTCAATTTCATCTTTTGCGTATAATAGAAGCGGAATATCGGTACTACCAAATATCTTTTTGGCACAACGAGGATGAAAGTCTTTTTCTCCATCAGTCAACTCCTGATAACAATATAGACATCTTTTCATAGCTATGCCTCTTCATTTAGTATAGGTTCAACACTCACCGCCCCTATGCAATCTTTGCAGCAGGCAAGCAGCAGCGACATTCTATCACGGCGATTGATTTTCCAACTCTTTTCCGCAATATCTAAGAGCCATCCTTCAGGTATCAATCCGTCAAAAAACGGAAAAAGTATCTTTTCCATGTATGGTTTACTTCTCAAAGGCAGAGTGAGGCTGATAGCTTCGGCTACATTTGATTGAAGATAATCAGCATCATACAGAAAAGTATAACCGTCCTCATCTTCGGTCAGAACCCCCGCAAAGAGGTTGTGGTTGTATATCTTGGCTTGTCTCATTGATTTGTAGTTTTATCCATAGGAACAACCCCCACTTTTACTCCGAAGAGATTTAATACTTGATTTACTTTGTCAAGGCGTAAGGTCTCCTTGCCTTGCTCTAATTCTCGCACAAATCGTAACCCGACTCCCGATTTCTCCGAGAGTTCCACTTGTGTCAAACCGTGCTCTTTACGCATCGACTTTACATATTCAGATAAAGAAGCTGTATTCATATTATACCCTTTTGGGTACAAATATAATGTAAATAACCAAAATTATAACCTTTCGGGTATAAAACCATATATTTTAACAAACAATACACCCGATAAGGTATAATAGAGGTGCATATTACAGAATCGAAACATATCCTGTAAACATTCACGGAAGCCTATAAAAAACAAATAAGACAGAGCCCTTTCCATCTCTGCCTTATTACGTTTGCGGTCATAAACCTTTTTTGACTTGTACACCCCTGCAATACTTACGAGGCGTGTGTGATTTTCAACTTCTGCCAAGCGAGAGGCTCTTCCGTTGGCTTTGATATAATCACGCTGAGTAAATGTTTTTATCCTCGTCATTACATCTATTAGTTTGCAACAAAGATAGCGATCTATTTTATATGCTTGATGTAATTACTATGTAATAACTACTTTAGAGCTTTTACCATCTGATCTATACACTTCTTTTTTTACTCCATGTCGGATTGACAATCTTCTCGATATGTTCCGGCAAAAGCTTGTTTTGTTTTTTTACTTTTTCAAACTCTTTTGATGCATCAATACACAAAATATCATCTCCCTCCTTACGACACTTTTTTAACACCAAAATACAGGTTAGTCCCGTATGAATATTACCTGTAATTGTGATAAGTTTTAGTGATATTTATGAAATTTGTCTACTTACCGCATCATAGAATTTAAGATAATGATTTATTATTCCACCAAATGCATAATACTGATAATCAGTATTATAAAAATACATCGCTTCTTCTTTTAATTCCTAACACCGACTCTATAATCTATTGATATTTACAGTGTATTACTTCCCGATGCAGCATATTTACATCACTGATTATCAGTGACCATTCATTTTAATCGGTACAACCTCTGTTTTGATAAATACACAGAATGTAGGGACAAATGCAATGTGCTGTATTTCACAGCTTTGCATATACGTGTTGTACCGCCTTCTTTCAGCCATTTTGAGGAATGTCCGCTATCAGATTCAACGTGTTGATTGATAGGGTATTTCCGCTGGTATGTTACAGAACGCTTGTTGAATACAAAGGTAGTGGTTTTCTTGGGATTTCTGTGGGTTGCGGTGGAATTTTTATTAGTC
>NZ_DOED01000025.1:0-14914 GCF_003524185.1 Culturomica sp.
GTCCGTCCCGGTGTGTAATTTTCTTTATGCCCATTTTGCAATTTAAAATCTAATATTCAAATTGCCCGGATTACGACTGTTTTCTCCTCTCCCGAAGCCGTCCGGATCAACAAATCCATCTGGTCAGCATCCTCGTCGGATACGAGACTCTCGATAAGCAACTGGCACGGATCTTTTTCTGTTATTTTTATCCCGTTTACTTCTAAAATCTCATCTCCAATAGCGACCTCTTTAAAATCTCCCCATATCAAACCGATCACCAATTTATCCCCCATAAAAGTCGGCATAACTTCCCAAATTTTCTCCGGTTTGACTTCGATTTCACCTTCCGTAAAAGGCATAAAATAAAAGCGGGAACGGGAATAATCGATAACAACCCGTCCGTAATCCAACAATCCAAGTCCCATCCGGGAATTATCATTATTCATCGTTTCCGTAGATACATTTTTGAAAACCGATGTACCGACACCGAAATAAGGCACCCCTAACAATAGTTTATCCATCTTCGGAGCATTTCCCCACAACCCCACACTATTGCTCCCGTGGCCGACTTCCTTTATTCGAAACACTCCTGAATCCGCAGCAATAAATTGGTTGTAGTTCCGTTCTGAAATCTGCAAAAACCCCCCGTCTCCGGTATCGAATAATAATTCCAATACCATATTTTCAGCCACTTTTACAGGTATAATAGGACTGCTTTGCTGGCTACGGTGTAACATTTTGATCCCTCTTTGTTTAGGCATATCAAGCCGCTTCAGCCGGTCCGTCAGAATAATTTTCTGCTCATCATCCCGGAATTCAACCACCGATTTCCAACAAATATTACTTCCGATAAAACCATCAACCCCAAAACATACGGCAAAAATCGAATGATCCGATAGGATACCGGCCGGAACTCCATGAAAGCTCGTACCTCCGATCTTGATTTTATCCACCCGGATAATTTTCGCCGTATCCACTTGATTATATGCATCATACAAAGGCATACTCTGAATTACCTTACATCCCAGCTCTTTAGCCAGACTCTCCGTCAGCAGCACCGTCGCTCCGGTATCCCATATAAAACGCCTTGGCTTTCCCCCGATTTCAACCGTTACGATAATCTTCCCTCCCACCTTTTCGTACGGTATTTCTTCGTAATATCTTTTTTGCTCGGGTTTTCCCTGTGTAAAACTGAAAACATCTTGTGCCATCCCGGTATACATACACAAGCACAACGCCAACAATACGGAATATCTCAACATAACAAAGTTTATTACTGCCCCAGATCCGGTTTATATACGACAGGCAATCCCGAATTCCCGGATTCTTCATCTTTTTTATAACGATATACACATTTTTGCGGAGAAGAGGAAGCATAGCGGAACCGGTCCTGTATGGCTTCCGTTTCTCCCAAATTCCACTCTTCAATTGCAGCATTCATCTCATCGATACGTGCATTGCATTCAAAAACATCCTCGAGTAAAACAGCCGGCCCGTTCTGTAGCCTTGCAATATCCTGATCCGAACCGTACACACCCGTCGCCAATACATAAGTTGCCCTAACCAAGCCCCCCGTCTGCCCCACAATTCCGTAAACATATTCTCCGCCGACAACGTCGCCGACACTGTAACAGGCATAGAACACCCCATTCACACAATCCCCGGACAATCCGCCGACCGAACGGTTTGCCTGAATATCTCCGGTATTGTAACAAGCGATATAGATCGTGCCGCCGTCACCGCATATACCACCGACCATTTTATCTCCGTATATTTGTCCCCGGTTCGAACAACCGATAAAATAAGCATTATTATTACCGCTCGTACCCAGTATACCCCCTACCTGTATTCCTTTCCCGGCAACCACGCCTTCATTCGAGCAATGCAGCATTTTCCCACCGCCAAAACCAAAAATTCCTCCTACAGCCGCTTTTTCTCCGAATACGGTATCCCGGTTTATGCAATTTTCAAGCAAATAAGTGGACGTCCCGCATATCCCGCCGACTGTCGCATATCCTTCTATCCTTCCGTCATTGTCGCAGTCTGTAATGACAGCTTCATTCACCCCACAAATTCCACCGGCATTATTGGAACAAAAAATCATAGCATCATTAACACAGTTTCTTATCAAATTGAAATTCCGTCCGCACATCCCACCGGCCCCGGATTCCCGCCCCCATATCCATCCCTCATTCCGGCAATTCCGGATTTCTCCCCGGTTTTCTCCGCATATCCCACCCACAAAATAACTTCCGTTCACCCGCGCTTTATTCACACAGTTTTCTATCAACCCGAAGTTATACACACCAAACGTGCCGATATGCAAATCCCTTTTCTTGGTTATCACTCCGCTTTCTATCGTCAGATTCTTTACCTCTCCATAACTATCCTGGGCACCAATACAATAGAAAAGTCCGCCTTCCGGAAAGTTTCCGTTATACAATCCGGCTATCCGGTGTCCTCCCCCATCAAAACGGCCTTTCCAAGGCCTCCCTGTTGCATAACCGATAGGCATCCAGACATTCAACTCCTTATCCTCCGGCATAAAAGTTCCATTCCGTTCAAACTTCACCCCCGGATTTAAATCAATATCTGTTGTCAGCAAATAATTTTTTTGCAAATCGCCCTCCGGAGAAGCGAGCCAGGCCAATTGAGCTGCACTCTCAATCAAAACCGGATCGGCGTTCAAATCCGGTTGTTCAATCCGCTTTCCATCCCAATCCGTCTTTCCTGCATTACACCCATACAACAACCATATGAACAAAACAGATACATAAACATTCAAACTTATCTTCATAATACAATATTTAAAATTGTAGACTTACGATTTTAGATTAAAAAATCCGATAACGAATCAATTTGCCGGGCAACTTAAAATTTACAATTCACCTACATCTGATTTTCTAAAATCCGGTTTGGTATTTTTTTCAAAAATAAGCAATTTTATCACATTGTTCCTTCTGAAAAGAAAAAATATCGCCGGCCTCAACCCTTCCAAAACAATAATTATTACCGTCTACCCGGCAATACCTACCTCCACAGATTGTAAAATATAAAATAGTATTAAAACCTGAACTTTTATCGCCTTAGTATCGTTGATAGGATACATAACTTAAAAACAACAATATCATGAAAAGCGAAAATTCACATTTAATTGCAGGGATGATCTTTGGGGCCCTTATCGGAGCATGTTCCACTTATTTTATCATCAAAAATCAAGATAAGATCAAGAGGGAATTCGAACACGCCCGTGATAAAGTAAAAGATTTTAGTCACAGAGCAAAAGAAAGAGCCGAAGAATTTACAGAAAGAGCTGAAGAAAAAATGAATGAATTCGGGAAAAACGTATCAGAAAAGGCCAATAAAGCAGCCGGCGCCGCTGACGACAAAAGTCAGCGTCTAAACAACCCGGCTTAACTCGATATTTGATCTTTATTTTTCGACCTCAAGGCATGAGACAAGAACCCGAAGAAATCCTGAATCAATTCAAAGAACGGCTACTCTCCTATATCGGAGTGAAAGTCGAACTCTTTAAATTGGATGCTTACGAAAGGATTGCAAAAATCATTGCAATCCTTTCACACAGTCTTATTTTGATGTTGTTATCCCTTTTCCTCATATTGTTTCTCTTTTTCACACTGGCTTTTTTCTTAGGAGAATTATTCAACAGAACCTACATCGGTTTTTTCATTGTCGCGTGTATCTACCTCCTGTTGTTTATTATCGCCTACCGCATGAAAAAGAGGATTCAAACCGGCATTATGAACATGATTATCGGAGCCATACAAGAAAAAGAAGAAGAAGACAATGACGAAACACACGACCTATCCGGCAATGAACAACCGACCGCAACAAATAACACCACTGCAACAACTGATCGCAGATAAGCGTTCGCTCCGGCGCAGACTCCGGGAAGAGGAGCAGGAACTGGACGAAGGCTGGCAACTCGTCCGGGACAATGCCGGACGTTTGATCCTGACCGGACTCAGCCGGCTGTTTTTTCCCCGCCGGAAAAATACATCCTCTGCCTCTTCTCAGGAAAACAGAGCCGGTTTTTGGCAAAATATAACGGACAATCTCCCTTATTACCTGAATATGACCCGCGAAGGGTTGTCGATAGCCTGGCTATTTATTAAACCTTTGTATAAGAGATGGCAAACACATCACAACAAGAGGGAGGAATAGCTTACATCCCTGAAGTCAACAGATAAATACGATCGTATACCACACTCAATACGCCCAGCAATAAAATACCGGCAGTACAAATCACCAGGCTTAGCCGGGTATAATTATCCGAACGGAACGTATTTATAGGATTTTCGTTCAGATTAATAAACATTGCTTTTACGATCAACAAATAGTAATACAGGGATATGATCGTATTGATTAACGCCAACAATACCAGCAAATAAAAACCTTCCCGGGCCGCCGACATAAAAATGAAAAACTTACTGAAAAATCCGGCAAAAGGCGGAATACCAGCCAAAGAAAACAATGCCAGCATCATAATGATACTCAACCGGGGATTGGTTTTATACAAGCCGTTATAATCATCCATCCGGACCTTACCGCTCCGTTGCTCAATAATAGCGATTACACCGAAAACAGCCAGGTTTGAAAATAAATACACCAATATGTAAAATACCAGGGAAGTCATTCCCTGTGCCGTTCCGCCGATTACACCGAGCATCAGGTAACCGGCCTGGGAAATGGAAGAAAACGCCATAAAGCGTTTTAAATTATGCTGACGTATGGCAAATAAATTGGCTACCGTTATCGTCAGAATAATAATCCCGTACAATAACATCTGCCATTGGTCCAGAATCGGTGTAAACACCTTCATCAAAATCGTCATTAATACAAAAGCCGCAGAACCTTTGGAAATAACCGATAAATAGGAAGTAACAGCCGTAGGTGCCCCCTCATAAACATCTGCTGTCCACAAATGGAACGGGACCAATGAAATCTTAAATCCCATCCCGACAAAAAAGAATGCAAAAGCCATCAACTGTATCGGACTGCCTGTAATTCCGGCCGGAATATCTTCAAAATACATTGTACCGGCAGTTCCATATAAAAGGGAAATACCATACAACATCAAACCCGAAGCAAACACGGCCGACAAAATGTACTTGGCTCCGGCTTCAGCCGAATTATGACGGTATTTATCAAAAGCGGCCAAAGCAGCCATCGGTACGGAAGCCGTCTCCAATCCAATAAAAAACAACAGGAAATTCCCGGAAGAAATCATAAAATACATTCCCAACAGAGTCGTCAGCGTCAAAAAATAAAATTCCCCCTGTTTGATTACCGTATCTTCCCGATTCAGCCAATTCCGGGCCTGCATAAAAATAATCAATGTCCCGACACTCAAAATCGTCTTCATAACCGACATGATCGGTGAACTGATATACATTCCGCCAAAAGCACGGGCATCAGGCATGGGCACGACATTGACGACAATATGTATTCCCAACAGCAAACACGCTATCAGGTGAAAATAACTCCTTCCTTTGCCGGCAGCAAACAAATCGAATACCAACAAAACGACCATCACTACAATCAGTGATATCTCTTCCCTTAAATATAACAAATTCGCGAAATTCATAAGCTCAATTCTATAATCCCAATTTTCCAATCACCGGCAATACACTTCCGTTTATCATATCCGAAATCCATAAAGGAGCCAGTCCAATACCGGCTACTGCAATAATCAGACATATCACAGCAAAACGCTCGTCCCAGGTAGCATCTTTCAGCGTCAGATGAACAGGATTTACAACGCTTCCATACAACAATTTTCCAACCACGCGCAAGATATACACTGCTGTTATCACGATAGAAGTAGCAGCAATGATCGTCATAACCCGATGAAATACATCTGCATGTTCGAAAGACCCTACAAAAACAGTCATCTCCGCCACAAAACCGCTCAATCCGGGCAACCCCAGAGAAGCCAAACCCGCAATCACATAACATACTCCCAGAAACGGCACAATCCGCATCAATCCCCCCATTTCCGTAATCATACGGGTATGGGTACGGGAATAGATCATTCCGATCAAAGCAAAAAACAAGGCTGTCATCAACCCATGCGATAACATTTGCAATACAGCCCCCGTTATCGCTGTCTGATTCAGCATCAGTATAGCAAACAACACCAAGCCGCAATGGCTCACCGACGAATAAGCATTGATGTATTTCAGATCTTTCTGCACAATTGCACTATAAGCCCCGTATACCACACTGATACCGGTCAGAATAATAAATATCCAGGATAATTCTTTAGCAGCCTCCGGCATCAGATAAATTGCTACCCGAAAACAACCGTATCCGCCTAATTTCATCAATACGCCCGCGTGTAACATAGACACAGCCGTAGGCGCCGAAGCATGTCCGTCAGGAGACCAGGTATGGAAGGGAAACAAAGCCCCTAAAACACCGAAACCGACAAATGTCAATGGAAAAAACAAACGTTGTGCAGCTTCCGGGATATGATAGCCCGCAATTTCCAGTAAATTCATCGTATAAGTGCCACCGGCCGGTGCAGAGTGGAAATAGATACCTAAAATACCGACCAGCAAAAAGGCAGACCCGCCCATTAACATCAGCGTCAGTTTCATCGCTGCATATTCCTTCCGTCCGCTTCCCCATACGCCGATCAGCAAGTACATCGGGATCAATGCCACTTCATAAAACATAAACATCGTAAACAAATCGACGGATATAAAGAAGCCGAATACGCCTGTCGACAGCAGACAAAACCACATAAAATATTCTTTTTGCAGCATATTCATCCGCCAGGAAGCAAAAGTCCCCGTAAACACAATGATAGCCGACAACAACAACATCGCCACCGAAATACCGTCGACACCCACTGCATAATGAATATTCAACGGTGCAAACCAAACCATATCCGCCTGAAACAACATTTCAGCCGTATTACCGTTTGTCCGCTCTCCCAAATACATAATAACCGTCGTTACAGCCAGCCCCAGTAACAAAGATGCCCCCGTCGCCATAACCGTCCGGATCTGCTTCAGATTGGCAGCCACCAGCAACCCCAACATCATGGCTACCGGTATCCCAACAAACAATGATAAAAAATTCATCGTATTTTATTTTATTGTTTTCTTATGAATAATCTTATAATACCAAAACAAGTACCATGATCAGGGTACCCAGTAAAAAGACAAAAGCATACTGCTGTACTTGTCCGGACTGAAAAGTCCGTATACTGAAAGCTACCTGCTGCGTAACATAGGCCATCAGATTCATCGTACCGTCTATGATATGTCGGTCAAACCAAGCTATTCCCCTGGAAACTCCGGCGAAAATAATCCGTTTCGTGATAAACAGATAAACTTCATCCAGATAAAAACGGTGTGTAGCGGCACGGTAAAACCAACCGAAATCCGTTGCCAGCCGTCCCGGTATGGCAGATGTTCCTTTGCAATACAACCTCCTGGCCAATCCGATAGCGATACAGGCAATTAACACACTGACTAAAGCCACTTTCCAATCCAAATGTATAATATACCCGGCTCCGTTACTGCTGACAAATTTCCCGAACGGAATAAATCCGGCACAGAGGGTAACGACAGCCAAAAACATCAACGGTATCGTCATCGAAAAAGGTGCTTCATGAGGGGTATGCTCGCGTACCGCTTCTTTACCCCAAAATATATTGTAGTACAAACGAAACATATAGAAAGCAGTCAATCCGGCAACACCACTCATCCAGATTCCCATCCAACTGCTGTACATAAACGCAGCGGCCAATATTTCGTCTTTACTGAAAAATCCGGAAAACGGAGGAATACCTGAAATAGCCAGACAGGCAAACAAAAAGGTGATATGCGTCCACGGCATATACTTGCGCAGCCCTCCCATTGCCGACATTTCATTACTACCGATGGTATGTATGATAGCTCCGGCACAAAGGAAAAGCAAAGCCTTGAACATAGCATGGGTAAACAAATGAAACATACCGGCCATATATCCTAAACCGGCATGTCCGCCCATTCCACTTACCCCCAAAGCCACCATCATAAAGCCGATCTGTGAAATTGTAGAAAAGGCAAGTACCCGTTTGATATCCGTCTGTACACAGGCAACTACGGCAGCATACAGCGAAGTAAACGCCCCGACGACGGCTATTCCCTCTAAAACACCGGGTGCTTCCGTTACATACAAAGGAAACATACGGGCTACCAGATACACTCCGGCAACCACCATTGTCGCGGCGTGAATCAATGCAGAAACCGGGGTAGGACCTTCCATGGCATCCGGTAACCAGATATGCAGGGGAAACATAGCCGATTTTCCCGCACCTCCGATAAATATCAGAGCCAAGGCCCAAGCGACAACCGAACCACCCATAAAAGTAACCCCGGCAGCCGACGACAAAGAGGTACCCTGCATCAAATCGGCAAAATTAAATGTCTGGGAATAAAAGGAAAGCAGTAAAATTCCGATCAGAAATCCGAGATCGGCAAAACGGGTAACGATAAATGCTTTCTTAGAAGCAGCGACGGCGGCAGGCTTAGTGTAATAAAAGCCGATCAGTAAATAGGAAGACACACCAACCAATTCCCAGAAAATATACATCTGAAAAATATTCGTAGCCACGACCAGACCAAGCATCGAAAACGAGAACAGGGACAAGAAAGCGTAATAACGCTGAAAACCCCGTTCTCCCTTCATATACCCCAAACTATAGATATGCACCATCAGAGATACCGTCGTGATAACCACCAGCATCATCACTGATATCGGATCCAGTAAAATTCCCAGATCGATATGCAAATGCTCCGTAAAATGCAGCCATTCGACATTGAATACCGTCAGCGGTTGCCACACCCCATCTACCCGTCCACTACCGAAATACTGCCAGGCCGTCGCATAAGCCAATGCTGTAATAACCGCCAATCCCGTCGTTCCCAGTAATCCGGCCGTCGACGGTTTCATCCGTTGCCCGCATAGTCCCAGTATCAAAAACAAAAGCACCGGTACCAACAAAATCAATATTGTATAATCCATATTTTTCTCTTTTAACCGAAAAAACAAAACCGCTTACACGTCCACCTTCAATCAGTGCTTCATCTTATCCAATTTACCGACCTGAATATTCCGTATATTCCGGTAAATATTAATGATTATAGCAATAGCGACAGCCGTCTCCGCCGCCGAGATTCCGATGGCAAACAAAGTGAAAAAGAATCCCTCCGGCCGGCCGGCATATAAATAACGGTTGAATACGGCAAAATTGATATCCACAGAATTCAGTATCAACTCTATCGAAATCAATATCGCCAACAGATTTCTACGTGTAAAAAAACCGTATATTCCTGCAAAAAACATGATGGTACTCACCACCAGATAATACTCCATGTGTATCATACTACTCAACTTTAATTTATCCTCTTTTCCGGGCGATCATAATCCCACCGATCATACAGGCCAGCAACAACACGCTGATCGCCTCAAAAGGAAGCATATACTGATATTTTTCCGTGCCCAACAAGGCAAAGCCTATTTTCTTCATATCAATCTCACCCGGAACAAAATGAGTTTCCGGAAAAGTGTGACTCAACGTAATAAAAATACAGATCACAGCACCCGCCACCGCAGCAACCAAACCGGCAAACAACTTTCCTTTCGGCAAGCGTGTGGCCAGCTTATCCCCGTCAGGACTCGTCAATAAAATCGAAAACACGTACAATACGATAATCCCCCCGGCATATATCGTAAGTTGTACTGCACCCAAAAAGGAATAATTCAACTCAAAATAAATTCCTGCCGTAGCGAACAATACAAACAACAGATAGGTGGCCGATCTTAAAATACGCTGAGTCGTTACTGTCAATATCGAAAAAACGATGATGACTGCCGCCAGAATATAAAATACAACTACTTCCATAATCTTTTCATTTAAATTTTTTCCCGAGGAGTTACCTGCAGAACAGAACCTTCGTGATTCAGCCGGCGAACCAGCTTTTCCCGGGTAAACACAGCATTTTCGAACTCCGTTGTAAAATGCAGAGCCCCATGAGGACAATTCACGACACAAAGCTGACAAAAAAGACAACTTCCCAAATCATATTCATATACACGCAATACTTTCCGTTTCTTTCCCTCCTCATCCGTAACCATATCCGCATGTATATGAATCGTACCGTTCGGACAATTCATTTCACATATACCACAAGCCACACATTTGTGCTCATTCCGGTCGTTATGTATCAACTCCAAAGCTCCCCGGAAACGATCGTACATTTTCAATACCGAACGATTTTCCGGATAACATTCGGTTGTCTTTTTAGTAAAGAACTCCCGTAATGTCACCTTCATACCTGTCAGCAAAGACCAGATTCCTCCGAATAAACCGTTATAATAATTCGTTTTCATTTTAGTTTACAAACCTTTATTTTACCAATGCCATCCAAACACGACGACAAGCACCATCAAAAACATATTGACCAGATTGATCGGTAACAGATATTTCCATTCCAATGTCAGCAACTGGTCTATCCTCAACCGGGGAAAGGTCCATTTAAACCACATGATGATAAATATCAATACACCCGTTTTTCCAAAAAACCAACATATCGAAGGAATATAATCCATCACCCGGTTAAAACCTTCCCAACCTGCAATATGCAAAGGCATCCATCCACCGAGAAAAAGAGTAGCAGCCATGCCGGCAACGATAAACATATTCAGATATTCGGCCAGATAGAAAAAACCGAAATGCATACCGGAATACTCCGTATGGTAACCGGCTGTCAACTCGGAGTCGGCTTCCGGCAAATCGAAAGGCCCCCGGTTCGTCTCGGCCGTACCGGCAATCAGATAAATGACAAAAGCAATAAAAGCCGGAATATGCCCTTTGAATATAAACCAACCGTCTGCCTGATTCAAAACGATCTCCGATAATTGGGTCGTATCCGTAAAAACAATAATCGTCAATACCGACATTCCGATAGACAATTCGTAACTGATCATCTGCGCCCCACTACGCATAGCCCCGATCAATGAATACTTGTTGTTGCTCGACCAACCGGCCAGCAATATCCCGACAATCCCCATCGAAGACACAGCCATGACAAAAAAGGCCCCCACATTAAAATCGATAATTTCCACACCTTTGGCAAAAGGCAGGCAACTGAAAGCAATAACAGAGGCTATAATAACAATATAGGGAGCCAGATTAAACAGGAACCGATCGACATGATTGATCGTTATCAACTCTTTGGTCAACATTTTAATCATATCGGCAAAACTCTGGGTCAAACCACAAGGTCCTACCCGATTCGGCCCGAGACGACATTGAAAAAAGGCACATACTTTACGCTCCACATAAATCAGTACCAAAGCAATCACGGCATATCCGATCAGAATACATATTCCGATAATCAGGAATTCAACCGGTATCACCCATCCGTCCGGTAACAGCGAGCGCAATATCCGGTCTACCCACTCTGTTACAACTGAAAAATCAAACATACACTTATTTTTTAATTACTGCTTTCAACCTACAGGCCTTTTCACAACACGTTTCCTCATCACCTGTAAACCGAAAATCCAACCGATTATCTATCAATATCGGGAACCACATAATCCAATGATCCGCCGATGGCTATCAAATCCGCAATTTTATTTCCCGTCGCCAAAGTATCCACCACCGACACCAACGGTAAACCGGGAGAACGGAACTTCAAACGGTAAGGATACTTATCCCCGCGACTATCGATAAACACCCCGAATTCTCCCCGACTGGCTTCAACACTTGTAAAATAACTTCCTTCCGGCAATTTGACAATCGGTTTCATTTTTACGGCATAGTCTCCTGCCGGTATATTATCGATCAACTGCTCCAATATCCGCAACGACTGCGTAATCTCATCGAGACGTACCATATAACGTCCGAAAACATCTCCGTCTTCCCGGATCACTTCATCGAAATTCACCCGGTCATATACGCCATAAGGATGTATTTTCCTCACATCACAAGCCCATCCCGAAGCCCTTCCCGACGGTCCGGTCACTCCATACGAAACAGCCTGTTCCCTTGATAACACGCCGATACCTTTCATACGTTGCCGGGCAATCACATTGCCGGTAAAGATTTCATGGTATTCTTTCATAGCCGGCGGCAGATAACGCATAAAATCTTTCACTCCCCGTACAAAATTGGGATGTATATCTGCCATCACACCGCCGATTACATTGTAATTCATAATCAACCGTCCCCCACAAGTCTCTTCCAACAGATTCAAAATCTTTTCCCGATCCCGGAAACCATAGAAAAAAGCCGTCAAAGCCCCCAAATCCATACAGAAAGTGGACCAAAACAACAAGTGCGAAGCCACCCGGGTCAACTCATCCATAATCGTCCGAATATACTGCGCCCGTTCCGGTACTTCCACGCCCATCGCCTGTTCTATACAACGACACAAAGCATGACGGTTCTGATGGGCCGATAAATAATCCAAACGATCGGTCAAAGCCAGAGTCTGCGGATAAGTCATATTTTCACACATCTTCTCTATACCACGGTGAATATATCCGCAATTGACATCTACCTTTTTGACAATTTCTCCTTCCAACGATACCCGGAAACGCAATACCCCATGGGTAGCCGGATGCTGCGGACCGATATTTACCACATATTCGTTATTATCGAATACTATATTTTCCTTCTCTTCTACAACTCCCTCCTCCGTTATCTCCAGCACCGGAGTTTTGTCCAATGTCTCATCGCTTTCCAGATTGACCGGGTTAGCCGCTAAATTATAATCCTTACGCAACGGATAACCGATCCAGTCATTTCTCAAAAACAACCGACGCATATCCGGATGGTTGATAAAACGAATACCTAAAAAATCAAATACTTCCCGTTCATTCAGCACCGCTGTCGCCCACAAATCGGAAACCGTTAATAATTCGGGGTTCTCCCGTCCTACGGCAACCACTTTAACCATCAATTCCCAATTGTATACCGTCGAACGGAAATGATATACCACACCCAATTCTTCTCCCCAATCCATACCCGTCATACACAACAAATAGTCGAACTGCAACTCTTCATCATTCCGCAAATGCACGGCTAACAACCGAAAATCGCCGGGATTCACTTTGACAGTCAACACCTGCCCTTCTTCCCATTCGGCAAACGGAACCAATTTTATTATATAGTCTTTCAAATTCCCCATCCTTGTTTCATATTAAATAGAAGGACCGCTGATTTTCCCATAAAATAAACCGTTATGATTGGTCAAAATCAACACTTATTTTTTCTCTTTCCGGTTTACACCTCCGATAAATTTCTGTACCTTGATTTTACGTTGTAACTGCATCATACCGTACAACAAGGCTTCCGGCCTCGGCGGACAACCGGGGACATATACATCCACCGGCAGAATCGTATTTACGCCTTGTACCACATGATAGGACTTGCGGAAAGGCCCTCCGGAAATCGCACATCCCCCCATAGCGATCACGTATTTCGGCTCGGCCATCTGATCGTACAAACGCTTCAGCACCGGAGCCATCTTATGTACAATCGTTCCGGCTACAATAATGACATCTGCCTGACGGGGACTGGCCCGGGTCACCTCAAACCCGAAACGGGCAAAATCATAACGTGCCGCTCCCACAGCCATAAATTCGATACCACAACAGCTTGTGGCAAACGTAAGCGGCCATACCGAATTCGAACGTCCCCAATTGATAAGGTCGTCCAGACGTCCCACGACAACATTCGTCCCGGACGCCCGAAGCTGTTCCAGATATTCATTATCATTGAAATCTTCATATTTCATTGATTTTACCGTCACTTCCATTCCAACGCTCCTTTCTTCCAGGCATAAGCCAATCCTAAAATCAGCACCGCCATAAAAAATAAAATACAATACAAACCGTCTATCCCCGTCTCCTTGACAATTACCGCCCAGGGAAACAAATAGACCGTTTCCACATCAAACATTAAAAACAGAATAGCAAACAAATAGTACCCCACTTTAAACTGCATCCACGATTTTCCCCGCGTCGGAATACCACACTCATAGGCCTCTCCTTTTTGTCCGTTAAAAGAACGGGGAGAAATCAGCCGGGCTACGCCTAAAGCCACAGCCACCAATGCTATCGCTGTAATCAAAACGACTACTAACAACGTAAAATTCATAAATACAACTTTAAATCCGCTAATAAATATCGAATCAAGAAAATATCACAATCCCGGATACAACCGGACACAAGGATACACTAAACAATTATCCGGTGAAGTCCGAAAACAGAATAAATACCCAGTCGGGATAAACCGAAGTCACAAATATTGCCGATAACAGAAACTTTATCGGCACAACTACCTTTATCCATCGGCCGTATTCCGGACAAAATGAAAAAATATTTTTGATCAGAAGTGAAATGATCTAAATTAGAGGCAGGCTCTCCGGATTCGTTGTCGAAAAGATAATCCGAAGTTGTATAACATCCATTCGCATCAATACGATCGGTCGCAATCTTATTCCCACGATTCCGGCTTCGTTCACATACAGCCTTCTCCGTAGTAAAAAAGAGCAAGGACATCAGTACCAACAAACCATATACAATAAATTGCTTCATAAAAACGAATGACCCTGCAAATTTAAATTTTATTCATAAATAAAAAAATAAAATGCTGAAAACAATTTAAACAAAAGACTTCAAGGGAAGATTTGGAATTTTAAATTGTAGATTGTAGATTTTAAATTGAAAAATGGGGAGGGTGAAAATTATGGTGTGATTTACGATTTTTGATTGTTGATTTACGATTGGGGAGATTGGTGATTTGTAGAGGGGGTTAGAAGAGGTTGTTTATGATTTTAAATTGTAGATTCTAAATTTTAAATTGGAAAATGGGGAGGGTAAAAATTACACACTGGGACGG
>NZ_DOED01000025.1:15152-47187 GCF_003524185.1 Culturomica sp.
TGTGTAATTTACGATTTACGATTGTTGATTTACGATTGGGGTGAATACTGATTTGTAGAGAGGTTTAGAAGAGGTGGTTTATGATTTTAAATTGTAGATTTTAAATTTTAAATTGAGAAAAAGGGAGGGAGAAAATTACGGTGTGATTGTTGATTTACGATTGTTGATTTACGATTGAGGGGATTGCTGATTTGTAAAAAACGGATTAATGTTCATGTTGTTTACGAATAAAATTATATTAATTCAAAAAATCAAGGGTAGTCAAAAATCGGAATCTATCTGCGGGATCAGCGAAACCTGCGGACCTAATCCAAAATCACAGATCAATAATTATTTTCGTCAGCATTTTATTCAAAATTATATGTATCGAAAAATATACATTAAATATTTTGTTATTTTGATATATTTTTTAATATATTTGGAAAAACTTTAACACATCTATCATAAAAACTACTTTTGAATTTATTCCTTTATTGCTCATTCCATGTCAAACGAAAGATTCGTACCATGAAACAAGCCCTTTTGATTTTCGGTATTTTATTTTCTTTTTCCCATTTAAAAGCCCAGCAATATCCGGCAGAACTGACATTCCACAAAACGGTTATAAAGGCCGGAAACAAAACCCTGACGGAAACCGTCACAAACCAAATTACAATTTTTAACCGGACAGGAGAAAAATATGCAGCTATTGCCATTTACGGCAACAAACTCAATAAAATCAGCAATATCGAAGCCAGTTTATTAGACAAGCAAGGCCGGACCATCCGAAAATTAAAGAAAAACGAGATAAAGCAAAGAAGTGAATTTTCAAGCTCTACCTTTTACGACGATGCATATGTGCTGGAATTTATGCTTAAACACAATGAGTATCCTTATGTGATTTCCTATTCGTATCAGAAACAAAGCAGTCAATTTATTCTATTAGAAGACTGGATTCCGGTTTTAAGCTCTTCTATCCCGACACGGCAGGCCATTTTAGAAATCAGAACCCCCATTGATTATAAAATCCGGACTTCCGAACAGAAAATCCGGAAAATGTCTACCGATACGGTAAATGGCCAAATCATCTATCAATGGATTACGGACTACACAAACCTTATTCAACCGGAAATCTACTCACCTCCCATTACAGAATTTCTTCCCCGGGTTTCAGTTTTTCCCTTACAATTCAAATATGTTATAGAAGGGGCTCAAGACAATTGGGAAAATTTCGGCAACTGGCTTTATCGCTTATCGGCAAATTGTTCCGATCTTCCGGTTCAGCAACAGGAGGAAACAAGAATACGCGTTAAGAATATATCCGACGACCGGGAAAAAATCCGGGTATTATATCATCGGTTACAGGACCAGACCCGCTACGTTAATATCTCTCTTAAAGCGGGAGGTTTATTGCCTTATCCGGCTTCCTACGTATGCACCAACAAATACGGAGACTGTAAAGCCCTTAGCTTTTACTTCAAAACAATTCTGGAAAGTATCGGAATCCAGGCTTATTATACATTGGTATATGCCGGTAACCCGATTCCCGGATTCGATACAACACCTTCGCCTGGATTGCATTTCAACCATGTCATTTTATACATCCCGCTACCTCAGGATACGTTATGGCTTGATTGCACCAGTAAACAGGCTTTCGGCTATCTCGGGACCTTTACTCAAAACCGCCTTGCATTTATAGTCGATAAAGACAACAGCCGCCTGATCCGCACTCCCGCACTCCGACCGGAAGACGTTACGATCTCCAGATCGCTCCGGATTGCACAAACGACAGAAACCTCTGCTTCTGTTCAGCTTTCAAACCGCTACAAAGGTAACGGGTTCGAATATTTCTCCACGCTTGATAAGGCCGTCGATGCCAACACCAAAGATCACGCTGTTCGCTATAAGCTTTCGGGAAATTATTTCAACATCCTTTCCTATAAGATACATGACCAAGGCCGGGATGCAGACAGTATTTACATCACAGCGGAAGGTTCTTCCGAAAAATTAATCTCACTCTATGGGGATGAATTAATTCTGCGTATTCCGAGATACGAATTACCTGATTTCGAAGCTCCGGGAAAAAGAAAAACTCCGGTGCAAATCGACCATCCCATCCATACTGTTGATTCCATTCAGATTCTCATTCCGGAAGGATACGGCCTGTCCGATTCCATTCCGGTATGTGTTATAGAAACACCTTTCGGTATCTACCGTCAAAGTGTCGGACAAACGGATAGTTTATTAAATATCCGTCAAGAGACGTGCGTATTTGCCGGCAAATACCCTCTCTCTCTGTATGCAGACTTCCACGCATTTATCCAACTCATTACGAAACAAAACCAAACAAAATACATTACTTTCCAAAAAACTCACAAACCATGAAACAACTCATTCTTTTATCTCTGTGTTGTTTTTACTGTACGTACTTACATGCACAAACCGAAAAGGAATTCGGGCGTTACCGTCCGGAAGAACTCTTTATGAAACAATTTCCGGACGACACCATAGCTGAAGCCGTCATTCTCTTTGACGAAGGGAAAGCGAATTTTGTCAATACAAACGAAAGCGGATTCAATATTATATATGAACGGACTACCCGTATCAAAATATTATCGGAAGCCGGATTAAAGTGGGCCGAATTCGAAATTCCTTTCTATCAGAATGGGAATACATTTGAAATAATATACGATGTGGAAGGCTTTACCCACAATATGACCGACAATATGTATCATAAAACCCCATTGAACGCAGAGCAAAAATACGAAGAACAAATCAACCCTTATTGGAAACTCCGGAAAATCGTGATGCCCGACGTAAAAGCAGGTTCAGTTATCGAACTCCGGTACAAACTCTCTTCTCCGAGATTATTCAATTTAAGACCCTGGAACTTTCAAAGTAACATTCCCACTGTATGCAGCCAATTCGAACTTCAGATGATCCCTTTCTATGTCTATAATTATCTGTTGGAAGGTGCCCGTAAATTTGACGAAAATAAATCATTCACTTCTACAGGCCCGGAAGAAAGTTTCCATGGCATCAATTTCCGCAGACTGGTACACCAATTCAAAATGACTGATTTACCGGCCTTCAGAGACGAATCATTTATCACCTGTCCTGATGATTATATCGTCAAACTGAATTTTCAACTTGCAAAAGTCAATTATCCGGACGGACGGACAAAAGAATTCCTCAGCACCTGGCCGGTATTGATCAAAGAGTACCTGGAGGATGAATCCGCCGGAAAATTCATAAGAAAATGTGAAAAATCTGCGAAAAGCTTATTAGGTAACAGCATATCACAGCTAACCGATGAAAAAGAAAAATTTACCGGTATTATCTCTTTTATAAAAAACAATTTCAATTACAACAACCGCAGAGGAATATATGCGTCCGAAGACCTGAAAGAATTTATCAGAAACAAGCATGGAAACAGTGCCAACATCAATCTCTTATTGATCGGTCTGTTACGCAGTGCCGGTTTACAGGCCGATCCGATCCTGATAAGTACCCGCGATCACGGAAAAGTAAGAGCCGCTTATCCCTATATGCACTTTTTTAACAACGTCATTGCCTGCGTTTCGATCAACGGGAAAAAACGCCTGGCAGACGCAACAGACACGTATCTGGCTGACAACCTGCTTCCGATTGCCTGTTATAACGAGTTGGGATTAGTTATGAAAGAAGGAGATGTCACATGGCTCAATTTGCAAAGTTCAACCCCGGCTTCTCAAAACATTTATTTGCAAACCTCATTGAACGACACCTCTTTTCTGACTGCCATCAGGCTCCAGGCTACCGGTTTTTTTGCCGCCTCATTGCGAAAACACTATGGGAACGACCCGGAAAAAATCCGTAACAAATTACAGGAAGAAGGAGAACCTGTCGCAGACTCTTTACCTCAGGTAATCAATTATTTCGAACGAAATGAAAGGTATCAATTGTATTATTTTCAACAAAGTCAACCGGAAATCATCAATGGAAACATCTATTTTTCACCTTTCCTGAACTTTCCGATATCGAACAATCCGTTGAAACAACCAACCAGACAATATCCGATCGATATGGTAAATACGACTGTTTACCAATATGCAAGCCGAATACAAATACCGGAGAACTACCGATTCAAATTTTTACCGGAAAATTTAAATATCGATAATGATTTGTTCAGTATAAATTATACATCTACGCTGGAAAAAAACGCCGTACTAATCAATTGTTCCTATAAATTTAAAAAAATCATATACCCGGCTACAGATTATCCGAAACTACAAAATTTCTTCAATACAATTATCAAAAAAGCCAATGAGAAGATAGTCGTGACTTCCACGACAGAATAAGCCCGACCGGATAAATATAAATAAAGACGTGATAAAACCCGGGTTTTATCACGTCTTATTTAAAACTATATTTCCTCACAAATAGCGATCTCTTCCTGTCAAAATCACAACATCACGGTATTTCACCCCATTGTTTTCCTGCCTATTTTTGTCATGTAATCCTGAATAGGGATACTACTTTAAAAGAAATTGGTTTTTTATTGATTAATAATTGGTTTACCGGATGTCTATGCCATCAGACATCCGGTATTTTTATTTTCCCCACAAAACAGCCAGATTCAAAATCGTCTGCATGGCCTTGTGCATTGTTGTCAACGAACAATACTCATATTTACCGTGGAAATTCATGCCTCCGGTGAATAAATTCGGACAAGGCAAGCCCATGTAGGACAAACGGGCTCCGTCCGTACCACCGCGAATCGGACGTACAATCGGTTTCACTTCAGCCTGCTGCATGGCCTGCAAAGCCTTGTCGATTACTTCCGGATGCGGTTCCACCATTTCCCGCATATTGTAATATTGATCTTTTAAGGTCATCGATACGACTCCTTCCCCGTATTTTTTCGTCAAAAACTCCACAACATTTGTCATAAACTGTTTTTTAGCTTCGAACTTTTCACGGGAATGATCACGGATAATATACTCAATAGCGGCTTTCTCCACTTCTCCGCTTATGGATATCAAATGATAAAAACCTTCGTATCCTTCTGTATGTTCAGGACGTTCCCAAGCCGGTAACATAGCATTGATCTCCGTCACAACCTGCAAGGCATTGAGCATTTTATCCTTCGCATATCCCGGGTGGATATTACGGCCTTGCACCTCGATCTTTACTCCGGCAGCATTGAAGTTTTCATATTCCAGTTCTCCCTCGAAACCTCCGTCAACAGTATAAGCACATACGGCCCCGAATCGTTTCACATCAAAAAAATCGACTCCCCGGCCAATTTCCTCATCCGGTGTAAATCCGATGCGGATCTTACCATGAGCAATCTCCGGATGTTGTATCAGATATTCGGCTGCCGTCATAATTTCAGCAACACCGGCTTTATCGTCCGCTCCCAGCAAAGAAGTGCCGTCTGTCGTAATCAAAGTATGCCCTTTATAAAACGACAACTCCGGGAAATCAGCGACAGTCATGGTCAATTTATCATTCAAGCGGATATCTTCACCGTCGTATTTCTCGATAATCTGCGGACAAATATCAGCTCCGTTCATATCGGGACTGGTGTCGACATGGGCTATAAAACCGATCACAGGACGATCTTCATGTCCGGGAGTAGCGGGGATGGTCCCCATCACATAACCATACCGGTCCATCTCGACATCGAGCAGGCCTATACTTTTCATTTCATCTGCCAGATAACGCAAAAGTACCAATTGTTTATCCGTAGAGGGAAATTTTTCACTTCCGGGATCACTTTGTGTATCGAACCCGACATACTTTAAAAAACGTTCTTTTAATTCCATAGTCTATATTTTATCAAAAACCGGGCATTCAAAATAAAAACTTCGAATGCCGCAGTTCCATTATATTTATTCTTTTTTACCTCTTAATGCGTCCCAGATAAAATAACCTATAATCACAATATACATGACAACCGCCAAATAGCCCGCTCCTTCCCAGGACATATTCCAATCGGCTCCGACATATTTCAATATTGCACTAATCACACCCATCAATGCCCCGCCGGCGATAAAGCCGGAAGCGATCAAGGTACCGCGGTCACGTCTGAATTTATTGATACTCTCGTTTTTGCTCCGGGTAGAAACAAACCAGCTTACCAAACCTCCGATCAATAAAGGAGTATTCAATTCCAACGGAATAAACATACCCAAAGCGAAAGCCAAAGCCGGTACACCGATCATCGTCAGAATCAATGCCAACGCTGCCCCCGCAAAATAAAGCATCCAAGGGGTAGCCCCACCTTCCATCAGCGGTTTAATCACAGCCGCCATCGCATTTGCCTGTGGTGCAACCAAAGAACCTTCTCCGACAAAACCGTACGTTTCATTCAGAATAATCATAACACCGGCCACTGTTGCAGCAGAAACAGCCGTTCCCAAAAACTTCCAGGTCTCCTGCTTGGCGGGAGTGGTGCCCAACCAATAACCGATTTTCAAATCCGTAATAAAACCGCCGGCCATAGATAAAGCCGTACACACCACACCTCCGATAACCATCGCTGCCATCATACCGCCCGTTCCGCTCAAACCGGCACTGACCAACACCAAAGAAGCCAGAATCAAAGTCATCAACGTCATTCCGGATACCGGGTTTGTACCGACAATCGCAATTGCATTCGCAGCTACAGTCGTAAACAAAAAAGAAATAACAAAAACAATAAGAATAGCTACTACCGTTTGCAGCCAGTTACCCAATACGCCGAACTGAAAAAAGATAAAAGTAGTTACCAATGTAGCCAATATACCGATCATGATAAACTTCATCGTCAAATCACGTTGGGTACGCTCCACATTTTCTTCTGCCGTTTTTTTGCCTTTCAACTCATTCACCGCTAAGCCCAAAGCCTGTCTGATAATACCCGACGAACGCACGATACCGATAATACCGGCCATAGCAATACCACCAATACCGATATGGCGGGCGTAATGTGTAAAAATCATTTCCGGCGACATATCCCGTATCAAAGTAGTAATTCCTTCCCCGACAGCCAATGTCTGACCGTCTCCGAAATAACTCAAAAAAGGAATCAATACAAACCAAACGGTAAAAGAACCCGCACAAATAATAGCAGAATATTTCAAACCGATAATATAACCGAGTCCCAAAACGGCTGCTCCTGTATTTACTTTAAATACGACTTTCATTTTCTCAGCCACCATATCTCCCCACCCGATCAGACGCGTAGAAATATTTTCGGTCCACCATCCGAACGTACTGACACAAAAGTCGTACAAACCGCCAACCAAACCACTTATTGCCAATAATTTAGCCTGATTTCCTTTTTTCTCTCCGGATACCAGTACCTCCGTCGTCGCTGTCGCTTCCGGAAAAGGATATTTTCCATGCATATCTTTCACAAAATATTTACGGAAAGGAATCAGCATCAAAATTCCCAATAATCCTCCGAACAAAGAAGCCAGGAATACCTGGTAGAATTGCGCTTCCAAACCCAGGATATACAAAGCGGGCAAAGTAAAAATAGCTCCGGCTACAATTACTCCCGAACTGGCTCCGATCGACTGAATGATCACATTCTGTCCCAACATATTATTTTTCTTCATCAGATTACCGACTCCGACAGCAATAATAGCAATCGGGATAGCAGCTTCAAACACCTGTCCCACCCGCAGTCCGAGATAAGCCGCAGCGGCAGAAAAAACAATCGCCATAATAATACCGAAAGAAACGGAGTATACAGTAACCTCCTTCGGCTTTGTATTAGCCGGCATCATCGGTTTGTATTCCTCGCCCGGCTTTAATTCCCGATAGGCATTTTCAGGTAACGAATTCATTTTTTGTTCTTCTTGTTCCATGTATTTTAAGTTTTAGTTTGTTTTTTTCATGCTTTCAAAGATAAAGAAAATGTCATAATGTACAATATATCATAAAAACAAAGGCATTGACCGGAACAAATCACACAATTTGTTATTTTTTCACAACTTTCAAACCATTGGAGTTAAATTTCTCACAAAAAAGACCAAATTTCAATTCTTTTCGTATTTTTCGCAATCAATAATCAATTCAAAAGTGAAAACGGAAGAGTTACCGGACATCTTACCTCAATTAGCCTCAGGAGGGGAAAAAGCTTTTCGGAAAGTATACGAAAAGTATAATCCGATGCTGCGTTTTTTCTGTCTACGCTACTGCAATGACAAAGAAAATGCAAACGATGTCGTCCAGGAAGTTTTCGTTAAACTCTGGGAAGCTCATCTTACATTCAAAGATGAGACCGCTTTGCGTTCCTATTTGTTTAAAACCGCCAGAAGCCTTTGTCTTAACCAATTACGCCACGACAAAGTAAAAGATCGCTACACGCAATTTATCAGTCAGCAAGAACATTACGATTCTTTTTTAGAAGACATGATGGAAGCTGAAATATTCAGTATTCTTAATCGGATATTCGAAGAGATTCCGCCTGCCTGCAAAGAAGTTTATCTTTGCAGCCTGGAAGGGAAAAAACATTCGGAAATTGCAGAGCGATTCCATATATCGGTCAATTCTGTAAAAAAATACAAAAACCGGGCACATCATTTTTTACGGAATAAAATAAAAATCATTTTTCCGGATAAAAAATCTTCAGATGATGTATACCAAAGTTCGATTTAGGTGTTTTATGATAAATAAAAATACAAACGGATGGAAGAAAGAGACTCCGACAATATAAAAAAACTGCTGCTTGAGTACATCACCGGAGCAATAGACAAGAAGGGCCTGGAGATTTTGACCCACTGGCGGCAGGAAGCTAAGAGCCACGAAGAACTTTTTCAACGGCTTATATCAGAAGATTTCCTGCCTAAAAACCGGGAAGAATGTATCCTGTCTCCTCAAGATACTGAAAAAGAATGGCAGCAAATCTGCCGGCGTACATTCCGTAAAAAAACAATCCGTTGGCAACGTATTCTCCGTTATGCTGCCGTATTTCTGTTACCTTTATGTCTCTGTCTGTTTTTACTAAAACAAAAGCAAGATATACCGGAATTACCTCCTTTAGCCCAGGCCATACAAGAGTTAAAAACCACGGCTCCTATACTGACTCTTTCAGACGGCAGCTGTATCCCGCTGGAACACAAAGCCACCGAAGAAATACGATCCTCCCATTCATCTATTCTACGTACCGGCGATACATTACGATATACAGCCGTAAAATCGGCGGACACGACAATCCATTACAACACATTGACGATTCCCAAAGGAAACGATTATCACCTGATGCTTAGTGACGGTACGATTGTATATCTCAACACTTCTTCCAGTTTAAAGTATCCGGTCAGATTCAACGGGGCAGTCCGGGAAGTCGAACTTGTGGGTGAAGGATATTTCAATGTCAAGCATGATCCCGAACATCCGTTTATTGTAAAGGCAAACGGAATCGCTGTGAAAGTTCTGGGTACATCTTTTAATGTCCGGGCTTATCAGGAGGAAAAAATCATATCTACAACCTTAGTCGAAGGTGCCGTATATGTAAAAAACCGACAATCCGAGGTAATCCTCACTCCCTCTCAGCAGGCGGTGTGTACTCCGGAAGGCCGGGATATCGACGTACAAACGGTAAATACCGATTATTATGTCGGCTGGATTACCGGACGTTTTATATTCAACAACACCCGTTTGGATGATATCCTTACCCGGTTACAACAGTGGTATAATTTCGAAGTCTTTTATGAAAAAGAGCAGCTGAAAGATCTGCCTTTCTCATTAAATATCGACAAACAAAAAGATTTTTCTAAAATACTGAATGCTTTGGAAAGAACGGAACGTATCCGCTTCTCAATAAAAGGCAATACAGTCGTCGTCAAAAACTATTAACGACTTTGTTCCGCTAAATAATCTAATCTAAAACCCATATAATCATGTTCAAAAATATTTTATTGTCCGTTAGTCTATTCTGTGCATGCACCGTAGGACTTGCCCAGGAAAAGGCGGCTTATACGCCTGAAATGCAAGCGTTTCACAACATTTCCAGTAATGAAATCTACAAGTTCGTAGAAGAATTGTGTAAACCCGAATACCAGGGCAGACAGGCCGGTTCTCCCGAATATATGGCATGTGCTCACTGGGCTGCCAACCGATTTGCCGAATGGGGACTAAAACCGGGAGGCGACCAGGGTAGCTACTTTCAACATTTTCCCATCCATTATACGGAAATGACCGGTCCCGGCAAACTGGAAGTAATAACCCCGGCAGGCCGGAAAAGCTATCAAATTGCAAAAGATTATTTCCCGGGAACAAACTCTTTAAACGGGAAAACGAAAGCTTCAGTCCTATACGCAGGCTATGGCTTAACGGCTCCGGAACTGGGATATGACGATTACAAAGGCATCGATCCCCAAAATAAAATTGTTTTGATAGAAAGCGGTGTTCCCTGTACCGACCGGAATCACAAAGATTATCAGGCCTGGAATGAAAAATATATCAGTACGGTAGGCAGGATTGCCAACGCTCTGAAGCACGGTGCCAGCGGCGTATTGTTAATCGGGAAAACCTCCAATCCCAATATCAAGCACCAGGGGATCATATTTTGCCACATATCGGAAGAGATTGCCAACGAGATTTTAAAACCTTCCGGACAGGAACGGAAAGCCTTAAAAGAAAAAATTAATAAGTCCCTGAAACCGGCCAGTTTCGATACCGGATGCGAAGTTGAAATGCAAACCGAAACCAATTACAACCCACACAGCCAAACCTGTAATGTCATTGCCGTAATGGAAGGTACAGACCCGGTATTGAAAAACAAGCCTTTGATTCTCGGAGCTCACCTCGACCACCTTGGCAATCACGGAGGAATATTCCGGGGTGCCTGGGACAATGCTTCCGGCTCCGCTATTGTACTGGAAACAGCAAAAGCTTTCGGTAAATCCGGCCTATCTCCCAAACGTACCATCGTATTTATTCTTTTCGGCGCCGAAGAATGTGGAATTTTAGGGTCTGCCTACTATGTTGCTCATCCCTTGTATCCGTTGGCGCAAACCTTGTGCATGATCAACCTTGACATGGTCGGAGGCGGCGACGGTTTTTCAATGGGAGGCATCAAATCGTTCCCACAATTGGAAAAATATTTTGCCGATGCCAACGAAAAATACATCCATCGTTACCTGAAAACCTCCGAATACCGAAAAATGAGCCCGACAGCCGTCGCCCGTACCGACGGAGCGACATTCAACCGGGCCGACGTTCCTACTTTCCATACCGGGACTACAGGAAAATACAAAAACCCAATGTACTATCATGATTTACGGGATGTTCCGGAATTACTCGATCCCGAAATTATGGAAGATGTAGCCAAATTTCTTTTCCTGGGTATAGCAGGAGTCACAAGCGATGCGACAATCCAATAAATACAAAACAGCCTGAAAATCTTCAGGCTGTTTTCAATTATTTTCAATAGCAAGCTCTTTATTCTTATCCCCTTATTTATTGACAATATTTAACGGTAGTTCAAAAAAAACGACACGGCATACATTTAAATAAAAAAAAGACTAAAAAAAGACAATTTTTAATGTACACTTTTTTCTCTCTTAGGTGTTTTGATAACAAACCGATCAGTTTTCAGAATTTAAACCAAACCGGCTACCTTTTGTCGTATCTGGCCACACGGCAAAAATCAGCACAACAAACTTAAACGTTATGGAAAAAACAGCCACGAAGAAAAAACATTCCGGAATTCTCCGGTTGTTATGGGTAACGCACGTGTTACTGCTTTTCACTTTCGCTTCCGTACCGGCCAAAGCCGTTAATCTTTTACAAGGCTACCGGATAAATTTAAACCTGAGTAATGTAAGTATTAAAAATGTCATCGAAGAGATCAAAAAACAAACGAATCTGAGTTTTGTATACAATGAACTGGATATACAAGACGTCGGTCTGTTGAATATGAAAGTAGAAAACCAGACTGTCGAGAAAGTACTGGATCAAATATTGAAAGACAAACGACTTTGTTATGAAATTGTAGACGAAGTCATCATCATCCGACGGGACAACCGACCGGTTCCCGCTCCCCCTCAAGACACGAAAAAAACGATAAAAGGAAATGTCACGGACGAAAATAACCTCCCACTTCCCGGTGTCGCCGTGCGGGTAAAGGGAACAACCATAGGTGTTGCCACGGATGTCGACGGGAATTACACCTTAGTATATGAAGATAACGGACATATTGTACTGGAATTTTCTTTCATCGGTATGAAAGTCCACGAAGAAAAACCGGGTAACCGTTCGGTACTAAACGTACAATTACAATCCATAAGCACCGACCTGGAAGAAGTTATGGTCGTTGCTTACGGAACGACTAAAAAAGAAGCCTTTACCGGATCTGCTGTCAGTGTCAGCGGAGACAAAGTGATGAGGGAAGCCGCCGATGCCGTTTCTCCGGAAAAAGCCCTGAAAGGCTATGTAGCCGGTGTACGTGTTTCCCGGGGAGGCGGTCAACCGGGAGAAACTGTCGGCCTGCAGATTCGCGGTATCGGTTCGATTTCCGAATCTACAAATCCGCTGTATGTTATCGACGGGATTCCCCTCAGCGAAGACTTCGATCTGAACAATCTCAATCCGAACGACATTGAACAAATGACCGTTCTGAAAGATGCCGCAGCAACTTCTTTATATGGTTCCCGGGCCTCTGCCGGTGTTATCATCATTACCACCAAAAAAGGACAGGAAGGTAAAACCCGTTTCGAAGTAACCTATGAAAGAGGCTTCTCCTCTGAAGCCATTAAACGTCAGTTAAAAGGTTATTACATGAGCGGAGGTGAATATACCCGATATGCAACCGAGGCTTTAAAAAATTACTACCTGTATTCTCAAAATGCACTCCCGGGAATGTCTGATGAAGATCAATACCTGACACTTCAAAATGACGCCCGCATTTATGCCCTTCAAAATTTGAATACTTATGCCAAAATCGTACATCCGGACGATCCGTTGGACGGAACTTTCGACTATAAAAACCTGACGCAGGCACAATTGGAAAAATATTTGACACACCCCCGGAATTACAATTGGTATGATGCAATGTTCAAAAACGGTTCCGAAGATAAAATCAATTTCTCAGCCCGGGGAGGAAATCAAAAAACCAACTTTTTTGCATCCTTGGGTTATTTGCGGCAATCCGGTATTACCGAGGGAAGCGACTTCAAGCGTTTTACGGCCCGGTTAGCGCTCAATAACAAAACGGCACAATGGCTGAATTTCTCCATGAACCAAGCTATCGCTTATACGGAACAGGAAACTAAATTGGACTATCAGGGGGCAACCGTGGGTAATCCGATCTCCAATCTACGGGCTATGAATCCGACTCAGCCGATTTATTTACCGAACGGTCAGTTGAACCAAACACCCGGATTCAACTCAACAGACCCGAATTTCCTGGAAACCATATCCTTAGACAGAGACCGCACGACAAGGTTCTCCAGTACGACCAATCTATCCGTAACCGTCGATATCACCAAATGGTTGAAATTTACCACGACCAATGCCGCCGATATACGCTATAGTCGGTATTTACAAACCTGGGATCCGGCCTCCAACCAAGGAGCCACAAATCACGGAGAAGTAAACGAAACCCGTTCTTTCTACACAAATATCGTAACCTCGAATATACTCACATTGACAAAATCTTTCGGGATACACAATATTAATGCGACCGGCGTTTATGAAGCCAAACGACAGACATACGACTTTCTGGACGCCAGCGGATATAATCTTCCCATCAGCCGGTTATTGTTCATGAGTAATGCTTCCCTGCCGAATTCCGTCGGCGGATACGATAACACCGACCGTTTGATTTCCTGGGCTGCAAAACTCGATTACAATTACGACAATAAATATTTTCTGAGCGGTAGCTGGCGGCGTGACGGGACGTCCCGTTTCCTGGCCTCCAATCGCTGGGGAGATTTCTGGTCTGCATCCGCAGCCTGGAATATAACAAGGGAATCCTTCATGGAATCCACTCAAAACTGGCTGGATAATTTAAGGGTAAAATTATCTTACGGAACAAACGGTACTCAACCGGGAAACTACTACAGATCACTTTCCCTGTTCAGTATAAACAACACCTATATGTCTGATCCGGCTTACAGTGTCAGTAGCTACGGTAATCCTAATCTGACCTGGGAAAGCTCCTATACCTGGAATGCCGGTATTGATTTTTCGTTGTTCAAAAGCCGGTTGAGAGGTACAATTGAATATTATAACAAGCACACCGTCGACCTGATTAACAATGCAAGTACCCCATATACTTCCGGTTGGAGCAGCATGATCGTAAACGAAGGAGAATTACGGAACACCGGTCTGGAAATCACATTAGACTCCCGGAATCTCATAAAAGACGACTTCAGTTGGGAGACTAATTTCAACATTTCCTTTATGCGGGCTAAAGTGGAAAAATTAGCTAAAGATAACGAAAGCATATTGACGAACTACATTTATCGTCAGGGAGAACATTTGTACTCTTATTATATGAGAGAATATGCCGGTATCGATCCTCAAACCGGACGCAGCCAATGGTATAAAAATACAAAAGGAGAAGACGGAAAAACAGTCATCGATCACACCAGTATTTCCCAGGATCCTTCGGTAGGAGTTGAAAAAGTCATCCATAAAAAAGGATATCCGGATTGGTTCGGCGGATTAACCAACCGTTTTACTTACAAAGGCTTCGATCTGTCGTTCCTGCTTACATTCACCATCGGCGGTACCTTGCTTGATAGCCAATATTCAGCGACAGTCCGCGACGGTGCCTCTCTGGGAACTGCAAATGTCAGATTCGACGCTTACAAAAATGCCTGGAAAAAACCGGGAGATAAAGGTACACCTATCATTATATACACTGACCCGTTCAATTCCAACTATGTCTCAACCCGAAGTCTGCGTTCTTCTGATCATCTGAAGATCAAGAATATCAGTTTGGGATATACTTTCCCGAAAAAATGGATCAATCAGTTGGGATTATCGGAACTTCGGTTATATGTAAACGGAAACGACATCTATACCTTCTACGGAGTTGATTACGTGAATCCAGAAGTAAACAATTCCGGATCCTATAACAGCTATTCATACCCGTCCTTACGGACCTGGAGATTCGGTATCGATATTAAATTCTAAAAGAGAAGTGTTATGAAACAGATAAAATATCTACTTTTAATCGGATTAATCACAGGCATTTACTCCTGCGGCGACAAATTTCTCGACTCATCTCCTGCCACCAGCCTCCCGGACACGGAGATAATCTCGGATATCAATGACCTCAACAATTTTACAAACGGTTGTTACAATTACCTGAAACTCACCAGCGGAGCTTACGGTTATTATTACGATGCCACATTTATGTTCAGCGGCGATCTGATGGGAGACGATTTCCGGGCCGGAAATACCGGTTGGTTAGCAGACTACTATTCATTCAAGTCAACTCCCTATGACATAACGACCCTGATCTACAGAAACCTGTACAACCTGGCTTACGCTTCAATAAAAGTTTTCGAATCGGCCAAAGCCCTGGAAGAATCGGAAAAAAAGAAAGAATACCTGGCAGAAATCCGTGTATTACGTGCATTGATGTACTTTGACATGGTTCGTATGCACGCTCCGCTTCCTTCAAACTGGGGAAAAGGCAATATCGCGGCCGACCCGCTCGGTATTTATATTGCTAAAACAATCAAAAGCGATATCAGTCAGCCCAACTATAGAAACACTGCCCGGGAAGTTTGGGAATACATCGGTACCGAATTGAAAGAATCTGTGCCCCTCCTGAGTAAAACCAGAAAAAAAGGCAGATTAGACTGGTATGCCGGCCGCGCATTTCAGGCCAGATACTACCTGTATATGGAAAATTGGTCAGAAGCACTGAAAGCCGCCCAAGACGTCATCAACTCCAAAGTCTTTACCCTTTACGAAATTGACAACTACAAATCGGTATGGAGCACGGCCTTTGCCAGTGAATCGATTTTCGAAGTCAATGTATCCGATACCGAACCGAATCAATGGGTTTGCCTGGGTACCCTGATCGGCGGAACCCGTTACCAAAGAATTGGTACGACTACCGATTTCGAAGCACTGATGCAGGAAAACCCGACGGATGTAAGGTTCTCTCTCTACGAACCGTCCACCCTTTTCCAATATTACTATGCCCGTTGGAAATGGGAAGGTAGAAATGGCAACGAACTGATTACCAATCCTAAAATTTTCCGTCTCTCCGAAATGTACCTGATTGCAGCAGAAGCGGCACTCAAAAGCAACGACACCAATGCGGGAAAGTACCTCAGCGACCTGCGGGAAAAACGGACAACTGTCGACCCGCGGAAATACGACAACGGCGTAACCCTGGACGATATCCTGTATGAAAGACGACTCGAACTGGCCTGTGAAGGGCACAGAGCCTGGGATCTGTGGCGTAATTGCAGAGAGGTTGTGAGATGGAGAACCCCGGAAGAAAAATTAGCTAAGCAGCATCTGGACAATTTGGGAGTCATTCCGTTCGATCATTTCCGCCGGATATGGCCGATCTCTTACACGGAAATCCAGTTATTCCCACCCGCCGACAGGGCCAGTCAACAAAATCCAGGTTATTAATTCCATAATAAAAAAAGAATGAAAAAGAATATTGTATTGACATTTGCTTGTGCCTGTGTATTTTTATACCAGGCCCAGGCTCAGGAACAGAAAGAAGAGGGATATCGGTTTACCGACATCAAGCGTATGCCGGCAACCAGTGTCAAATCACAGGACCGGAGCAGCACTTGCTGGTCATGGTCGGGCATATCGTTCTTCGAATCGGAAATCGCCCGATTGGGAAAAGATACTGTCAGTCTCTCCCCGATGTACGTCGTATGGCATACTTATGACGGGAAAGCCGACCGTTACGTACGTCTCCACGGTGCGATGAATTTTGGTCCCGGTGGAGCACATTATGATGTACAATGGGCCATAGACCGTTACGGTATTGTACCTCTGGAAGCCTATTCCGGTTTGAATTACGGAGAAAATATACATGCCCACGGAGAACTCAACAGCCTGTTACGGGCATACGCCGATGTCATTGTCAAAAACCCGAACCGGAAAATCACAACCGCCTGGAAAAAGGGTTACCAGGGTATTCTAGACGCTTATCTGGGGAAATTACCGGAAACCTTTACCTACAAAGGTAAAGAATATACCCCGCAAAGTTTCACCCAAATGCTGGGACTGAATATGGCGGATTATATACAGTTGACCTCTTTCAGCCATCATCCTTTTTACTCTCAGTTCGCTATCGAAGTACCGGACAACTGGTTAAACGGAAACACTTACAACCTTCCGCTCGACGAATTCATGGACGTTTTGGATAAAGCCATCGACAAAGGATTCACCTTTGCCTGGGCTACCGATTTATCCGAAAAAGGATTTACCAATGGCATCGCTGTCGTGCCGACTTTCGATACCAAAGAAATGAAGGATGCCGAAATCACCAAATGGCTGACATTACCCAAAGAGGAACAGCAACGGCAATTCATCCAACATCCCTGTAGTGAGAAAAAAATCACCCAGGAAATGCGGCAGGAAGCCTTTGACAATTACCAAACCACCGACGACCATGGTATGCACATCGTTGGAAAAGCCAAAGACCAAAACGGTACCCCTTATTTTATTGTCAAGAATTCCTGGGGAAAATACAACAAATACGACGGTTATCTTTACGCTTCCTATCCCTTTGTCGCATACAAAACGACATCGGTCATGATCCATAAAGATGCCTTATCCAAAGAATTGAAAAAGAAACTGGGTATCGATTAATTTCAGCCTGGAATACTTTGTTTTTATTATCTGAAAGTCGGAAGCTTGTTCGCTTCCGACTTTTGTCTTTTCAACGAATTAATTCTATCTTTGCCTAAATCAAAAAAAACAGTCATGGAGCAATGTATTGAACACCCGGAAAACTCTTCGGAATACGAGGGTTTGAAAGTAAATAAAGGTATAGATCAACCGGATCCGGTAAATCCGAACCTAGTTGCCCGTTTAAAAAATATAAAAAAGAAAGCTTTAACAACAGATGATTATGTAGAGGGTATCCTAAAAGGAAACATCAACATTCTCAGCCAAGCAATCACTCTGGTGGAAAGTTCAAAAACCGAACATCAGGCAATAGCTCAGGAAGTCATCAAGCGTTGTCTGCCTTCTTCAGGACGTTCTGTGCGCATCGGGATAACCGGTGTACCGGGAGCCGGTAAAAGTACATTTATAGAAACCTTTGGAAAATTTCTGACAGACCAGGGCCATAAAATTGCCGTACTGGCGATCGACCCCAGCAGTGAACGCTCCAAAGGCAGTATTCTGGGGGACAAAACCCGAATGGAAGAACTGTCGCGGGACCCGAATGCCTATATCCGGCCTTCCCCGTCTGCAGGCTCTCTCGGTGGTGTAGCCCGTAAAACCAGAGAAGCCATGATCCTTTGTGAAGTAGCAGGTTTCGACATTATTTTAATAGAAACAGTAGGCGTCGGACAAAGCGAAATCGCCGTCCATTCTATGGTCGATTTTTTCCTGTTGGTACAGATTGCAGGGGCCGGAGACGAACTACAAGGCATCAAGCGGGGTATCATGGAAATGGCCGACACCATCATTATCAACAAAGCAGACGGTAACAACATTCATAAAGCCGAATTAGCCAAAGTACAATTGCAAACAGCTTTACACCTGTTTCCGCCCCATGAATCCGGTGTAGAACCGAAAGTTATGACCTGTTCAGCCTATGAAAAAACAGGAATATCCGATATCTGGCAAGCCATTCTCAACTATTGTAACACAACCCAGCAAAACGGTTATTTCGAAACACACAGAAACGAGCAAGCCAAATACTGGATGTACGAAACAATCAATGAACAACTGAAAAACCGTTTTTACGAAAGTCAAAAAGAAAACCTGAAAAAGGCGGAAGAAAAAGTACAGAAAAACGAAATGAGTTCTTTTACTGCTGCCTTTGAATTACTCGACAAATATTTTAAGAATTGTTGATCTGAACTTCCGGTACCCTGTGATTCGTTGTCCGGAAGTGACAACAAATCACAGGGCCGGAAAATCTTCAAATTCCGGTATCTCCGGCAAAAAACAAAATTGCCGGTTGTTGTCCAGATGACCGCAAAAATGCCGGATACCATTTGTAATGGCAACATAAGGAGCAGCCAGAATCAAATTATAGCCGAAAACCTGATCGAAAACCGTTTGTGAAAGTGTTACGCCGGCAGCCTTACACTCGACAATCAGATACGGATTTCCCCGGCGGTCATAGCATACCAGATCAAAACGGCGTTTCAAGCCGTACACCTCGATTTCTCTTTCCAATGCAATCAATGCCTGCGGAAAGCCCTTCTGACGAATCAGATAATGCACGAAATGCTGACGTACCCATTCCTCCGGCGTCAGTTTGACATACTTTTTCCGGATAATATCATAAATGAATACAACCCCATCCTGCTTTTTGACTTTGTATTCAAATGCCGGTAACGATAATTCTAACATACAGACACCTCTCCTTATTTTCTGACTTTCAAAAAACTACTGTCTCCGTAACTCAAAAAACGGAAATGATGCGAGAGGGCATAAGCATATATTTTTCGCCAATCTTCACCGACTGCGGCCCCGACCAGCAGCAGTAAAGTACTTTGCGGTTGATGGAAATTCGTAAACATGGCGTCTATAACCTGAAACCGGTATCCCGGCACAATGATAATCGTCGTCCGGGCTTTCAGCAACTCCTCTCCGCTCCGGTCAAACCAATCCACCAATGCCGCCATCGCCTCCTGTAAAGAATAACCAACAGGTAAAGTATAAGCTTCCCACTGGGATAAAGAATAAAATTCTTCCTCCCCCATCAATCTCTTCACTCCCATCCAATATAAACTTTCCAAAGTCCGTACCGAAGTAGTTCCTACCGCAATGACCTCCCCTTGTTTCCGGGACAGATCGTCCACCAGTTTCCGGGAGATAACAATATGCTCCGTGTGCATATCATGCCCGCCTATCCGCTCGGCCTTCACAGGACGAAAAGTACCTGCCCCGACATGCAGCGTCAGTTCGTCTATATGCACCCCTTGCTTTTCCAAAACCGACAAAATATTCCGGGTAAAATGCAGTCCGGCTGTCGGAGCTGCCACTGAACCTTCTTCCCGGGAGTACACCGTTTGATAACGTATCTTATCCGAATCTTCGGATTCCCGGTTCAAATAAGGTGGAATCGGTATTTTGCCGCAATATTCCAAAACCTCACTAAAAGACAACTCCTTATTCCACGAAAAACGAACATGTACTTCCCCTCCCGTTTGTCCGAGCTTTTCTGCTTTTAAAACCACCTCATCCTGCCCCCGTTTAAAACGACAGAAAATAGCACCGTCACGCCATTTTTTCAGATTACCGACCATACAACTCCACTCACAGTAATAGTTACTCTCGAAATTCCGGGCATAATCCGCAGGTACCAAAGGCTCCAGACAAAAAATTTCGATATGCGCTCCCGTTTCTTTCTGAAAAAATAAGCGGGCATATATTACCTTTGTATTATTAAATATCAACGTCTGTCCCGATTTCAAAAGAGCAGGCACCTGGGAAAAAAACGTTTCAGAAACGACTCCCCTATCATATATCAACAACCTGGAAGCCTCCCGGTCGGCCAAAGGAAATTTTGCAATTTTTTCCTCCGGTAAATCATAAGTATAATCCTCAATTTTTATATTTTTGAGGGCAGTAAGTTCTATAGTATTCATCGATGTAATTAACTGTTCTGTTTTGCCGGTCTTATTTTACCGATACCCGGAAATGAGACAGACAAAGGTAATAAAAGATCAGTCAATCACCTCATGGAGCAAAACGGAAAAGTATTTATCACAAACTCAAAATTCCGGAATCAAAAAATGGAACACCATACATTGGCTTCCTTTTCCGATACTGTGACTCTTTTATTAAAAAAACGTAAGAAAAGAGGAAACCGGTTCATAACCCAAAATGAAATAACGTTAAAGCTTTATGCATTATGAAAACAAAAAAAGAAATCGTAGATAACTGGCTGCCACGCTATACCGGCCGGGCATTAAAAGATTTCCCCAAATATATTCTATTGACGAATTTCGAATACTACCTGGATTTATTTTCGGAGCTATTCAACGAGCCGATTGTCGGCGCCGATAAAACCATGCCCAACGTATCACACGGAAATATCGTCCTGATCAATTTCGGTATGGGAAGTGCCAATGCAGCTACCGTCCTGGACCTTTTAACCGCTATCGAACCAGAAGCCGTTCTTTTTCTGGGCAAATGCGGAGGATTGAAAAATAAATCTTCAGTAGGAGACTACATTTTACCCATTGCAGCCATAAAGGGGGAAGGTACCTCAGACGATTACCTGCCCCATGAAGTACCGGCATTGCCGGCTTTCAGCATTCAAAAAACCTGTTCCCGGATCATCAACGATCACAAGCGGCAATATTTCACCGGAGTCGTCTATACCACCAACCGGCGTGTCTGGGAATACGACGATCATTTTAAGGAATATCTGGTAAAAACCCGGGCTATGGCTGTAGATATGGAAACAGCAACCATTTTTACCGTCGGCTTTGCTAACCGTATCCCTACCGGAGCCCTGCTACTGGTTTCCGACAGACCGATGATTTCCGAAGGAATAAAGACAGCCGAATCAGACAAAGAAGTTACCCAAAATTTTGTCAAACAACACCTGGAAATCGGAATCCAGACAATGGAACATATCCAAAACAAAAATTATTCCGTAAAACACCTCATATTCTAAACGAAAAAAATGAAACCGCTCACTATATGGAACTGCCGGGCAGTCCGAAAAGTAAAAACAGGACTACTTTTATTCATCTGCCTGCAAGCATGCCATACCCAAACAAAACAAACAACAGCCCCTACAGCCGATACCCGCATCGAATTCACACAACCGACATTCAACTTCGGGAAAATAACGGCCGGAGAAACCGTAATGCATACATTCAATTTTAAAAATACAGGCTCAGAAAACCTCATAATCCGCAACATAGAAACCGGCTGTGGCTGCACCACTGCCGATTACACCAAAGAACCGGTAGCCCCCGGAAAAGAAGGAAAAATAGAAATTGCTTTTAACTCTTCCGGCAGATACGGTAAACAATACAAAGAAATCCGTATATTTGCAAATATTCCGGAAAAGGTGATTACATTGAAATTCACCGCCGATATAAAAAATTAAAGCGGTAAATCCTTATGTACAAAACATATAAATAAAACCGGGAAAATACATTTATAAAATAAACACTAAAATTATGAACACATTTTTTATGATCGTATTACAAACCCAAACCCAGGGTGGTGGTTTGATGAGCTTTTTACCTCTGATCCTGATTATTGTTGTTTTCTGGCTTTTTATGATCAGACCTCAAATGAAAAGACAAAAAGAGTTGAAAAAATTCAGAGAGTCTCTTCAAAAAGGAGATAAAATCGTTACTACCGGCGGTATCTACGGAAAAGTTGCAGAAATTCAGGAATTCGCAATTATTATGGAAGTTGAAGGCGGCGTTCGCTTAAAAATCGACAAAGCAGCTGTTATCAAAGACATGACTGATGCAGCTCCCGCTAAATAAATAAACAAAAGAGGGTACCCCATCAGAGTGCCCTCTTTTCCAAATAATACCCGATTTTCATTTTTTAATTCAAAATTACCCCTCAGTTTATTTTTAATACACGATTTTTGGGGTAAGAATTAAATATTTAGGGTCAATCTAAAATCTACAATTAGAACGAACATATAAATTGTAAATTGCTTGACAAAGGGATTCATCGTCGGATTCATTTAATCAATAATTTAAAATCGTAAATCTACAATTTTAAACTTACTATTTTCGTCCGTATGTCTATGAAGAATAATTTATTTGCCTATTTGCAAAAGCATCATATTCACATCGACCGGCATATATTGAGCTACATGATGTGCGTAGTTATTGCCGCCATCCTGTGGTTTTTAAATGCACTCAATAAAGAATATACGAGCGAAATCACCTATCCCGTAAAATACACTGATTTTCCCAAAGGAAAATACCTCGTCTCCACTCTACCTAAAAGTATAAGTCTGGAAATCAAAGCTACGGGGTTCTCTTTACTCAGATACCGGATCAGTACGTCTTTTCTGCCTATCACATTGGATGTCAATGGTTACAGCAATCATCTGCTGGAGAAAAACAACATTCTCGAATACACCCTCCAGTTAAAAAACATCAAAGACAAAATCAGCAACCAGTTAAATTCCGACATCAAATTATTAGACATCAAACCGCAGGAAATCGATTTTAAATTTTCATATGCCGTTTCCCGGAAAGTTCCGGTACACCCCATCGTAGATTATAAACTGAAAAAACAATACATCTTAAAAAATAAAATCAATGTGACACCGGACAGCATTCTCATTACAGGGCCGGCAATAATCGTTGATACTCTAAAATACATACCTACCGAACACTGGAATATTGGAGAAATCAAAAAAGACATATCTAAGGATATACAGCTTGCCCAAATACCCGGCATAACAAACAGCATCCAGGATGTACGGGTCACGCTGCAATTGGAGCGTTTCACAGAAGCACAAAAAAGTGTTCCGATCAAAGTCATCGGACTACCGGACTCCCTTACAATCCGGCTTTTCCCCGCTTCCGTCGATGTCACGTATGACGTCGGATTAAGCATGTATGACCGGGTATCCGATAAAGATTTCAATTTTATCATTAATTATAAAGACGTGGGCAAATCTAATTTTTTACCCATACAAGTTACCCAAAGCCCCTCCTTCATTAAGAACCTGGCATTCTCCCCTCAAAAGGTAGAATATATTTTGGAACAAAAGTAATGCTCTGCTATGATAAAAATAGGCCTGACAGGTGGAATCGGTTCCGGTAAAACGACAGTTGCCCATATTCTGGAGCAGGAAGGTTATCCCGTGTACATTTCAGACCGTCAGGCTTCCGAACTGATAAATAAGAATAGGGAAATACGTTCGGCCCTTACCGGATTATTCGGAACAACCCTTTATTCCGATGACAATAACCTGGACAAAAAGAAATTGGCCGAAATCATTTTCAATGATAAAACAGCCTTACAGAAAGTCAATGCAATCGTACACCCGGTTGTTCTGGAAGATTTCCGCCAATGGAGCTTGCTGCAATCCGGGAATTTGGTCTTTTTCGAATCGGCTATACTATTTGAAGCCGGATTGGAAAAAAATTTCGACCGGATTATCTCGGTATATGCTTCCCGGCAAACCCGGATACAACGGGTTGTCGACCGGGATAAGGTATGTCCTGAACAGGTCATAAAAAGAATAGAAAACCAAATGGCTGACGATATAAAATGCCAAAAATCCGACTTTACGATCTATACGGACCGGGGGCTGGATTTAAATCAGCAAATTAAAGATATTATAGAACAATTAAATCAAAAACAATAAAATGGCAAAATACGGAAAATGGATCGGTGCCGGATTAGGCTTTGTTATGGGAGGACCGTTAGGAGCACTTTTCGGACTTTTTATGGGTTCGGTCTTCGATAATGTCGATGTAAAAGTTGCATCGGCTCCGGGTTCCGGGAACCGGACAGGCCGGGGTGACTTCATGTTCAGTCTCACCGTACTGCTTACGGCAATTATGAAAGCCGACGGCAAAATGACCCGTTCGGAACTGGATTATGTCAAAAATTTTCTCCGTACCAATTTCGGAGAAGAAGCGGCCCGCGAAGCCCTGCTCATGATCAAGGAACTTCGTACCAAAGAAATTCCATTAGCAGAAGTATGCCAGCAAATCCGGTTCAATATGGACCTGTCTTCGCGCATTCAATTACTCTATTACCTGTTTGGAGTAGCCCAATCTGACGGTAGCATCTGCCCTGAAGAAATCCGGTTGATTGAAAATATAGCTTTCCAATTGGGTATCGATAACACCAATTTCAATTCAGTAAAGGCCATGTTCTACGACGATCTGAACTCAGCCTATCAAACACTGGGAATCACCTCTGCTGCAACCGATGAAGAAGTGAAAAAAGCTTATCGTAAAATGGCCATGGAAAATCATCCGGACAAAGTAGGACATTTGGGAGAAGACATTCGAAAAGCTGCGGAAGAAAAATTTACCCTCATCAATACGGCTTATGAAAAGATTAAAAAGCAAAGAGGGATAAACTGATTTATCAAAAATTCTTATTACTTTTGCACTTCATTTTAACAAACGACTAAAATTTACACGACACATGTTAAAAGAAATTTTATCTATATCAGGAAAACCGGGATTATTTAAACTGATCAACAATACCCCGAATGCAATTATAGTGGAATCACTTATCGACGGCAAACGCTTTCCGGCTTATTCCAACTCAAAAATCATATCCCTGGAAGATATATCCATATATACGGAAGATGAAGACATGCCTTTAAAAACCGTATTAAAACGCATCAATGAAAAGGAGAACGGTGCCAAAACCCTCTCCCACAAAGAACCGACAGAAAAAATCATCGCTTATTTCAATGAAATCCTGCCGGAATACGACAAAGACAGAGTATATGTATCCGATATGAAAAAAGTCATTCAATGGTACAATCTGCTCGCAGAAAAAAATATGCTGAATTTCGAAGAGGAAAAAGAAGAAAAAGAGGAAAATTAAAATCGCATACCGCTACGACTGTACCGCTAAAGGGAAATAAAATTTATTACCTTTAGCGGTATTGTTTTAACAGGTTAGTTTCAACTGCTGATTTTAAAGCTACAACCCAAAAACAGGATCACATAATTTCAATCCAAAAAGTTTGCTGTTCAAAACAATACTTTTATAAATAGCCTTGTCAGCTTCCACAAATCCATGAACAATTACTTCCAATTCAAGCAATTTACGATCTATCAGGATCAAACAGCCATGAAAGTAGGAACTGATGGCGTCTTATTGGGTGCCTGGGCCGATTTATCTGAAGCAAACACCATATTGGACATCGGAACCGGAACCGGATTGATTGCCCTCATGGCCGCCCAAAGAAATCCAGGAGCGGCAATAGATGCCGTAGAAATCAACCCCGCTGCATACAGACAAGCAACAGAAAACATTGCCCAAAGCCCATGGCCGGAAAGAATAAAGGTTTATCCCGACTCCATATTCTGTTATCATCCGGACAAACGATACGATCATATCGTCTGTAACCCGCCCTTTTTTATACAATCGACACCTGCCCCTGACACCGCCCGGAATATGGCACGCCATTGTGAAAATTTCACACATAATGCTTTGATTGAAGCCGTTCTCCGCTTATTATCTCCAACCGGGAAATTCAGTGTCATCCTCCCTGCCGATGAAGCATTTTCCTTTATCGGTAAAACCCGGGAAACCGATCTTTGTCTCAAACGGCAGACACAAATCTACCCCAATCCGGATAAAAAAATAAAAAGATTATTGATGGAATTTGTCGAATATCCGTGTATCCCCGAAACGACAACCCTGACGCTGGAAATCAGCCGTCACAACTATACAGAAGAATACATCCGGCTTACCCGGGAATTCTATCTCCACATGTAAATTTCCTCCTTGGGCCAACCATTATCCCCTCCGATTTAAAAATCCGGACGACTTATATTTTCTTTTCTATAAAAGTTTTAAGAAATTTATACACAACACCTCAAAACAAACTAAAATTTTTAACTTTCCATTAACCATTTTGTTCAATTTTTCATTCTATATTTGTAATATCAAAAACGGCCAATAAGAAGACGTTTTTTTCATAAGTTTGTATGTTTAGGTTAGTAGTTAGTAAAAAATGAGAGATCGCTTCTGATCTCTCATTTTTTTTCTATATTTACGTCGTCAAACGGCAGCGAAGGCTGAAAACGTTACCGTAAACAACCAACAACATTAATTAATATAAACACGACATGAAAAGGCAAGTAGCATTAGGAATTGACATTGGCGGAACGAACACCACTTTTGGTTTCATTGACAGAGAAGGAAACTATATCGCAGACGGGAATATTGAAACCCAAAAGCATGAAGATATAAACGACTACCTGAAGGAACTATACCTCGAAATTGAAAAAGTATTGGATCCGTTACGGGAAGAAATCGAAATGATCGGCATCGGTATAGGAGCTCCTAACGGCAACTATTACAAAGGTTCTATTGAATTTGCACCCAACCTGAGATGGCACGATGTTATTCCGTTGTGCGATATGATGAAAGAATTCTATCCGCAGTTACCGATATTCCTGACAAACGATGCCAACGCTGCAGCTATCGGAGAAATGATATACGGAGGAGCTAAAGGCATGAAAGATTTCATCATGGTAACATTAGGTACCGGTCTGGGCAGTGGTTTCGTTGCCAACGGCCAGTTGATATATGGAAGCGATGGATTTGCCGGTGAACTGGGACACATTATCGTATCTCCGAACGGACGTCAGTGCGGCTGCGGTCGTAACGGTTGCCTGGAAACCTATGTTTCTGCCACGGGAGTAAAAAGAACTGCTTACAAAATGATGGCCAAATACAACTATCCGAGCGATTTGCGTTTGGTTCCTTTCAACGAAATGACGGCCAAAATGGTATCGGAAGCAGCTCAAAAAGGAGATATGATTGCCATCAATACATTCAAATATACCGGTAAAATGCTGGGAGAAGCATTGGCAAACATGGTAGCTATTACCAGTCCGGAAGCCATCTTCTTATTCGGCGGTTTGGCAAAGGCAGGTCCCCTGCTTTTCGAACCCACCAAAGACCATATGGAAATGAATGTACTGAAAATTTTTGCTAACAAAGTAAAATTACTGCCTTCACAACTGGATAAAAATGCAGCTATCTACGGAGCTGCTGCTCTTGTCTGGAATGAATTGAAGATGTAATTCCCATCCTCATGTCCGGTTCCTCAGCTCCGTAGCAACTACGGCTCTGATGTTCCGGACATTTTTCTTTTTTATCGTTTCTCATCCATCCGCAATTGTCCTCGCCATGAAAAATATATTCTTTCTACTTTCGTTCGTATTTATCTTACCATTGGGTAGTTGCAGCAATAAAGAAAAAGAACCCAAAATCACCGAATACGTAAACCCTTTTATCGGTACGGCCGAACATGGACATTGCTTTCCCGGCGCGACTGTTCCCTTCGGAGCAATACAACTCAGCCCTGATAATCCGAGAAGCGGCTGGGACTGGTGTTCCGGTTATCATTACAGTGACAGTATCATCAGTTCATTTTCACACACCCACCTCAGCGGAACCGGAATCGGCGACTTGCAGGATATTCGTTTTTTGCCCGTAATTACAAAACCGGACACAAACCGGAATGCAGCCGACTACATCCGATCCGGATATGCCCGTTTTTCACACGATAACGAACAAGCCGAACCCGGATATTACCGCGTAAAATTTGACAACGGAATCATTACAGAATTAGCTGTCACCCCCCGTTGCGGTTTTCACTATTACCAATACCCGGCCAACTCGGTCCACGGCCTGACCCTGGACCTGACAACTTCCCGGAATTGGGATAAAACGACAGAAGCCAGCCTGAAAAAGATCAATAACAGGACATTACAAGGTTATCGTAAATCCACAGGATGGGCTGCCGACCAACGAGTATACTTCACCATAGAATTCTCTCAAGACGTAGAGGTCCTCGCAGGTAAAAATACGTTAAAACCTTTGCAAAACGGACAGAAAATCGTTACTGATTCCTGTTATGCGTGGATCGACTTCGGCTGCAAAACCGATAAAATACTGGCCAAAATCAGCCTGTCTTCCGCCAACATTGACGGAGCTGACGCCAATTTGAAAAAAGAACTTCCACACTGGAGTTTTGATAAAGTAAAACGGGATGGCAAACAGGCCTGGCGTAAAATCCTATCCCGTATAAAAGTAGAAGGAAACAATGAAAACAACATACAGGTTTTCTATACAGCCCTCTATCATGCCTATCTGGCCCCGAACCTGTTTTCCGACGTAAACGGCAATTTCAAAGGACCGGATAAAGAAATCCACAGCGTACAAAAACACAAACAATATACGGTATTCTCCTTTTGGGATACTTTCCGGGCAGCCCATCCGTTATTTACCCTCACTCAAAAAAAACGGGTAAACGATATGATAAATTCGATGCTCAAACATTACGACGCATCCGGCTTATTGCCCGTCTGGGAACTGGTCGGAAACGAAACAAACTGTATGATCGGTAATCACTCCATTCCGGTCATCGTCGAAGCCTATCTGAAAGGCATTGACAATTATGATGTAGATAAAGCCTACGAAGCCATGAAAGCGACAGTCTTATCGGGTAAGGCAGGACTGGCAGAATTGCGTCAATACGGCTATATACCTTATGACAAAGAAAATGAATCCGTTTCCAAAACACTCGAATATGCATACGACGATTGGTGCATTGCTCAAATGGCCAAAGCTTTGAACAAGGAAGAGGATTACCTCTTCTTCTTGAAAGAATCCCGGAATTATACCAACCTTTTCGATAAAAACACCGGTTTTATGCGGGGAAAATCAAGTTCCGGAGCTTGGAAATCACCGTTCTCTCCACTCTATTCAAATCACCGGGATGACGAATACACCGAAGGAAATGCCTGGCAATATTCCTGGTTTGTCCCCCACGATATTGAAGGGCTGATCTCTTTACACGGAGGAAAAGAAACCTTTGCAACCAAACTGGACAGTCTCTTTACGATCCCAAGTCAACTGGAAGGCAGCAATGCTTCTCCCGATATCAGCGGTATGATCGGACAATATGCCCAGGGTAACGAGCCCTCACACCATGTAGCCTATCTTTTCAACTATGTCGGACAACCGCATAAGACACAATACTATGTAAACAAAATTATGACCGAATTATATACCAACACACCCGCCGGACTGTGCGGTAACGAAGATTGCGGTCAAATGTCCGCCTGGTATGTTTTTTCCGCCATGGGTTTCTATCCTGTCAATCCCGTAGAAGGCAAATATCAGCTGGGGACTCCTTTATTTAACAAAGTAACCTTACGCGTAGGACCGGAGAAAAAATTTGTCGTTACAGCCAACAAAGAAAACGACAATTACATTTACGTTCAGAAAGTCCTGCTCAATGGTAAAGAGTTGAACCGAACCTGGATTACTCACGATGAAATCACACAAGGAGGAACACTGGAATTCGTCCTGACGGATAAAATTACGGAAAAACAACAAGGAGAATCTTAAATTTTGTCAGACCCACAGATTAATTTTTAATTACGATCCAGGATTGAATCCCGGATCGGAGATTTCGCAGATAGATCCAGGATAGGGAACCTGATAAAAATGTTAATTTAAAATAGAAAACCTCCGTAAAGACGGAATGAAAAATAAACATCAAATTTTTTTACAATAAAACACTATTTCTTCGACCAAAGTACTGCTTTACGGGTAAGCTTTACCGTTACACCGAAATTATCGGTAAGCAGACGCCCGAAATCCCCATAAACACCTAAATCAATATGAAAAGGAATATGCCGGAGATCGGGAATACCGGCCTCCAACCCGAAAGAAAATTGCTTTACGGGAAGATCAGGTAACGGCTTTCCGTACGTCCCGTAATTTAAAGTATAAGTCAGCATCGCTTTATAAGGAATACGCTGAAAAGCATATCCTTTTAATCCGAGATGATGTCCGATAATCCGGTTATTATAAATTCCCATCGTTATGCCATGCACATTGGGAGCCAACGGTGTCATAAGCGGAGTTCCTATGGTTCGCCCGTAATACGTCCAACCACTCCTGTACTCTCCGTTATTGAAATAATTGTCATTGCCACCCAATACCTTTTTCCCATCTTCCGGACGGTCGGGATTTATCGGACGGTCGTGGTAACGCCCGGATTGATATTTAGTGTAGTAAAACTCATAAATCACATCACTCACCCATTGATTCTTGTTGTGAGCTCCGTAATAAAAACTGTACGTTCCGTCGGGGAATGAGCGGAAATCAGTACCGGAAGCATCTTCGAACGGTATATCATGATAAAAAGTAAGCGTATAATTATCGGCCAGATAATTGATTCGCAAATGCTCTCGCCCCAGATGATTTCCCAGTGCATTAATAACATCGCTAGTCGAAGCGCCTTCCCCTCCCTCCTTACCACATACGATACGCAGATAATCCTTAAAGGAAGAAGGCTGTTTTCCCAAAGTCGGTGATGTACCGCCCCACTGTACCCAATGCTCCAACCCGACTATAATCTCCCAGCGGCGTGCCGGCTTTATCTTTAAGAAAACCGATTTATTATGCAAACGTGTATCTTCTACATAACGGTCGTCAATCATCATATAGTCGGCCCAATTGAATTTAAAAGAAAGCACCTTATTCGTCCAGGGAATAGCGATATAATCAGAACGCAGATTATACCCCGGCAATGTCCGCGAATTATTCGACCATATCATATCCCCGTTCGTAGAAGAAATACCCTCATATTCGGTGTCCCGGTGAATCATCCCCAAATCAAGCCGCAAATTACGCCAGCGTCCGCTGATATACAATTGATCCAACAGAATATTATTGTCGAAATCAGACAGAAACCCCGCTCCCGAGACGCCATAGGCGAAATTGATTTTATGCTTGTCCGTAAAGTCAGAAAATACCCCGACCTCGAGCAATCCTCCCCGTCCGTCCGGCATCAGGCCGTAACGGTTAGAAACAGCCCAGAATGGCAAATTATCTTTTGTAGAGACAAAGCCCGACAATGAAGCTGAATAATCAACCGTTCTGTCCTGAGCCCATACAACCGTAGATACGATTCCCCAAAAGAATATTGACAGTATTATTTTCATATCATTCAATTAAGTCAAAAATCAATCACATACAAAACACCGGCTTTACCAGCAAATTTCAGACCGAAATTTGATTTGTCGATAATTATTATTTAAACCGGTCAGCCAAACGCACAAAATTACACCCCAAATCCCCCTGATACACAATCCTCGATTCACACCGGATTCTACCCCCTACAAATCAGCATTCACCCCAATCGCAAATCAAAAATCGTAAATCGTAA
>NZ_DOED01000025.1:47419-47569 GCF_003524185.1 Culturomica sp.
TTACACAATGAGTCCGTCCCGGTATGTAATTTTCTCCCTACCTGTTTTTCAATTTAAAATCTAAAATCTAAAATTTAAAATCATAAACCACCTCTTCCAAAACCCTTCTACGAATCAGCATTCACCTCAATCGTAAATCAAAAATCATAA